>NZ_CP139145.1:2132504-2437148 GCF_034048115.1 Pseudarthrobacter sp. IC2-21 | reverse complement strand
ACGGCGCGCCAGCATCTCCAGGGAACGGACCACGATGGAGTGGGTGTCGTTTTTGAAGAAGCGGCGAGCTGCGGCGCGGGTGTCGGAGAAGCCGAAGCCGTCTGCGCCGAGGGTGGCGAATTCGTTGGGCACGAATTGGCGGATCTGGTCCGGGACGGCTTTCATGTAGTCCGAGACTGCCACGACGGGGCCGGTGGCCCCTGCGAGCTGCTGGGTGACGAACGGGACGCGGGCGGGCTTGCCGGGGTTGAGGAAGGCTTCTTCCTCGGCGGCCATGCCGTCGCGGCGCAGTTCGGTCCAGGACGTGACGGACCAGACGTCCGCGGAGACGCCCCAGTCCTCGGCGAGGATCCGCTGGGCCTCGATGGCCCAAGGGACTGAGACGCCGGAGGCCAGGATCTGGGTCCGGGGACCGTCGATCTTTGCCGGGGCGAGGAGGTAGATGCCTTTCAGTACGCCGTCGACGTCGAGGTCCTCGGGTTCCGCGGGCTGGGTGATCGGCTCGTTGTAGACCGTGAGGTAGTACATCAGGTTTCTATCGGTGGAGTCGGGTCCGTACATGCGTTCGATGCCGTCGCGCATGATGTGGCCGATTTCGTAGCCGAACGCGGGGTCGTAGGTCACGACGGCCGGGTTGGTGGAGGCGAGCAGCGGCGAGTGGCCGTCAGCGTGCTGGAGCCCTTCGCCGGTCAGGGTGGTCCGCCCGGCGGTGGCGCCGATGATGAAGCCGCGGGCCATCTGGTCCCCGGCGGCCCAGAACGCGTCGCCGGTGCGCTGGAAGCCGAACATGGAGTAGAACACGTAGACCGGAACCAGCGGCACGCCGTGGGTGGCGTAGGAGGTGCCGGCGGCGGTGAACGCGGCCACGGCGCCGGCTTCGTTGATGCCGGGGTGGATCAGCTGGCCCTGCGCGGATTCCTTGTAGGCCAGGACGAGGTCGCGGTCCACGGAGAGGTAGTTCTGACCCTTGGGGTTGTAGATCTTGGCCGTGGGGAAGAACGCGTCCATGCCGAACGTGCGGGCCTCGTCGGGGATGATCGGGGCGATGTGCTTGCCGAAGTTCTTGTCCCGCATGAGGTCCTTGAGGAGCCGGACGAAGGCCATGGTGGTCGCGGCCTGCTGCTTGCCCGAACCACGTTTGGCGACCTCGTAGGTCTTCGCGTCCGGCAGGGCGATGTCCTGGTGCTTGGAGCGGCGTTCCGGGACGGCGCCGCCGAGCTCGGCGCGGCGTTCCATCATGTACTTGATCTCGGGCGCGTCGGAGCCGGGGTGGTAGTACGGCGGTGAGTACAGGTCTTTTTCGAGCTGTTCGTCGGTGACCGGGATCCGCAGGTGGTCACGGAACTTCTTCAGGTCATCCAGGGTGAGTTTCTTCATCTGGTGGGTCGCGTTGCGGCCCTCGAAGTGCGGTCCGAGTCCGTAGCCCTTGACGGTGTGCGCCAGGATCACGGTCGGTTTGCCCTTGAACTCGGTCGCTGCCTTATACGCGGCGTAGACCTTGTGGTAGTCATGGCCGCCGCGCTTGAGGTTCCAGATCTCATCATCGGAGAGGTCCGCGACCATGTCCTTGGTCTGCGGGGTCTGGCCGAAGAAATGGTCCCGCACGAACCCGCCGGACTCGGCCTTGTAGGTCTGGTAGTCCCCGTCGACGGTCTCGTTCATGACCTTCACGAGCGAGCCGTCGGTGTCCTTGGCGAGCAGGTCATCCCACTCCCGGCCCCAGACCACCTTGATCACGTTCCAGCCCGCGCCGCGGAAGAACGCTTCGAGTTCCTGCATGATCTTGCCGTTGCCGCGCACCGGCCCGTCCAGGCGCTGGAGGTTGCAGTTAATGACGAAGTTCAGGTTGTCCAGGTTCTCGTTCGCGGCGAGCTGGAGCAGGCCGCGGGACTCGGGCTCATCCATCTCCCCGTCGCCCAGGAACGCCCAGACCTGCTGGTCCGAAGTGTCCTTCAGCCCGCGGTTATGCAGGTAGCGGTTGGACTGGGCCTGGTAGATCGCGTTCATCGGGCCGATGCCCATCGAGACCGTGGGAAATTCCCAGAACTCCGGCATCAGCCGCGGGTGCGGGTAGGAGGACAGCGCATGGCCTTGTTTGGACTTCTCCTGGCGGAAGCCGTCCATGTCCTCCTCGGTCAGCCGGCCTTCCATAAAGGCGCGGGCGTACATCCCCGGGGACGCGTGGCCCTGGAAGAAGACCTGGTCACCGCCGCCGGGATGGTCCTTGCCGCGGAAGAAGTGGTTGAAACCCACCTCGTACAGCGTCGCGGCGCCGGCGTACGTGGAAATATGCCCGCCGACCCCGATGTTCGCCCGCTGCGCCCGGTGCACCATGATCGCGGCGTTCCACCGCATGTACGCCCGGTACCGGCGCTCGTATTCCTCGTTACCGGGGAACGGCGCTTCCTGGTCCACGGGAATGGTGTTCACATAATCCGTGGTCGTCACCATCGGAACGCCCACGCTTTGCGCACCCGCACGCTGCAGCAGACTCCGCATGATGTATTGGGCACGCTCAGTGCCCTGTTCCCTGATCAGCGCGTCCAGGGACTCAACCCATTCGGCGGTCTCTTCCGGATCACGATCAGGCAGCTGGTTAGTCAACCCGCTGAGGATATGGGAGGTATCTTCTCCTGCAGCCACGTCCAACCTCTCTTTGCGCGCATGCATCGGCGCCCTCACGCCGGGCAGGGTGACTGTCCGGGATGACTGCGACGTGTGCGACGTATCGGTTACAACAGCCCGGTCATGTGCGCCGGGCAGGGTCCTATCACGCCTATGTCTGCATTCAATTCCTGGCGGTCGCCCCGCAGGCATAGTTGTCACCAGCCACTCTAGCTCTGACTTCAGCACGATGCGTAGCCGCGTCCGTGGCGCCGCAGTTGTATTTCGCCGTCATACTGGTTGTGTGACGAAAGCCCCTGCAACGCAGGCCGGAAGCCCGTGATGTGACGCAGAATATGGTGGATCGCGGGGTGGACAGCTTGAAGCGCAGGCACAAAGGGTGTTGGCTTGGGGTAATGGAAATCACTATGCAAATTGCAGGTATTAGGTATTGGAGGAACACGTGAGCGAGGCCGACGCCGCCACTTCGGTAAATGTGGCGGAAAAATTGGGTTTCAAAAGCGGGGATCTGATTCAGGAGTTCGGCTACGACGATGATGTCGATTTCGACTTGCGTGATGATATTGAGGACCTCACGGGGTCCGAACTCCTCGATGAAGACGACCATGACGTTGTAGACGCTGTCATTTTTTGGTGGCGGGACGGCGACGGGGATCTGGTGGATACCCTCATGGATTCGCTGACCACATTGAGTGAAGGCGGCGTGGTGTGGGTGTTGACACCTAAGTCCGGACGTCCGGGCTATGTGTCCCCGGCGGAAATCCAGGAGGCTGCGCCCACAGCCGGCCTGCACCTGACAACGTCGGCGGGTGTCTCCAAGGACTGGAGCGCAACCCGCCTGGTCAGCAAGAAGAATAAGTGACGCCGGCACTTTCCCTGGCCCCCGGGCCCGTCCCGGCGGTGGGGGAGACCGCCCCGGATTTCGAACTGGTGAACCAGTTCGGCGAGCCCGTGAAGCTGTCATCGTTCCGCGGACAGAACGTGGTCCTGGTTTTCTACCCCTTCGCGTTCTCCGGGATCTGCACGGGAGAGCTCTGCGAAATCCGGGACAACCTGGCGGTCTTCGAAGATGCCAGGGCCACCGTCCTGGCCGTCTCAGTGGACAGCAAGTTCAGCCTGCGGGCTTACGCCGAAAAGGAAGCCTACGGCTTCGATCTGCTGGCTGATTTTTGGCCGCACGGGGCAGTGGCAAGCACCTATGGGGTCTTCGACACTGAGACCGGGATGGCCAAGCGCGGCACCTTCATCATTGATGCAGCCGGAACCATCCGTTACGTTGTGGTGAATCCGCGCGGACAGGCCCGTGAGCTTTCCGAGTACCGCGACGTCCTGGCGGGCCTGGACCAGGCCTGAGGCCACAATGAACCAGCGGCAGCGGGGTGTTGGCGTGGGCCTGACGGGCTTCGCCAGCCTTCCCGCTGCCCGGCCTGCCCTGCTGCCGGCTGAACAGTTGCGGGAGTTGGAAAGTGTCCGGGCACTGCTGTCCGGCCGGCGCCTGGCGCTGCTGACCGGCGCCGGGCTGAGCACGGATTCGGGCATTCCGGATTACCGCGGCCCGGACGCCGTCCCCCGTTCTCCGATGACCTATCAGGAGTTTGTTCGCGATCCGGCCAACCGGCAGCGGTACTGGGCGCGGAACCATATTGGCTGGTCGCATTTACGTCATGCCGATCCCAACCAGGGGCACCACGCCGTGGCGCAACTTGAGCGGCGGGGTCTGTTGAGCGGACTCATCACGCAGAATGTGGACCGGCTCCACGAAGAGGCGGGCAGCACCAACGTGATCGACCTTCACGGCCGCTTTGACCAGGTGATCTGCCTGGACTGCCGGCGGACCTACACCAGGGGGCTGCTGGCCGGAGTGTTGACAGAGCTGAACCCGGAATTCCTGGCGCGTGCCACCGAATCCGGCCTCGTGGAGATGGCGCCCGATGCCGATGCAACCGTGGATGATTCGGCGCTGATCAGCAGCTTTGTTGTTGCGGCCTGCCCCGCCTGCGGCGGAACACTCAAGCCCGATTTTGTATATTTCGGCGAGAATGTCCCCAAGGAGCGGGTAGAGGCCGCCTACGCGATGGTGGACGAGGCGGCCGCCCTCCTGGTTGCCGGGTCTTCACTCACCGTGATGAGCGGGCTGCGGTTCGTCCGTCATGCGGCCAAGGACGGCAAACCGGTGGTGATCATCAACCGCGGTGAGACCCGCGGCGATCCCCAGGCGACCATCAAGGTCCATGCGGGTGTCGGCGAGTCACTGACGTGGCTTGCCGCCGAACTTCCCGACCTCTGACTTAGGGGCATGAGCCGCTGCCGGGCGCGGATTGGCTTTTGCTCCTGCACATCAGGTAGAGTTTATGTTCGTTGGTTGACGCGCTGAAGTGCGAAAACTAACCATTTGGGTCTTTAGCTCAGCTGGTAGAGCGCCACGTTTACACCGTGGATGTCATCGGTTCGATCCCGGTAGGACCCACACGTAGAGCCCCGTTTGTTCCAAGACCTCATGGTCCGGGAACGGCGGGGTTTTTTGTTTCCCCGCCGCGTCTAAGAGGGACGCCGCCAAGGGGGACACAGCCAAGAGGGACGGCGTCCGAGGGCTGATTGTCGGTGCCTCCGCCTAGTGTTCCCGCCATGGAATATGTGGTGGTGAAGACGTCGCGGGAAGGAATCCCGACGGCGGTCGTCCGGGGAGGCAGGGAATGGGCCGTGGCTGCCGAAACGGTGCGGTGGTTCGAGCGGGTGAGCTGGTGGGAGGATCAGCGGCGAATGCCCAAGGGGCTGGGCCGCGTCGATGTGGAGGTGCTCCAGATCCAGGTGAGACTGGGCAGCAACCTGCGGTCGGCGCTCACCACCATGGTGCTGGAACGCGATGGCCTCGGCGGTGGGTGGCGGCTGCGCGAAGCTGAGGCTGATGCAGTCTGAGGCATCCGGCGGCCACGGACGCATCCGGCGGGCATTGGAAAACCCTCCACCGCGACTATTGGGGGATGCCGCGGTGGAGGGTCTGAAATGAATATACAGTGAACTGCCGGAAACAAACAATTGCTTCCACTCCGTGTCGCGAGGCGGTGCCGCGGCCTGATCCTGTGAGGTTCTGCGCTGAACCACACCCCAGCCATTATGATGGTTACTGTTCAGCTGAATGAACAACAGTACCCAAAGTGCTCCCAGCGTGCCGATCGAAGGAGAATCATGGCCGATTCCCGCACCCCCCGCTCCTCCGACGGCCTGGGGAGCGCCTCGCCGGCGCCGGCAGTCACCCGCGCCGCCGCAGTCATGGACGCCCTGGCAGCCTCAGCCACCGGCAGGCTGACGCTTAGTGACCTGGCCCGCGAGCTGGGAATCCCCAAATCATCCACCTCCAACCTGTTGTTGGCCCTGGAGGAGGCCCGGCTCATCAGCCGCCACGGCGCGGAGTTCACTCTGGGCCGGAAACTCGTGGAGCTCGGTGCCGCCTACCTGAGCCGTTTGGATGAAGTGCAGGAGTTTTACCGGTTCTGCGAACAAGCACCAACGCTCTCGGGGGAGACCGTCCGCATTGCCATGCTGGACGGTACGAACGTCATTTATCTGGCCCGGTATGAGGGGCACCCGGCGGTGCGGCTGACCTCAAACATCGGCGACAAAATGCCCGTCTCGCTGTGTGCCGTAGGTAAGGCCCTGATTGCCCGCCTCCATGACCATGACATTGAAGCAATGTTTCCCGATCAGGCCGAGCTGCCGGTACTCACCCCCAAATCTTTGCGTACGGGGGCGGAATTGAAGGCCCAGCTGCGCGAGATCAGGGCACAGGGCTATGCCTTCGAGGATGAGGAGTCCACCACCGGCGTTGTGTGTCTGGCAGTATCCGTCCCCACTCGCGGCGCCCACGGGCCAAGCCTTGGCCTGTCGGTCACTGCCCTCAAGGCGACGTACTCCGAAGAGCAGGGGTCGCAGATGGTCAAGGAGCTGAAAGAGCTGGCCCGGTCTTTGGGCAATCCCATGGGCTAGAAACGTCCACAGGCCGCTTGGCGGTAACGAAATCGGGGCAGGGCTCTTGCCAGCTGTTCAACTTGCTGTACTCTGTTCAATATAGTGATCTACACAACAGGCGATTTCGCTATCCCACCAGGCCAACGGGGGTCTGGAGTGTTCTTGAGGGAGTTCTTGTGACAACTCGTACTAATTCACCGTTGGCTGACGTGGACGGCGCCACCGTCGATCCTGAGCAGCTGCGAAGGGCAACTCTTGCCAGCTCAGTAGGCTCCGCCTTGGAGTACTACGACTTCTACATTTACGGCCTGGCGTCCGCGCTCATCTTCGGTCCGCTGTTCTTCTCCCCGCTGGGCGAGAGCGGCGCAGTGATCGCTTCCTTCGCCACTTACGGCGTGGGCTTTGCCGCCCGGCCGTTCGGCGGCGTCGTTTTCGGATACATCGGCGACCGCTTCGGCAGGAAGATGGTCCTGATCCTGACCATCGGGCTGATGGGCATGGCGAGTTTTGCCATCGGACTCCTGCCCACCTTTGAGCAGGCCGGCATGCTCGGAGCAGTCCTGCTCGTGGCGCTGCGCATCCTGCAGGGTCTGGGTGCGGGGGCGGAGCAGGCCGGCGCCACCACCTTGATCTCGGAAGTGGCACCGCGGCGCCGCCGTGGTTTCTTCGCCTCGCTGCCGTTTGTCGGCATTCAGCTCGGCACGCTGCTCGGTGCCGGCACCTTCGCCCTGATGGCGCTTGCGGACAAGGAAGTGCTGCAGGGCTGGCTCTGGCGCGTGCCGTTCCTGGCCAGCGTCATCCTGATCGTCATTGCGGTGTTCATCAGGCTCCGGCTCAAGGAGACCCCGGTCTTCCAGGAGCTTGAAAAGCACAAAGCCGTGGTCAAGAACCCCGTTAGCCAGATCTGGAAGCACTCGAAGAAGAATGTGCTCATTGGCATCGGACTGCGCATGGGCGAAAACGGCAACTCATCCATCTACTCCGCTTTGTTGGTGTCCTTCATCAGCATGCCGGCAGGCATTTTCGCGGGCGACAAGTTCATAGGTCCCACGGGCCTGCTCATTGCCGCCGGATTCGCGGCGGTCATGGTGGTCACCTTCGGAGCCCTCTCTGACCGTTTCGGGCGGGTGCCCGTCTACCGCTACGGCGCCCTGTTCCAGGCCGTCATCGCCCTGCCGGCCTTTTACCTGGTCACCCTGGGCAGCGTCACCCTCGTCTGGGTGGTCATGGTGGTGGGCATCGCCCTCGGGGTTCAGTCCATGCTTGGCCCGCAGTGCGCCCTGTTGCCCGAACTCTTCGGCTCCCAGCACCGCTTCACGGGCGTAGCGCTCAGCCGTGAACTTTCGGCCGTGCTCGCCGGCGGCTTTGCTCCCATGATCGGCGTTGCCCTTCTGGCGGCCACGGGCCACTCCTGGCTGGTCCCCGCGATCTATTCGCTGGTCCTGGCCCTGATTTCCTTCGGCACAACGTTCTTCACCCCGGAGACCAACGGCCGCGACCTGGTCCTCGTGGAGGACGCCAGCTAGTCGAACCTCTGGACGCGAACCGCAGGCGGCCTCCCCGGTAAGGGAGGCCGCCTGCGGTTGTTGTGGGGGCCTGCCGGACCAGCGACGTTGGAACCGGGCCCGGAGTAGCGACACTGGAACCAGGCCCGGCGTCCGGCCGGACAACGGGAAGAGCCCCTGCCGGGATCCCTTGAGCCAGGATTCCAGCGGGGGCTCTCTACGCAGCTCTTATGGTGCGTGCGGGGGCGGTTCCCGTCAGTAGAAGTGGACCGGGTCCACCAGGTGCGGGAGGTCGCCGCCGTCGAGGAATGTGCGAAGGTTGCTGCAGAAACGCTCGGTGATCAGGCGGTTTTCCGCCGCACTGAGCGCGGAAGTATGCGGTGATACCAGCACCTTCGGGTGCTCCCACAGCGGGCTGTCCTGGGGGAGGGGTTCTACGGCAAAGACGTCCAGGCATGCATAGGAGACCTGGCCGTTGTTGAGTGCTTCCAGGAGGGCCTCTTCGTCCACCACGGTGCCGCGGCCAACGTTCACAAACACCGTCCCGGGCTTCATCGCTGCAAACGCATCGCGGTTGAACAGCTTCTCCGTGAACGGCGTACCGGGCAAGGTGTTCACCACGGCATCGGCAGTGGCCAGGAGCCGGGCAAGCCCGTCGTTGCCAGCAACGTGTTCGATCCCCTCGATGGGTTCCACAGTGCGCTTGGTGCCGCTGACCTTCATGCCCAGGGCCCGTGCAATGCGGGCCGTCTCAAGTCCGATCTCACCAAGGCCCGTAACAACCAGCGTTGATCCGCTGACCAGCCTGGTGGGAGTCCTGAGTTCAGGCCACACCTTGGCGGCCTGGTCCTGGACCAGCTCGGCGCTGCGCTTGAAGCCGTTGAGGATTCCCAGCGCGGCGAATTCTGCCAGCGGCAGGGCGTGAACCCCGGCCGAGGTGGTTACCTTGAACTTGCTGAGGGTTTCCGGATCCAGCCCCGAAGCCTTGACCGCGCCGCCGGCGCCGGCCGCCATGGCGTGCACCCACTGCAGCCGCGGGTTCTCGCGTGCAATGCGCGCCAGGCCTGCCGGGCTTTCGTTTGGCAGGCCGTACAGGACCTGCGCCTTGCTGAGCATGTCCCAATACTGCTCTTCCTGAGCGGGCGTCCGCTTGAAATCCGGATCCCCGGAGTGGTCAGCAGGAAAACGCTCCGGGGGAAGGAGGTCAGGCTCGTAGAGCACGGTGACAGAAGGGTCTACTGCGCGGATGCGGTCCACGAGCTCAGCTTCGAGCGGGACGGCAATCGCGACGGTCGTTTGAGTCGTCATAGTGTTCATCATACTGAATAGCGGCTAGGATATTGGACAGATGTCCCTACATTAACCACACAACGATGTGAGTCGAGGCCTATTGATGGATGACAAACGAGCGGGCTTTGTGGGCCTGGGACTGATGGGGCTGCCCATGGCGGAGAATCTGCTTCGCGCCGGGTGGGACGTCACCGCCTGGAACCGTTCCGCCGGACCCCTGCAGCACTTCGTGGCGGCCGGCGGCCGCCAGGCGCCGAGCGTTGCGGCACTGCGTGACTTGCCGGTCATCGCTTTTATGCTGCCGGACCTGTCCTTCATCGAAGAGGCAGCGGAGGATCTCCTGGCACGCTGGGCCGAAATTCCGCCGGCGCCCGGTACGTCATTGGTGGTCATGAGCTCTGTTTCACCTGCAAAAGTCAAGGACTTCGGCAACCGGGTGGCAGGGGCAACTCAGGGCCGGGCCGTGGTGGTGGACGCGCCGGTCAGCGGCGGAACACAGGGGGCAGCCGACGGTACCCTGGCCATCATGGCGGGCGGGTCCCCCGGGGACTTCCAGCGCCTCGGATCCTTCTTTGCCGCGATGGGAACCACGGTCCGGCACATGGGCCCCTTGGGTTCAGGGTCGCTGGCCAAGGCGTGCAACCAACTGATCGTGGGAACCACGACGGCGGCCCTCGCCGAGGCCGCGGAACTCGCTGAACGTTCGGGCATGGACCCGGCGGCACTCTTCGAGGTACTGGCCGGCGGCCTGGCGGGCAGCCGCGTACTGGAAAACGTGGGGCCGCGGCTGGTGCGGAAGGACTACACGCCCACAGGTCCGGCCAAATTCATGCACAAGGATCTGTCCTTCGTGCTCGACTCGGCCAGGGCGGCCGGCTCCGCGGCACCGATGGCGAGTGCCGGCGTCGAACTTTACGCCGAACTCAAGCGTCAGGGCCTGGGCGACCAGGACCTGGCTGTTGTCCGGCAGGCCATTTCACAACTCAGCGACGCAGCGGGCGGCGCCATGAAAGGGATAGTTTCAGCATGAGTTCACTTTTTGATCTGACGGGGCGGGTTGCTTTGGTGACAGGCTCGAGCCGGGGGATTGGTCATGCCTTGGCGAGGGCGCTGGCCGAGGCCGGTGCCACGGTGGTGTTGAACGGCCTTGATACGGAGCGGTTGAAGGCCGCGGAGGTGGCGTTGGCGGCCGATTTCGCGCCGGGGCGGATCCACAGCGTGGCGTTTGACGTCACCAGTGATGCGGAGGCTGCCCGGGGCGTGGCCTGGGTGGAGGAGCAGGTGGGGCCGCTGGGGATCCTGGTGAATAACGCCGGAATCCAGCACCGGGTGCCGATGCTGGAGCTGGATGTCGCGGACTGGGAGCGGGTAATCGCCACGGACCTGACGAGCGCGTTCCTGGTGGGCCGGGAAGCGGCCCGGCATATGATTCCGCGCGGGCGGGGCAAGATCATCAATATTTGTTCGGTGCAGACGGACCTGGCGCGGCCTACGATCGCTCCGTATGTGGCGGCGAAGGGCGGGTTGCGGAACCTGACCCGGGCCATGACGGCTGAGTGGGCCGGGTCCGGGCTGCAGATCAACGGGATCGCGCCCGGCTATATCCATACGGAGATGACCCAGAACCTGGTGGATGATGAGCAGTTCAACGCCTGGATCCTGGGCCGGACCCCGGCGGCGCGGTGGGGGACCGTGCAGGACCTCGCGGGCCCGGCGGTGTGGCTGGCCTCGGCGGGGTCGGACTTTGTGAACGGACAGACGATCTTTATCGACGGCGGAATGACGGTGGTGGTCTGATGAACGGGTCAGCCATGACTGAAGCAACCGGCACGGGATCCGCTGCCCCAGGATCTGCGGCGCCAGGGCCCGCGGTTCCGGTTTCTGCCCCGCCGGTTTCGGTGCCGGCGGTTTCTGCCCCGCCGGTTCTTGCCCTGCCGGAGTCGGGGCCGGCGGTGATCGCGTACGCGGCCGGGGATCTGCGGATCGAGGAGGTTCCGGTGAAGGCACCCGCCCCGCACGAGGCCGTGGTGGAGGTGGCCTACGGCGGAATTTGCGGGTCGGACGTGCATTACTGGCTGCACGGCGCCGCGGGGGAATCGATCCTGAAGGCGCCGCTGGTGCTGGGCCACGAGATTTCCGGGACCGTGGCGGTGGCCGCGGCGGACGGTACCGGCCCCGCCGCCGGGACCGCGGTGGCGGTCCACCCCGCAACGCCTGGCCCGGGAGACGGCACGGTGCGGTACCCGGCGGACCGGCCCAACCTCTCCCCGGGCTGCACCTACCTGGGCTCCGCGGCGCGGTTCCCGCACACCGACGGGGCATTCGCCCGCTTCGTGACCCTGCCCGCCCGGATGCTCCGGACGCTGCCCGCGGGAATGGATCTGCGGACCGCGGCGCTGATCGAACCGGCCAGTGTGGTCTGGCATGCCGTGGCCCGGGCCGGGAACGTGGCCGGCAAGTCCGCGCTGGTGATCGGCTCCGGGCCGATCGGTGCCTTGGCCGTTGCCGTCCTCAAGCGGGCCGGCGCCGCGCGGATCACGGCCGTGGACGTCCACCCCAAACCGCTGGAGACCGCCATAGCCGTGGGAGCGGACCAGGTCCTGCAGGCCGGGGAGGCGGACGCCATCGCGGCGGTGCAGGCCGACGTCGTCATTGAGTCTTCCGGCAGCCACCACGGCCTGGCCTCCGCCATCGCTGGCGCGGCCCGCGGCGGGACGGTGGTCATGGTCGGGCTGCTGCCGAGCGGCCCCCAGCCGGTCCTGATCTCCCTGGCCATCACCCGGGAACTGGACCTGCGTGGCTCCTTCCGGTTCAACAGCGAAATCGACGAGGTCATCGCCGCCCTGGCCGACGGCACCTTGCGCATCGACCCCGTCATCACCCACGAATACCCTCTCACCGAGGGCCTGGAAGCCTTCGCCACCGCCAAGAACTCGGCCGAATCAGGCAAAGTGCTGCTCAGCTTCCACTCCGAATAACTTCCGGCGGCCTCCCGGTATTAGCGGCTTCTCCGTTTTACCGGCGGCCCGGTGTCACCGGCAGGCCGGGGATTCCAGGGGTGGTTCCCTGCGGAATCGGAGTTCAGGGCCGGCGGACCGGTATAAAAACGCGGGGCTGATCGGTCCAGGTTCCCGAAAGCCTGGACGTGGTCCGTCGCATGATCTGCTCGGAGGCACTGCGGGCGGCTGCGGCGTCCCCGGCGGCCACGGCCTCGGCCAGGTCAACATGCCACTGCAGGGCGCCCTCGTGGGGGTGTTCCGGCATGAGGCCGTGAACGGTTCGGCCGGTAAGGGTCTCAGCCACCTGCCCCATCAGGTTGGCGAACATTTCGTTGCCGGACCCGGAAAGCAGCACCGAGTGGAACGCGATGTCCAGTTCCAGGAACCTTTGCGCTTCCCCGTTGTGCCCGGCGTCGCGCATGGCATGGGCTATGTCAACCAGCTCGGAGCGCAGCGCCGCGGGGGCGTTGTTTGCGGCAAGCTCGGCAGCGGCGGGCTCGACGGCGGAACGCAGTTCGATCAGCGACCGCAGCTGGGCGCCCCGTCCCTCACTGGAAAGCCGCCACCGGATCACCTGCGGATCGAAGGGATTCCAGCGGCTGGGCGGCAGGACACGGATACCCACGCGCTTAATGGTTTCCACCAGGCCCAGCGACTGGAGAACGCGCACGGCTTCACGGACCACGGACCGGGAAACCTTCAGCTCTTCCTCCAGCTGCTCGGCCAGCATAACGTGTCCGGTGGGGAGGTCACCCGTGACGATTCGGGTGCCAACATTCTCGATGGCACGGTGATGCAAGCTGGTGGACATGGTGTCAAGCCTAAACGGGGATTGGCCTGCCGCGTTCCACAAAGTGGAAGCAGCTTCCCCTCAGCACAGCGAATATATATGCTTTAATCGGATCCATCGGTTCGTGGGAGCTTGCTTCACGGCTAACACGGAGCCCTCTGCACGTCCATTGAACACAATGAATTGGAGTTTTGATGTCTGCACACATCGGTGTCACCGGCCTTGCGGTGATGGGAGCCAACCTGGCCCGCAACCTGGCACGCAACGGTTTCACGGTTGCCCTGCACAACAGGTCCGTGGAAAAGACTGACGCGCTGCTCGAAAAGCACGGTACGGACGGGAACTTCATCCGCACCGAAACACTGCAGGAGCTGGTCGACTCACTGGAGAAGCCCCGCCGCGTCCTGATCATGGTCAAGGCCGGCAAGCCCGTGGACTCCGTGATCGAGCAGCTTGAACCCCTGCTGGAAGCCGGCGACATCATCATCGACGCCGGAAACTCGCACTACGAGGACACCCGCCGCCGCGAGGCCGCCCTCGCCAAGAAGGACCTGCACTTCGTGGGCGTCGGTGTCTCCGGTGGCGAAGAAGGCGCACTCAACGGACCCTCGATCATGCCCGGCGGTTCGAAGGAGTCCTACAAGGCCCTCGGCCCGCTGCTCGAAAAGATCTCCGCCAAGGTGGACGGCGAGCCCTGCTGCGCCTGGATCGGCACCGACGGCGCCGGCCACTTCGTCAAGATGGTTCACAACGGCATCGAATATGCCGACATGCAGGTTATCGGCGAGGCTTTCGACCTCCTCCGCTCCGGCGCCGGCATCGAGCCCGCCGAGCAGGCCAAGATCTTCACCGAGTGGAACAAGGGCGACCTCTCGTCGTTCCTGATCGAGATCTCCGCCGAAGTCCTGGGTCATGTCGACGCCAAGACCGGCAAGCCGTTCGTTGACGTTGTGATTGACGCCGCAGGCCAGAAGGGCACCGGCCGCTGGACGGTCATCTCCGCCCTCGAGCTCGGCTCCCCGGTCTCCGGAATCGCCGAATCCGTCTTTGCCCGTGCGCTTTCTTCCCAAACCGAGCAGCGCAAGCTTGGCCAGGAACTGCTGGCGGGCGGGGAAGCCGCCGTCGAAATCCCGGAAACCTTCGTTGAGGACGTCCGCCAGGCACTCTACGCGTCCAAGCTCGTGTCCTACGCCCAGGGCCTGGACATGCTGACCTCCTCCGCCAAGGAATACGGCTGGGACCTGAAGCTGGACGAGATCGCCTCCCTGTGGCGGGCCGGCTGCATTATCCGCGCCGAGCTGCTCAAGGACATCACCAAGGCCTACGCCGCTGAGGAGAAGCCAGCCAACCTGCTGTTCGCCCCGGCGTTCACCAAGGCCATCGCGGACGCACTGCCGGCCTGGCGCCGCGTGGTGGCCACGGCTGTCCAGCTGGGCATCCCGGTACCGGTGTTCTCCTCCTCGCTCGCCTACTACGACGGCCTTCGCCGCAAGCGTGTGGCTGCCGCCCTGATTCAGGGCCAGCGCGACCTCTTCGGCGCCCACACGTACGGCCGCGTCGACTCCGCAGGCACGTTCCACACCCTCTGGGGCGAGGACAAGTCTGAAATCGAAGCAGTGGACACGCACTAGAACTGCGCTTACTGAATCACCCTGCGGCCGGCACTCCCGAAGATAGTCTGGGAGTCGCCGGCCGTTGGCGTTTCCCGGCAGCAGGTGCCAGTCGAACAGGTGTCCGGCCAACAGGTGTCCGGCGAGCAGGTGCAGGTGCCAGTCCAATCAAGGAGTCCACGATGCCCAAGCCAGTCGCATTCATCACCGGAGCGTCCACCGGAATCGGGTTCGAGGCGGCCCGGACCCTGAGCGGCCACGGCTTCCTCGTGTACGCGGGAGCCCGCCGCGTGGACAGGATGGAGCCGCTGGCGGCGCTCGGCGTCCAGGTCCTGGCACTTGACGTGACGGACGAGGCCTCGATGAGTACCGCCGTCGGCCGTGTCCTGACGGAGCGCGGACGCATCGATGTGCTGGTCAACAATGCCGGGTACGGGTCCTACGGGGCGCTGGAAGACGTGGACCTGGCCGAGGGCCGGCGCCAGTTCGAGGTGAATGTCTTCGGGCTTGCCAGGATGACGCAGTTGGTCTTGCCGGGCATGCGGCAGGCGGGCCAGGGGCGGATCATCAACATTTCCTCCATCGGCGGAAAGTTCTATGAGCCGCTCGGCGCCTGGTACCACGCCTCGAAGTTCGCGGTGGAGGGCCTGAGCGATTCGCTGAGGCTGGAGCTGAAGCCGCACGGGATCAGCGTGTCCATCATCGAGCCGGCAGGCACACTCTCCGAATGGGGACGGGTGGCTGCTCAGGGACTGCGTGAGGCCAGCGGCGCGGGGCCCTACGCCGCCCAGGCCCAACTGATGTCGGGCGCTTTGGCGTCCACCGGGCGAGCGGAAACCTCGACGGAGCCCGCGGTTATTGCAGCGGCGATCCTGCATGCGGCGACGTCCGCCCGGCCCCGGACGCGGTACCCGGCAGGGAGCGGAGCCCGCGCCATCCTGACGCTGCGGCGGATCCTGCCCGACCGGCTTTTCGATCCCTTGGTATTGCTGGTGCTCAAGCGTGTGGCCGGGGGAAAAACCGGGGGAGCGGTATAACGGTCAGATCCGGTATTCGATGTCGTATTCGGCGGGGTCCACCGCTGGCTTAGTCTCGCGCTGCGCGTCGCGGTGGCGCCACTTGGCGGGCACGCCGGTCACGATCGACTCCGGGGGAGCGTCCTTGACCACCACGGCGTTGGCGCCCACGGCGCTGTCCCGGCCGATGGTGATGGGTCCCAGGATCTTGGCTCCCGCGCCGATGGTCACCCGGTCCTCAATGGTGGGGTGGCGTTTGACCTTGGCCAGAGACCGCCCGCCGAGCGTCACGCCATGGTAGATCATGACGTCCTCGCCGATCTCGGCAGTCTCACCGATGACCACGCCCATGCCGTGGTCGATGAAGAAGCGCCGGCCGATGGTGGCTCCGGGATGGATCTCAATGCCTGTCAGGAAACGGCCAAACTGGCCCACCAGGCGCGCGGGGAAGCGCAGGCCGGGGGTTTGCCACAGATGATGTGTCAGCCGGTGAATCCAGATGGCATGGAGCCCTGAATAGGCGAAAAAGTTCTCAAAAGAACCTCGAGCCGCCGGGTCATGTGACCGGGCGGCGTCGAGGTCTTCCTTCAGTCTTGCGAAAAAGCCCACGAAGTTCTTTCTACAGGAAACGGGGCGACAACGGCCGGATCAGCCGCGGATGTCGTCATAGAGCACGGTGGAGATGTAACGCTCGCCAAAGTCGCACACTACAGCAACGATCAGCTTGCCGGCGTTCTCCGGGCGCTTGGCGAGTTCCAGGGCGCCCCAGACGATGGCGCCTGAGGAGATGCCACCGAGGATGCCTTCCTTGACGCCGAGGTCGCGTGCAACCCGCACTGAATCCTCAAGGGTGGCGTCCAGGACCTCATCGTAGACGCTGGTGTCCAGCAGTTCCGGGATGAAGTTGGCTCCCAGGCCCTGGATCTTGTGGGGTCCGGGTGCGCCGCCGTTCAGGATGGCTGAATCCTTAGGTTCCACGGCTACAATCTGGACCCCTGGCTTGCGCTCCTTCAGGACCTGCCCGACGCCGGTGATGGTTCCGCCGGTGCCGATGCCGGAAATAAAGATGTCCACCTTGCCGTCGGTATCGGACCAGATTTCTTCAGCGGTGGTTTCGCGGTGGATCTGGGGGTTGGCCTCGTTGGCGAACTGCTGGGCCCAGATGGCGTTTTCGGTGTTGGCCACGATTTCCTGGGCCTTCTCTACGGCGCCCCGCATGCCCTCCGAGCCCGGGGTCAGCACAATTTCGGCACCAAAAGCGCGGAGCATCACGCGACGCTCGGTGGACATGGTTTCGGGCATGGTCAGAATGACTTTGTAGCCGCGTGCCGCGCCCACCATGGCGAGGGCAATGCCCGTGTTCCCGGAGGTGCCTTCGACGATAGTGCCGCCGGGCTTGAGGGCGCCTGACTTCTCCGCGGCGTCCACGATGGCTACACCGATGCGGTCCTTGACGCTGTTTGCCGGGTTATAGAACTCAAGCTTGACCGCGACGGTGGCGTCCAGGCCTTCGCTCAGCCGGTTCAGTCGAACCAGCGGGGTGCCGCCGACCAGCTGCGTCACATCGTCATAGATCCGTGCCATGTACATACGCCTATCTGAAGAAGGATGAATACTGAGGTCAGCCTAACGAGGGGCCGCTGACGCTGCTAAGCATTAAGCCATGCAGAGTAATATTTGCGGGCCTTCGCAAGCTTGGGGTTGATGATCACCTGGCAGTAGCCCTGCTCAGGGTACTTGGCGTAGTAGTCCTGATGGATCTCCTCGGCCACGTGGAAACGTGCGAGCCTGCTGACCTCGGTGACAATCGGATGGGACCACAGTGCCTGGTTCCGCTCAATGGCTTCCTCGAAGAGGATCTTCTCCTCAGTAGTCTCGTAGAACATCGAGGAGCGGTATTGGGTACCCACGTCGTAGCCCTGGCGGTTGAGCGTGGTGGGATCATGAAGCGCGAAGAACATGTCAAGGATGACTTCCGCCGGGATGACGGACTCGTCAAAAGTCACCGCCACAGCCTCGGCGTGGCCCGTCGTTCCACTGCAGACCGAATAGTAGTCAGGCTGCGGATCATGACCGCCCGTATACCCCGAAACAACTGAGGTGACGCCCTTGGTTTTCTGGTAAACGGCGTCCAGGCACCAGAAGCAGCCTCCGCCGAGAACAAAAGTTTTCATGACCTCTTCAATGGTTGAGCGCCCCGGATGATTCCCTGACCACCCTACGAGACTGTGGCACGTGCCGGCCAAACGGCGGGATGGGGTAAAACTGAGTCTATGGAATCTGCAGACACCGGCGTGACAGATGCGGACCGGGACGGCACCGGCTCCGGGGACAGCGCCGAGGAAGAGACGCCGCTTGCCCCCACCCTGGGCCAGGTCCTGCTGGCCGTTGAGGAACTCTGGCCTGAGTCCCTGGCCGAAAACTGGGATGAAGTGGGTCTGGTGGCGGGTCACCCCGCCGCATCCGTCAGCAAAGTGATGTTCGCCGTGGATCCCACCCTGGCGGTCATCGACGAGGCCGTGGAGTGGGGCGCCGAGCTGCTAATAACCCACCACCCCCTGCTGCTCAAAGGGGTCACATCTGTTGCCGCCACCACCGCCAAGGGCCAGGCGATCCACCGGCTCATCGAGTCAGGCACGGCACTGCTGACTGTGCATACCAATGGCGATTCCGCCGTCGGGGGTGTTTCCGATGTGCTGGCCGATGCGCTGGGACTGGAGGATGTGGCACCGCTGACTGTCGCCGCGAACGGTCTCCCCGAGGAGGGCATTGGCCGGGTGGGTGATCTTGCCGACGTCATGAGCCTGGGGGATTTCGCTGCGCGTGTCTTCGGCATCCTGCCCTCGGTAGCCGGCGGAGTCCGGGTCTCAGGCGACAAGGACGGCCTGGTGCGGCGCATCGCGGTGTGTGGGGGCGCGGGCGACTCCCTGTTCGATGAGGTGCGGGCCAGCAACGCTGATGTTTATGTCACCGCCGACCTCCGGCACCATCCGGCGTCCGAAGCCCGGGAGTCGGCGGCGAACGGCCGGCCCTATCTCATTGACGTTTCGCACTTTGCCAGCGAGTGGCTCTGGCTTCCGGCGGCCGCATCGGCCCTGGGCAACGTGCTCTCGGACCAGGGCCACGACGTGGAGATCCGCGTCAGCAACACCAACAGTGACCCGTGGGACTTCATTCTGACTCCCGGCGGGCGCTAGAGTCTAGGGAGCGCCGATCGGGTGCCCGGTTACGGCCGGCAGGATTTAAGCGGAGGTAGCAGTTGGCTAAGGCAGCACCGGCAGAACAGTTGAAGTTGCTCGAACTGCAGGGGCTGGACGCAAAGCTCAAGTCCCTGTCCAACCGCCGCCGCACCCTCAACTCTGATCCGCGGATCACCGATCTCGAGGCTGCTCTCTCTGTCGCCAACGGTGAACTTGGCGGGGCCAAGGTGGCTGTCCACGACGCCGAAGCCGAGCTGAAGCGCGCGGAGGCCGACGTCGAGCAGGTCGCCAACCGGATAGAACGGGACGAGGCCCGGCTCAACAGCGGCACAGGTCTGTCGAAGGACCTCGTTGCACTGCAGAAGGACATCGCCTCGCTCAACAAGCGCCGCTCGGACCTCGAGGACGTGGAACTCGAAGTGCTCGAACGCCTCGACTCCCTCCGGGCACGGCAGGCCGCCCAGCAGCAGATCGTTGATGACATCAAGGGCTCCTTTAGCGGCATCCGGGCCGAACTTGATGAAGCCCTGGCTGAAGTGGATGCCGAAGAGAAAGTCGTGCGGGGCCAGCGAGATGAATTCGCCGCCGGACTCGATGCCGGGATGCTGGCAATCTACGAAAAGACGCTCGCCAAGCGCGGTGTGGGCGCTGCCCGGCTCTTCCACGGCACTTCCGAGGCCTCCGGAATGAAGCTGAGCCCCGGCGACCTCGCCGAAATCAAAGCCGCCGCGGAGGACGACATTGTTTTCTGCCCGGACTCCGGCGCCATCCTGGTGCGCTCGGCGGAGTGGAACACGGCCGCCCCAGCCAGCTAGTCCCAAGTAAGTAGCGCTATCTGTCGTTTTGATCGCTCAGAACGACAGATAGCGCTACCCAGTTGGGGAGGATGATGTTCAACGCATGCGGCGTGCGGGCTGCACCGTCCACCAGCTCCGCTTCCCATTTCTCGCGGGCTGCCTTGAGCAGCTGAGCTGGTGTCTGCGGGGCCTTGCCGCGGCGGGACAGCAAATGCCGTGCCAATTCCCCGCGCGTATGCTTCGCGAAGTGGCTCACCACCTTGCGTACACCGTTCACCTCGGTGAAAACGTTCACGGCTACGGTTTGCGCCGGCGGGGGCGCCCACGCCGCGGCGTAAGTGCTGGAGCGGCAGTCCACCAGCAGGTGCCCGGCGGCCGCATCCGCGAGGGCCTCCGAAAGCTGCGGCTTCCAGAAAGAGGCGAGGCGGCCGACGTCGGGCAGTGCGGTTCCCATCGACAGCCGGTACGCGGGCACCCGGTCAGCGAAGCGGATGGCGCCCCACAACGCGGAAACCACCAGCACGGATTCATCCGCCTTGCGGCGCTGTGTCGGTGTCAGCGTCTTGTAACCGAGGGCGTCGTACAGAACGCCCGAATAGATTTGGTGGGCAGGCGCCGCCGGTTCGGCATGGAGCCGGGTGTTGCGTTCGACGTCGTCCCTGAGCGAGGCCCCGACGCCCAGCAAAGCGAGGGCGTCCTGGTGCGCGCTGACCGTCCCCAGTGCTTCGAGGACTTTCGCCCGGTACGGGTTGAGCGCCGGAAAGCTCAGGTCGGGCCAGTCGACGGCGGATCCGCGGACTGCGGGGGTCTTGCCTTCGGAGGGGGGAAGCAGAATCAGCACCGTACGATCCTACCGGCGACGGCGATACCGCCCGGTCGCGCCGGTCCCGGCCCGTGGGTCTCTACGCAGCCTTGATGGGGGTGGCGGACGCAGCGCCGGGATTGTGGGCTTGGGCCGCCTGCGTTTCGCGGGCAAGGAATGCCGAGAGTTCGCCAATGGTACTCATCAGCGGGGCCGGGAAGACGACCGTGGAGTTCTTGTCCACCGCAATTTCCACCAGCGACTGCAGGTTCCGCAGCTGCAGGGCCAACGGGTGGGCCATCATGGTGTCGGAAGCGTCCCCCAGCGCGGCAGCCGCGATGGATTCGCCTTCAGCTGCGATGATCTTCGCCCGCTTCTCGCGCTCGGCCTCGGCCTGCCGCGCCATCGCCCGTTTCATCCCCTCAGGAAGCTGGATATCCTTCAGCTCAACCAGGGTCACCTCCACACCCCAGGCGAGAGTAAGCGCGTCCAGGATCTCGCGGATGTCGCTGTTGATTCGCTCGGTTTCGGACAGCGTCTGGTCCAGGCTGTGCCTGCCGACCACCTTCCGCAGGGTGGTCTGGGCGATTTGGTTGATCGCCGCCGCGACGTTCTCGATGGCCACGACCGACTTCACGGCATCCACGACGCGGTAGTAGGCCACCGCCGAGATGTCCACACTGACGTTGTCCTGGGTGATGATTCCCTGTGACTGGATCGGCATGGTCACGATCCGCAGGCTGACCAGGTGAAGCCTGTCAACTACTGGAATGATGAAGCGCAGGCCCGGCATGCGGACCCCGGCCACGCGGCCCAGCCGGAACAACACGCCCTGCTCGTACTGGCGCACAATCCTCACCGACATCCTGGCGAGGATGATCAGGACAAGGAGGACAAGGACAAGCACAACAACGGCGGTGAGGTCCATACGATCACTTCCCGGCTTGGATGGTCCCCGGGCCGTGACCAGCGGCCGGTTCCTCCCTCCATTGTCCCACTTGGGCCCTGGAAAGGAACCAGCGACGGCGGTGCCCCCCTTCCCCGGTAGACTGGGGTGCGGATGGGTTGACCAGGCGGCCGCGCGTCACGCAAGTGGCTCGAGGAACGTCCGGGCTCCGCAGGGCAGGGTGGTGGGTAACGCCCACTCGGGGTAACCCGCAGGCCAGTGCCACAGAGAACAGACCGCCTGCGTCTTCCGGCAACGGAAGGCAGCAGGTAAGGGTGAAACGGTGGTGTAAGAGACCACCAGCTTCCCGGGTGACCGGGAAGGCTAGGTAAACCCCACCCGGAGCAAGGCCAGACAGGACACGATTGAGGGCTGCCCGCCCGAGTGTCCGGGTAGGCCGCTGGAGGGCGTCGGCAACGGCGTCCGTAGATGGATGGCCGCTACTCCCGCGCTGGTAACGGCACGGGAGCACAGAACCCGGCGTATCGGTCAACCCATCCGCTCAAACTGCCCTGGCTGGCATGTGAGTGACTTCACGTCGGCCGCGGCTGTCGCGGGCAGGGACCCCGCTTAGAATAGAGAGCGAACGTAGAAGTTCCGCCACCGGGTCTGCGTTCGCAGCCGGTGGTTTTCTTTACGCGTCTCCACGGCACCCGGGATGTACAGAATCCCGCCGGTGCCAGAGCCCCTGGTCAACGTCAGGTGGCCTACAACCGCATACGAGGACGTATGCGGCTGAACCGAGGAAGGTAGTTCTGTGAGCCAGACGTCAGATTCTTGTCTTGATACGTGGATGGGCCGGGAGGCTCTCGCCGAGGCCATGATTCCGGTGATTGGCCGGCTGTACCGCGAAAACAACGTGGTGACCAGCATCCACGGCCGCAGCCTGATCAATAAGTCCACCATGAACATCCTTAAGGCGCACCGGTTTGCCCGCCGCATGAGCAACACCGAGCTGCTCCTCGAGGAGACCGCGCCGCTGCTGAACACCCTGGCGCAGCTGGACCTTGGTGCTGCTGCCATCGACGTGGCCCGACTGGCCGAAAAGTACAAGCTTGAAGGCAACGGCGCGTCCCTGGAGGAGTTCCTCCGCGCTGAACTGGCCGACGTTGTGGGCAAGCGCGGCGCCGACGACCGGACCAGCACCGACGTTGTGCTCTACGGCTTTGGCCGGATCGGCCGCCTGCTGGCCCGCCTCCTGATCGAAAAGGCCGGCGGCGGCCACGGCCTGCGCCTGCGTGCCATCGTGGTGCGCCGCGGATCGGACAAGGACCTTACCAAGCGTGCCAGCCTGCTGCGCCGCGACTCGGTCCACGGCTCCTTCGAGGGCACCATCCGGGTGGACGAGGACGCCAACACCATCACCGCCAACGGTGTGCAGGTCCAGGTCATCTACTCGGACAACCCGGCCACGATCGACTACACCGCCTACGGCATCAAGGATGCCCTGGTGGTGGACAACACCGGCCGCTGGCGCGACGCCGAGGGCCTGTCCCAGCACCTGCAGAGCAAGGGCGTTGCCCGGGTCCTCCTCACCGCTCCCGGCAAGGGCGCGCTGAAGAACATTGTGCACGGCATCAACCACGGCAGCATCGAGGACACCGACCGGATCGTCTCGGCGGCCTCCTGCACCACCAACGCCATCACCCCGGTCCTGAAGGCCATCAACGACAAATTCGGCGTGATCCACGGACACGTCGAGACCGTCCACTCCTTCACCAATGACCAGAACCTGATCGACAACTTCCACAAGGGTGACCGCCGCGGCCGCTCCGCCGCGCTGAACATGGTCATCACCGAGACCGGTGCCGCCACCGCCGTCGCGAAGGCGCTCCCGGAACTCCAGGGCAAGCTCTCCGGCAGTTCCATCCGCGTCCCCACCCCGGACGTCTCCCTGGCCATCCTGAACCTGAGCCTGGAAAACGGCACCACCAAGGATGAGGTGAACGATTACCTGCGCCAGATGTCCCTGCATTCGGACCTGCGCAAGCAGATCGACTACATCGATTCGCCCGAGGTTGTGTCGACGGACTTCGTCGGTTCCCGCCGTGCCGGCATCGTGGATGGCCTTGCCACCATCTCCAACGACAAGAACGTCATCCTGTACGTGTGGTACGACAACGAGTTCGGCTACAGCTGCCAGGTTGTCCGCGTCATGGAGGAAATGGCCGGCGTCAACCCGCCGTCCTTCCCCGCGAAGGAACCTGCCGCTGCCCTGGCCGCAATCGCCGTCTGACTAACGGCTGGGCAGGCCTGCAGCTTCGTTCCCAGCCAATTCCCGGCTGATTCGCTGGAATCAGCCGGGAATCGGGACCACACTGGTGCCATGGATAACGAGACGCTTCACGAGACCACCCTTGAACACGCCCTTGATGTCGCCAAAGCCAACCATAAGGAAGCTGCCAGGCTTCTTGAGCAGGCACGTGCCGCCCACGCTGCCGGCGACGTCGGCGAAGACCGCGTTCAGCAGCTGGAAAGCCTCCTGCATTTGGCCGAAGAGGACCTTCGCCGCGTAATCCGGGAGCAGTAGTTCCGGCCACCCTTCCTCCCCACTGTGGATAACCGCCGCCGTGTCTGTGGGGTGGCCTAGGCTCTTCTGGTGCATGACATAACCGGAAGAGTTCCCGAGCCATGACTGCCAGTTGGAGCGCCTATCGCCGGGCGCGCCGGCGCTCGAGGCAGGCGTGGGCCTTGCTGGTCCTTCTTGGGCTGTCGGCGATGGCAGCCGGAGTGTGGTTTTTCACGGCCGGCCAGTTCGCCGCTGTTGAGCCTGCTGTTAGCGGGCCGAGCGAAGCGCCGGTGTTTGACGCGGCCTGGATGAAGCCGGTGGTGCCTGTCTATCCGGTCCCGCAGGGGAGCGCCAAGGCTGCCCTGCAGGGGTTGGCTGTCAAGGGGCGTGCCTCAAAGGACACCTATCGGCGCGAAGCGTTCGGGCAAGCGTGGCAGGACGTCGACCGGAACGGCTGCGACACCCGCAACGACATTCTCCGGCGGGACCTCGCAGGGGTGGGCTTCACGGAAGGGTCCAAGTGCAGGGTGGCGTCGGGGTCCATCGTGGAGCCCTACACGGGTAGGGCCGTGGAGTTCCGTCGCGGGCCGGAGAGCAGCAAGGAACTCCAGATCGACCATGTTGTGGCGCTCGGTGACGCGTGGCAGAAGGGCGCGCAGGGGCTGACCCTGCAGCAGCGTCAGAGCCTTGCGAACGATCCGCTGAACCTTATGGCTGCCGACGGGCCGGCGAATCAGGAAAAGGGCGCCGGTGACGCCGCTACCTGGCTGCCGAAGAACAAGAACATCCGCTGCCACTATGTGGCCCGCCAGATTTCAGTGAAGGCGTCTTACGGCCTGTGGATCACCCAGCCGGAGAAGGAAGCGATGCGGCGGGTTCTGGACTCCTGCCCGGACCAGCCCACCGTCGCCGCAAAGTAAGCGCCACCCCAACTTCCTCCGCTGCCTCAGTGTCCGAACGGGTCGGGGTCCACACCCGGCATCCAGGTCAAGCCCGGAACGCCCCACCCGCTCTTCTTGGCCAGCTTTTTGGCTTTGCGTGAATAACGGTCCAGCAGCCGGTCCACGTACAGTTTGCCGTCCAAATGGTCGTATTCATGTTGGATCACCCGTGCGAACCAGCCCGTCGCTTCAAAGTCGACCGGCTGCCCGTTGCCGTCGAAGCCCTGGACCCGGGCCCACTCCGCGCGTTTGAGCGGGAACTGGCCGCCCGGGAAGGACAGGCAGCCTTCTTCCTCTTCATCGGGGTCAGGGAGTGCGCCGGAAACTTTGGACAGCGTTAGGACCGGGTTCACCAGCACGCCGGCCGGAGGAGCGCCGTCCTCGTTCGGGTACTTGTACACGAAAATTCGCTTGCCTACGCCTACCTGGGGGGCCGCCAGGCCCACACCGTTGGCAGCATCATTGGTTTCGAACATATCGGCAATCAGGGTGCGCAGTTCATCGTCGAAGACCTCCACCTCGGCGGCACGGCGGTGAAGTACCGGTTCTCCCCAGATGGTGATCGGCAGAACTGTCATGGCGGTGACCCTTCGTGCGTGCGGCATGGTGCCGGCCTTTGTGCAAAAAAGAAGGCCGTACCGGATATTTCCGGTACGGCCTCCAAACTGACGGCTTCTTCTGCCGTCCTATGAGGGTGAGCTACGGGGGTTGAACCCGCGACCTCCTGGACCACAACCAGGCGCTCTGCCAACTGAGCTAAGCCCACCATGTGCCTGCAGTGTTCCGGTGACCCGGTCCTCTGGAAAGGCAACTCAAATAGCTTACCTGCTGTTCGGCGATGGTTGTGCCACTTTTGCCCTTTTCGCGGAAAATTCCCGGAAACGTGGCGCAGATTACTCTGCCGGGGCCTGCCCGCCGGTGATCCGCTGGGCAATGCCGCGTGCCGTGGCGCTGTCCGGTCCGGGGGCCGCCACAAAAACGGCCTCGCGGTAGTAGCGCAGCTCGTCAATGGAGTCTTTGATGTCGCCGAGGGCCCGGTGCCCGCCCTTCTTGGCGGGGGACTGGAAGTAGGCCCGGGCAAACCAGCGCCGGGAAAGTTCCTTGATGGTGCTGACATCGATGACCCGGTAGTGCAGGTGCTCTACCACGGCCGGCATGTCCCGCGAGAGGAAGACGCGGTCTGTTCCCACGGAGTTGCCGCCCAGCGGAGCCTTGCGGGGGTCCGGAACCCACTTTTCGATGTATTCCATGACAGCGGCCTCCGCTTCGGCCATGGTCTTGCCGTGCGGCAATTCCTCAAGCAGCCCGGAGCGGGTGTGCATGTCCCGGACGAAGTCGTTCATCTGGGCGAGGGCGGCGTCCTCCGGTTTGATGACAACGTCCACTCCGTCGCCCAGGATGTTCAGCTCCGAGTCCGTCACCAGTGCCGCCACCTCGATCAGGGCGTCGTTCTTGATGTCCAGGCCAGTCATTTCGCAGTCGATCCAGACGATGCGTTCGTTAGTTATAGGCACCGGACCAGCCTACCGTTTAGCTCCGCTGCAACCGTCCGATGCTAGGATTTCGGATACAGAGGGGCTGGGATTGCGGCCGCTGTGCTGTGCCTGCGTGGCCCGGGCGGCTACCGCGGCCCGCTGGGTCGAAGCGCTGAAAGCAAAGAGATTGGATCCTGAGATGACGGCGCCTGTGCCTGCAACGGGGGAGATGGCCGCCGCAGTGATCCCCGGGCCCGGTGCGGCCGAAGTGGATAACCCGCGGTCCCCGATCCTGGCCGGTTTTGTCGGCTCGGTCTTTATGGCCATCGGCTCTGTAGGCGTCGGTTGGCTGGCGCCGGTCTCCGAACTCCGCCGCGTGCCGATCTTCATCTGGATGCGCACTGAGGCAATCGGTGTTGCCTTGGCCATCGTGCTCGTGGCCGTTGGCGGCATGCTCCTCGTCCGTTCCTGGCTGCGGCTCGGCCAGCGCGTCCGGGTCTGGGGGCCCGAAGCGCGCAAGGCCACCCTGCAGGCAGTCGCAGCGTGGGGCCTGCCGATGGTGGTCAGTGTCCCGCTGTTCAGCCGTGACGTGTACGCCTACATCGGCCAGGGCCGTCTTATGGTGGAGGGTTTCAACCCGTACGAGAACGGCATCTCGGCGCTGTCCAACTACTTCCAGCTCGGCGCCGACCGGTTGTGGACCGAGGCCCCCGTGCCTTACGGCCAGCTGTTCCTGTGGATAGAACAGTTTGTGGTCTGGTCCACGAATGTCCATCCCGAGGGCAGCGTGATGCTCTTCAGGCTGGTGGCACTGGTCGGCGTGGTGCTTTGCATCATCTATGTGCCGAAGCTGGCTGAGCTGCACGGCGTCAACCCGCACCGGGCCCTCTGGCTGACCGCGGCCAACCCCTTGTTCCTGACCAACTTCATCGCCAGCGTCCACAACGATGCCCTCATGATCGGACTCGCGCTGGCCGGGCTGTATTACGCGGCCACCAGGCGGGTGGTGCTTGGAATAGTTCTGGTGACGCTGTCCATCGCCGTCAAACCCATCACGGTGGTGTTCCTGCCGTTTATTGGTCTGATGTGGGCGGGTAAGAACGCCGGCTGGCCCCGCAAGTTCCTCTTCTGGGCCCTGACAGGCGGCCTGAGCCTCGCCTTGCTGTACGCCCTGAGCCTGGTCAACGGCTTCGGCTTCGGCTGGATCAACGGACTCTCGGCTCCAGGCAGCATCTTCATCTGGTACGCCCCGGTGGGGCTCGTGGGCCTCGTGGTCTCCTCCATTTCCAACGCTTTCGGGCTGGACGGCGGGACGTTGGCAGGCTGGGTGTTCGACGCCGGCAAGCTGCTTGCCGTGGGCATCGTCGCCTTCCAGATTTTCCGGGGGGAGCATGAGCGCCTGATCCGGCGCCTCACCCTGGCCTTCGCCGCAGTTGTGGTGCTGGCGCCCATGATCCAGTCCTGGTATGTGGTGTGGCTGATACCGCTCTTTGCCGTGACAGGTATCCGGAACGACTGGCAGGTCAAGGCACTCTATTTCATTGTGTCGTTCTTCATGATCTACGCGATCTCCGACCAACTGGAAGTGTTCCCCTATCTGCAGACCGAGGACCTGGGATTGCCACTGATCCTTGCCCGGTTTGCCGCTGCGATCACCGGGCTCCTCTTTGGCCTGTACCTGATCTTCATGGATCCGCGTACCAAGCGGCTGTTCCGGAAGACGGGCGAGCCTGTTACGGAACGCCCGGTCATTTAGGGTTCGACGTGCCGTAGGGCTTCCTTTCGCGACAAAGGACTCAGTTGCCTGGCGTGTTGTGCCACAAAATCTTTGACCCAGCCGGGGTTGGTCTTGGCGAACTCACGCAGTGCCCAGCCGATGGCCTTCCGAATGAAGAACTCCGGGTCATCCAGGCTGGCCTCGATCACGGCGCCCAGGAGATCGGTATCGGTGGCGGCCTTGGCCTTCAGCTGGGAGGTAATGGCAGCGCGCCGGATCCATAAGTCCGCATCCCTGCTCCACTCCAGCAGCACGGGGGTCATCAGCGACCGGTGTGCCAGCAGGAGGCCGCAGATCCTTGGGCCCACCCCGTCCACGAAGTCCCACCAGGCGCCCGTTCGAACTATTTCCTCATAAACCGGGAGCATCCCGGCGTCCCTCGCTACCAGCCGGAGTGCCGTGAGTTCGATCGCGGCGTACCGTTCTTCCCGCCAGCGCGCTTCCCGCCACAGCACCAGGACGGTTGCCCGCAACTCGTCCGGCGTCTGAACCGGAGCGGCAGCTGCCGCGGCCAGGACGCAACGGCGAACCTCCGGAACCCTGACGCCCAGGGAAAGGATGGATGACTTCATGTAGGCCTGCATCCCGGCCGCACGCACAGGATCGGCACGGTCCGCAAGCGCTGTCCGGATCGCGGCCACGAGTTCGCGGTTCTCCATCCAGCAACTTTAGCCACCCCGCATGATCCCGCCCGGCGTCCGGATCCCGCCCCGCGCCGCATGCCGGTTCGACCGTTCCTGACCGCCATCCCGGGCGAGGGTCGCCGCCTCCCGGTGTACCGCCGTCGAGCCTCTTGCAGTGGCGGGTGATCCTCCCTAGTTTTATGGAAGATGGTTTGGCTTTGCGGGTATCGCTGCGGGAGAGGCTACGAATGGCCGGGTGGGGTGTCGGGAACAGCGCCGGGTCGGCGGGTCCGGGGGCACTCACCCTGGTCCAGGGAACATCGTTCTGCATCTCAGCCCCCAACGGGGACATGGCCGCGTGTCTTCCGCACGGACTGTTCTTCCAGGACACGCGATTCATCAGTGAATGGATGCTGAAGGTTCAGGGCCTGCCCCTTGAGTCCCTCTCCGCCACCACCCCGGAGCCGTTTCATGGGGTCTTCGTTGGAAGACCGCGCAGGGACGATCACGCCGATACCTCCTTGCTCATTGACCGGGAACGCAAGCTTGGGGAGGGTCTCCTTGAAACGGTCACGGTGCACAACTACTCCCAGGGGCCGATGCAATGCCGGGTAGAGCTGTTCCCCGACGCGGACTTTGCCAGCTTGTTCGAGGTGAAGGAAGGCAGGCAGGCCCCGCGCGAGCACTGTTCCCGCCGCTTGACGCCGGAAGGCCTTGAGCTGGAGTCAGAGCGGGACGGCCACACCGAACGCATCACGGTCGCTTTCGCCGGATCACGGCTGGAGGGGGATTCGCTGGTGCTGGAGACAACCATCGCCGCCCACGGGCAATGGTCAGGGACCATCTCGGCAAAACCCGTGCTGGCCGGCACGGGCGGTCACGCGAGCGCCGCAGCAGGGGGCGTGCCGGTGGCGGATGCCTTGCGCCGTGTCATGGAGTGGCGCGCATCCATGCCCACGGCAAATTTGCGGGATGAGGCCGTGGAAAGGGTCATCCGGCGCAGCCAGGAGGACCTCGGGTCGCTCCGAATCTTCAACCCCGATCAGCCGGACCGCGCCGTGGTTGCAGCCGGCGCACCGTGGTTCATGGCGCTCTTTGGCCGGGACAGCCTGCTCACGTCATTCATGTCCCTGCTCCTGGACCCGTCACTGGCCAAAGGCACCCTCCTGACGTTGGCGGAGCACCAGGGAACCAAAGTGGACGCCGCTTCGGAGGAGGAGCCGGGCCGCATCCTTCACGAAGTCCGCCTCGGAGCCACCGCCGGGCTCGCGCTGGGGGGCAGCGGAGTTTATTACGGCACCATCGATGCGACCCCGCTTTTTGTGATCGTCCTGGCCGAGCTGGCCAGATGGGGCCTTGATGATGCAGCGATGCGCCAACTGCTTCCTGCCGCGGACCGGGCTATTCGCTGGATGGAGGATTACGGGGACCGGGACGGCGATGGCTTTATTGAATATCAGCGGAAAACGGAAAGGGGCTTGCGCAACCAGGGATGGAAGGACTCCGGAGACGGGATCAATTTCGCTGACGGGACCCTCGCCGAACCACCCATCGCCCTGTGCGAGGTCCAGGGATACGCGTATGCCGCATATATCGGCCGGGCGCTGCTGGCCACGGCTGCCGGTGACGCGCGGACAGCAGAAAGCTGCGTGGCAAAGGCGACCAGCCTGAAGCAGGCGTTCAATGAACAGTTCTGGCTTTCGGACCGCGGGTATTTCGCTATTGCCTTGGATAAGGACAAAAAACCTGTTGACGCGCTCGCGTCCAACATGGCCCATTGCCTGTGGACAGGCATCGTGGACAACGACAAGGCCGCGCAGGTGGCCGAACATCTGGTGTCTCCCGAAATGTTTACCGGCTGGGGGATCAGAACCCTGGCATCAACCATGGGGGCCTATAACCCGGCCAGTTACCATAACGGGTCCGTGTGGCCCCATGACAACGCCATCGCGGCGGCGGGCCTGATGCGGCATGGCTTCGTTGATGAGGCCCGGAAAGTGGCCTACGCATTGCTTGAGGCTGCGGATCGCTTCAATGGCCGGCTGCCGGAACTCTTTTGTGGTCTCGACCGCGCCAGATACCCCGAGCCAGTCCCATACCCGGCCTCGTGTTCCCCGCAGGCATGGGCGTCGGCAGCACCGGTTCAGCTCATCAGGACGCTGCTGCGTTTTGACCCGGGATTGCCTTGGGACGAGGTGTGGCTGGCACCCACACTGCCGCCGCGGAATACCCACTTCCACTTCGACAACGTGCCCTTCTCAGGGGACGGACGCCTGTCCATCCACATCGACGATGAGTCAGTGGACGTCAGTGGACTGCCTCAAAGTATCAAGCTCCGCCGCGAACCGCGGCCTCCGCTCAGCGAACTGTTCAATCTGGGCGGCCACTAAGGTGGTCCCTGAGGAATCATGGTGGGAGACCCCGGCCTGGCTAGACTTAAATTGCGCGGCAAAGACGCAGCGCTCTTTTCGGGAAAGGCACGATCATGACCCAAAACAGTGGCATCGAAGACACCCCGAATGAGGCAGCCACGGAGAAGCCGCCGGCAGAACCGGACCTCCGCGGCCGGTACGTCGAAGGCGACTACGGGAAGGCCGGATCGCAGACGGGCCGCCACGCGGACGATGAAGAAGGCCGCTACGGCGAGGGAAACTATGGCGCCGCCGGAAGCGAAGGCGGGCTGCCCGAGCCGCTCGGAGACAAGGCCGGAGAGTCGGGCAGGTACGTCCAGGCCGACTACGGTGCTGCCGGATCGGTGCCAGGGCGCACCGCGGCGTCCGAGGTTGGGCGTTATCCGGAGGGCAGCTACGGGGCGGGCGGTTCAGTAGACCCCGCCAGGAAAACGAAGGCGGTCCCCGGGGAAGTCCCGGAGGCCGGCTCTGAATCCGGTACGGCATCCGGAAAGGACCAAACGGAATAAGTCCAGGAACCCACTCAGGTCTGCCGGTGAAGTCATGGTGAGCACAGAACAGGGCCACCGCCCGCACCACGCAGGCTGAACCGATACGCGAACACCCCGGTCCGAAGACCGGGGTGTTTGTGTGTCTCTACGCATCTGCACTCGAAGAAACGCCTCATACAGTGGTGCCCCAGGAGGGAATCGAACCCCCGACCGGCGGATTAGAAGGCCGCTGCTCTATCCCCTGAGCTACTGGGGCACGTGGCGCCACGACCAGAAATCCGGCGCATGAAGAAGTTTACATTGCCCCGGGTGCGGCTGCGCCAAAGCCGCGCCATGCACATGTCCTCCACACGGCAGTCGACGGCGGGTTGTCCACATACAGGCTCTTCTCCCTCGCGGCCTGATGCTGTCCGCGCGAAGCTGGTTTTGCCGCTAAGGCACACCTTCCGAGACAGGACAAGACAATGAGCGATTACGTAACGTTCCGGGGCTTCGTCGCCACCGACATCAGGACCTCCACCACCACAACGGGCGTCGGAACCGCCTCGTTCCGCCTTGGGTCAACGGCCCGGCGCTTCGACCGGAATACGAGTACCTGGGTGGACACGCACACCAACTGGTTCACGGTCCAGGGGTACCGGCAACTGGCCGGGAACATGGGGTGCAGCATCAAGAAAGGCCAGCGCGTGATTGTGGTGGGCCGGCTCAAGCTGCGCACATGGGAGAAAGACGGCCGCGTCCATTTCGCACACGAAATCGATGCGGAGTCCGTGGGTCACGATCTTATGTGGGGTTCGGCCAACTACATTCGCACGGTCAACAATGGGCCGCAGCATGCAAACGAGGACGGACCTGCCGATCCCGACGAGGACCGGGACACCGACGAAGGGGAACACGGTGACGGTGATGCGGCCGCCGTCTTCGTTGAGGATAGTGACGGTAACTACGTTCCGGTCGACGCTGAGACCGGCGAACTCGTCGAGTCCGCCGTCTGAAGTGGAGGCTGGAATCATCACACAGGACACGCGCCGCGGGGTGCCGGCCCTCAGCCGGCACTCCGGCGGACCTCCGGCGGACCCCGGGCGGACCTCCGGGGGCTGGCGCCGTGACAGAATGGCGGCATGAAGCGCACGACCGTCAAGCGGCAGGCAACCTCCGTCATCAGCCGGCCGGCGCTTACCCGGCAGCGCAGAACAGTCATGGGCAGGGCTGTGGTGCTGCTGGCGGTCGGCGGCCTGACTTCCGTTGTGCTGTCGGGTTGCGCCGCTGGTCCGTCGGCCAGCCCGCCGGCGGCCGGCACCCAGCCACCGGCCACACAATCGCCGGCGGAAGGCGCCGGGTCCGGCACTGCTGCAGCACCTGGACCAGGCAGCCCGGCAACCGGCACGGCCGGGAAGGCCGGGGCCACGGCGCCGGAGAGCCCTGCCACCACCGCAATGAGACAGACCGTGACGGCTGCGTTGAACCGGCTCGCGGCGGGAACCCCCAAACCGGCCACCGCGCAGGTAACGGAGGCTCTGACTGGCGCCGGTGTCCAGCCGTCAGTCCTGGAAGTATCGGCGAGCCGCACGCCCACGGGGCTGGAAGCGGATGCCATTGAATCCGCTGTGCTGCAAGGCACAGACTGCGTGTTCGGCCACATCCGGGACGGCAGCGTGACGGTCACGGTCCTGCCGGTGCTTACCACCGGGAAGTGCTTCGTAGGGGCAGCAGCCTAAGGCGCCGAATGTGAGTTCTGCCCGCCAACCCACTAGATTTGGAACCATGGCGGAATTTATCTACACAATGACCAAGGCCCGCAAGGCTGTTGGCGAAAAACTCATTCTTGACGACGTAAGCATGTCCTTCTTCCCGGGCGCCAAAATTGGTGTTGTTGGCCCGAACGGTGCCGGTAAGTCCACCATCCTGAAGATCATGGCCGGCCTGGACACCCCCTCCAACGGTGAGGCCCGGCTCAGCCCCGGTTACACGGTGGGCATCCTGTTGCAGGAGCCACCGCTGAACGAGGACAAGACGGTCCTGGGCAACGTCCAGGAGGGTGTGGGCGAGATCTACGGCAAGATCCAGCGCTTCAACGAGATCTCCGAGGAAATGGCCAGCCCCGACGCTGACTATGACGTGCTGCTCGAAGAAATGGGCAAGCTTCAGGAAGCCATCGACGACGCCGACGCCTGGGACCTCGACTCCCAGCTGGAGCAGGCCATGGACGCGCTCCGCTGCCCGCCGGCCGATGCCGATGTTACCCTCCTCTCCGGCGGTGAGCGCCGTCGCGTGGCCCTCTGCAAGCTCCTGCTGCAGAAGCCCGACCTCCTGCTGTTGGACGAGCCCACCAACCACCTTGACGCCGAGAGCGTTCTGTGGCTGGAGCAGCACCTTTCCAGCTACGCCGGCGCAGTCCTGGCCGTCACCCACGACCGGTACTTCCTTGACCACGTCGCGGAATGGATCGCCGAAGTGGACCGCGGGCACCTGTACCCCTACGAGGGCAACTACTCCACTTACCTGGAGAAGAAGCGTGCGCGCCTGGAGGTCCAGGGCAAGAAGGACGCCAAGCAGGCCAAGCGCCTGACCGAGGAACTCGAATGGGTTCGCTCCAACGCCAAGGGGCGCCAGACCAAGTCCAAGGCCCGTCTGGCCCGCTACGAGGAGATGGCTGCCGAGGCGGACCGCACCCGCAAGCTGGACTTCGAAGAGATCCAGATTCCACCGGGCCCCCGCCTCGGCGGACTGGTGCTGGAGGCCAGGAACCTCCAGAAGGGCTTTGATGACCGCACACTCATCGACGGACTGTCCTTCACGCTGCCGCGCAACGGCATTGTCGGTGTCATCGGTCCCAACGGCGTCGGCAAGTCCACACTGTTCAAGACCATTGTTGGCCTGGAACCGCTCGACGGCGGAGAGCTGAAGATCGGTGACTCGGTCAAGATCTCCTATGCGGACCAGAGCCGGGGCGGCATCGACCCCAACAAGACACTCTGGGAAGTTGTTTCCGACGGACTGGACTACATCCAGGTAGGCCAGGTTGAAATGCCGTCGCGTGCCTACGTCGCCGCTTTCGGCTTCAAGGGACCTGACCAGCAGAAGAAGGCCGGTGTCCTCTCCGGCGGTGAGCGCAACCGCCTGAACCTGGCGCTGACCCTCAAACAGGGCGGAAACCTGCTGCTCCTTGACGAACCCACTAACGACCTCGACGTCGAAACGCTCAGCAGCCTCGAGAATGCCCTGCTGGAATTCCCCGGCTGTGCCGTGGTGGTTTCGCACGACCGCTGGTTCCTGGACCGGGTGGCAACCCACATCCTGGCCTACGAAGGCGACGAGGAAAACCCCTCGAAGTGGTACTGGTTCGAGGGCAACTTCGAATCCTACGAGGAGAACAAGATCGAGCGCCTCGGTCCCGATGCGGCCAAGCCGCACCGGGTCACGCACCGCCGCCTCACGCGCGACTGATCCACACGCCTGATTCAGGTGCAGAAAAGGCCGGCTCCCAGTTCATTTCACGGACGGGGACCGGCCTTTCTGCTGCCAGGGTGCAGGGTGCAGTCAGTCCCGGACAGCCTTGCGGATCTGGTGCTGCAGGAGTTTGGACTGCACTGCCCCCACCACTTTGTCCTTCAGATCCGTGGGCACGCGGATCATGCCCTCCTGTGCCACGGAGGCGACGTGCTGCCCGGCCCGGTTGAAGATCTTCCCGGTGGCGAGTCCCCGGGCGCCCTGGGCGCTGGGGGATTCCTGGACGTACAGGAGCCACTCGTCCACCCGGGCCGGCCGGTGCCACCACATGGCGTGGTCCAGGCTGGCGACGCTCATGCCCGGGGTGATCCAGCTCAGGCCGTGGCGGCGCAGGACCGATTCCAGCAACGTGTAGTCGCTGGCGTAGGCCAGCGCGGCCCGGTGCAGGTTGGCGTCGTCCGGCATGGGCCCGAAGGTCTTCATCCAGACAGCGTTCCGGGCTTCATGTTGGCCCTTGGCGGAAACGTAGATGGGCGGGTCCACGTGCCGGATGTCGAAGGGCCGTTCATAGGCCCAGTGCTGCGCGACGGGATGGTCGAATTTGCCGAGCAGCTCAGCTGTACTGGGCAGCGACTCCGGGTCCGGGATGCCGGCAGGCATCTGTGATTCGTGATCCAGGCCTTCATCCAGGTCTTGGAAGGAGGCGATCATCGACAGGATGGGCAGGCCGTCCTGATATGCGTGGACGCGGCGGGCCGAGAAGGACCGGCCGTCCCGCAGCCGCTGCACCCCGAAGGTGATGGGTTTGTTGGCGTCGCCGGGCCTCAGGAAGTAGCCATGCATGGAATGGACAAAGCGGTCCGCGTCCACCGTCCGCATGCCGGCGATCAGCGACTGGGCCAGTACCTGCCCGCCGAACACCCGTTCACGGGGCTGCGGCTGCGATGAGGGCCCCAGGAAGATGTCCTCGTCCGTCCTGGCCCCTTCCAACTCGCCCAGGTCGAGAAGCTGGATGAGCATGGACGTAGGGTCGCCACTGGGCGGGGCCAGCAGTCCGGTTTCGGCTTCAGTCATGGTTCGACTCTAGACGCAGCCCCGGCACCGCTCAACCGAGGCGCAGCCGGTAGTGTTCATGGTGTGTCTGATCTACTCACCCAGTCCCTGCGGTTCGCTGATCCGCGCGATCTCGCCGATCTGCGCACCTTCGCCACCCGCGCCAAAACAATTGACGACGGCGCCATCCGCCTTCAGGCCTCCGGGTCGGTTTTAGCGGCGTACGTGTGTGTCCTGCGGCCTCGGCTGCTGGGCGAAGGCACACCGACCATCCTGGGCCTGCGCACGGTGGCGTTGGCCGAACCTGCCACGGTTGACGTCACCGTTGCGCTGGCCGCAGTCCTTGACCGCCTGGCCAGGGCAGGGGAGGACGACGCCGAACTGCCGCTGCCGCCGTCGACCGTCGCCGAATCGTGGACGGGCGTCGGCGCGCCGAGGACGGGCTGGGAGCCGCTGGGCCCGCTGCAGGATTCCGAACTCCGCCGGGCCGCGGAAGCCGGCATTCGAGAGGTTGCCGGAATTGTCCCGGCCCAGCCCGGAGCCCTGATCGTCAACAACGCACGGGCCGCGGTGTGGGGCCGCGCCCTGGACGCCTCCGGCCTGCCGGCGGGAGCCGCCTTCGCGGCCCTCACCCTCGGGTTCCTCGCTGACGGGGAACAGATGCTCTACCGGGCAGGCCGGTGGTTCCGCCTCAGCAGCCCCCGCGGGCACGTCCTGGTCCGGACAGGGACAGGCCTCTAGCCTTCGGACGGGCTGTTCACCATGGACAGGGCGGCACGCTCCATATAGTCCCAAAGCGTTCCCTCGTACAAGGGCGGCAGCTCCAGGGAGTCCACCGCCGCCCGCATGTGGAACAGCCAGCGTTCCTTGGCCTCAGGGGTAACCCGGAACGGCACGTGCCGCATCCGCAGACGCGGGTGTCCACGTTCTTCGCCGTACGTGGTGGGCCCTCCCCAGTACTGTTCCAGGAACATCCGGAAGCGTCGCTTGGCGGGGCCAAGATCCTCTTCCGGGTACATCGGGCGCAACAGCGTGTCGGTGGCCACGCCGTCGTAGAACACATCTATCAGCCGCACGAAGGTCTCGTGGCCGCCCACGGCGTCATAGAAGTTGTCGGTGTAGCCGGGTTTGCTGAACGGATCATTCTGCATGAGCTGGCGTGGCCGCTGCGGTTCGACGGGTATGGTCATGGCTCTATTCTCCCGCCTTCTGGTCAGTCTTCTTAGTCTCTGTGTTTGTGGCCGGTTCGTGCAAGGCGGCCTCGGCGCCGGCATCCGGTACCTCGGCCGGCACGTAGGTTCCTTGCGAACGGTTGCCCACACGCAGGATTTCACCGTTCCGGAGGTACCAAATGGCACCGTCCTCGGAGCGGACGCGGGTGATGCGCAGGCCCATGGACTCGACGACACCCACCACCTCGCTGGTTTCGATGACGTCACCGATCCCGTACTGATCCTCAATGGTGATGAAGATGCCGGCGAGGAAGTCGCGGATCAGCTGTTGGGCGCCGAAACCGATGGCAACACCCAGGATCCCCACGCTGGTCAGCAGCGGCGCGATATTGATGTCCAGGTTCTGCAGCACATACATGCTGGTGATGACGGCCACCAGCACGCCCACGATGCTGTTCAGAAGCGAACCGATGGTCTCGGCGCGCTGCACCCGGCGCTCATGGTCCAGGGCCCGGATGGCCGGGGCAACCCACTTGAAGTGCGCCTTCTTGAAGAAGTTACTTCCCGAAGCCACCCGCTTGGTGATCCGGGAAATGACGAACGTCGCCACCAGCCAGACAGCAATGCCCACCCCGAGGCTGATCACGATTCCTGTGATGCTGATGCCGTCGGGCTTACTGGCGGCGGATGGAAGGATCGAGAGCATGCTGAACATATAAGGTGAAACTCCTTGGGGTCTCCGGCGGCGGCCGGGGATAACGTAGGCCTGCGCGGGTTCGCCCGGCGCGTAAGGCTCTGTTCTCTTTCAACATTAGCGCCGTACCGTGAACCCATGCGCATCCTCGTCCTCGGCGGAACAGCCTTTCTCTCCTCGGAAATCGCCCGGCAGGCAGTGGCCGCCGGGCACCGGGTCACCTGTTTGGCCCGCGGTTCTGCGGCGGAACCACCGGCAGGCGTCGCATGGGTGCAGGCAGACCGCTCACTCGGCGCGGACAGCTATATGACGCTGGCTGGTGGCTGGGACGCCGTGATAGAGGTAGCGCGATCCTGTCCCGGCCACAGCAGCGCTCACAGCGCTCGCCGGCCGCACGGGCCACTGGACGTTCGTGTCCAGCTGCTCCGTCTACGCGGACCACTCCACCCCGGACGCCGCCGAGGACGCCCCGCTTCTCCAGCCCCTGGCACCCGGCACCCCGTCCACGCCTGAAAACTATGGAGAGTCCAAGGCCGCCATCGAACGGGAAACACTTAGAGCCACCGGCGGCAACGCCCATCTTTGCCGTGCGGGCCTGATCGGCGGTCCCGGTGATGCGTCTGATCGCTACGGCTACTGGCCGGCGCGGTTCGCGCGGGACAACCGGGCCGCCGTCGTCCCTGACATCGGTGGCCATGCCACCCAGGTCATTGACGTCCGCGACCTGGCTGCGTGGATCCTCACTGCGGCGGAGCACGGGGTGACGGGCCCGCTGAACGCGGTGGGGCACAGCGTGCCGTTCGGGGACTATGTTGCGGAATCGCAGAGTGCCGCGGGGTTCAGCGGCGAAGTGCTGGGCGCTTCGGAGGACTGGCTCGTGGCGCACGGGATCAACTACTGGTCCGGGCCGGGTTCGCTCCCGCTGTGGCTGCCTCCTGGCCACGGGGGGTTCTGCACCCGCAGCAACCGGTCCGCCAGGGCAGCCGGACTGAGGACCCGGCCCTGGCAGGAAACCTTGGCGGACACGCTTGCGGACGAGCGTAGCCGGGGTCTGTAGCGCCACCGCAAGGCGGGGCTCACACCGGCCACGGAAGCCCTGCTCGCCGAAGAACTCCTGCTAAGCCGCTGACCCGGCAGCCTCCATGTAAGTAGCAGTAAGTGTCGTTTTGAGCCCTCAAAACGACACTTACTGCTACCTAGTGGTCTGTCTCAGTTTTGTTTGATGGTCTCGAGGGCGACGCGGCCGCGGGCTACTTTCTTAAGGATTGAGTCTGCGGTCGTGGTCCATACCAGGGGCTTGGGTTCGGTGTTGTGGGCGGCGAGGTACTCCTCGATTTTGGTGATCAGATCCGGTACCGAATGGAACGCACCGCGGCGTAATGCCTTGTCGGTCAGTTCCCTGAACCAGCGCTCGACCAGGTTCAGCCACGAGGATGAGGTGGGGGTGAAATGTAGCTGGAACCTCGGATTTCTGACCAGCCAGGCCTTCACGTCCGGGTGTTTGTGGGTGGCGTAGTTGTCCAGGATCAGATGGACGTCCAAACCGCGCGGGACTTCCTTGTTGATGGTTTTGAGGAACACCAGGAATTCCTCGTGCCGGTGCTTGGGCAGGCACGAGCCGATGACTTTTCCGGTGGCCACGTCCAGGGCGGCGAACAAGGTGGTGGTGCCGTTGCGTTTGTAGTCATGGGTCATTGTTTCGGCCCGGCCCTTCGTCATCGGAAGGGACGGCTGGGTGCGGTCCAGGGCCTGGATCGAGGATTTCTCGTCCATGCACAGCACGATCGCCTTCTCCGGCGGGTTCAGATACAGACCAACGACATCGATGAGTTTTTCCTCAAACTTCGGATCGTTGGAGAGCTTGAAAGTATCCACGAGGTGTGGTTTCAAGCCCCGGGCCGCCCAGATCCGCTGAACCTGCGCCGGGGACACACCCACCTTCGCGGCCATCGTCCGCACCGACCAGTGCGTGTGTCCTTCGGGCTTGGAATTGCGCGTCAGATCAACGATTTCATCGATCTTGGACTGTGGAATGACCGGCTTGCGGCCACGCCCGGCACGCACCTCGCCCAAGTGGGCCAAGCCTTCTGCCTCGAACCGGGCCCGCCACGACCTGACCGTCCCCGGACTCAGCCCGGCAACCTTCGCGATCGAATCATTGGCCAACCCCTCCGCGGCCATCAACAACACCTGCGCCCGCTGAACCTCGCGATGGGACGCCGTCTGCGACTTCGCGAGCACCTCCAACAAAGCACGCTGGGAATCAGAAACCACCAAAGCAGGAGCAATGTTCGCCATGACACAAGCTTAACGCTCAAAGCATCAACTATTTTGGAGACACACCACTAGTTGGGCGGGCGGGACGCTACGGTCACCGGGGAGTGCAGCACCGGGAAGTTGACGCTCCGGGCGATAAAGCAGACCTGGTTGGCTTCCCGGTGCATTTGCTCCGCCAGAGCCACGTGCGCCTCGTCGGCCACGGTGACCTGCGGGTTCAGCGTGACGGACTCGAACTGGCCGCTGCCGTCCTGGTTCAGCCGAAGACGTCCCGTGGCCTCGTCCCGGTAGCCGGTGACAACCACCCCGTGCCGGACCGCCACATGCAGGAAGGACAGCATGTGGCACTGCGCCAGCGCCGCCAGCAACAGCTGCTCGGGGTTGTACCTGTCGCGGTCCCCATGGAACGTCGGATCGGCCGACCCCTTGAGGACCGGCAGTCCGGGGATCACGATGTCGTGGTCGCGTGAGTAGCCGCGGTAGGACGAGGTCCCCTCGCCCAGGTTTCCGGTCCACTGGACCGCCAACGAGTAGTGGTGCTGGCTCAGGCTCATGCCGCCAGCTTACGCATCGCCCGGGAGGACGTCAGCCGCGCGTGCCCGCAGGGCCCGGGCCACGCCGTCGCGATTTTCCAGCATCATCCGCCGCAGCGCCGAGCTGTCCGCCGGGAGACCGGCAAGAAACGCGTCCGTGCGGTCCACCGTGGCCTGCGTGGTCAGCAGCGCCGGGTAAAGCCCGACGACGATCTGCTGGGCCAGTGCGTGGGTGCGGTCCGCCACGATGCCGGGAACGGCCTCGAAGTACTTTTCCGAGTACGGCTCCAGCAATGTCCGGTCCAGGACGCGCATAAAGCCGGTGACGGCCGATCCCTGCAGCGCATTGGAGAGCTCTCCCTTGACCACGATCGACTCCCAGGCCGCGGCCTTGGCCTCGGGAGTGGGAATTGCGGCCTTTGCCAACGCTGCGGCATTCTGCCCGCTGGCGGTGTTGTCGCGCTCCAGCTCCGCGTCGATCTCGCCCTGGCCCCGGCGGCCCCCCGCCACCAGCGAGGCGAGCAGTTCCCAGCGCAGGTCCTGGTCCACCGCCAGCCCGTCAAGCTCCACCGAGCCGTCCAGCAGGCCGGCGACGGTGTCCAGCTGGGCGCCGCTGGACGCCAGCAGGGCGAACGACTTCACAAACTGAAGCTGGGCGTCCGAGCCGCCTGCTGCCGCACTGGCCAGATCCCACAGCGTGTCCACCGCCGCAACGGTGGTGGCGGCGCGGTGTTCCTCGGCAACGTAGAAATTCAGGGTGGTGGCCAGCTGGCGCAGCTGGACCAGAATGACGGACGAATCGGACTCGGCCGCCACATTCGCCAGGACCAGCTGCACATATCCGCGCGCCGGGGCCTGGCCGTCGCGGGCCGCATCCCAGGCGGAGTTCCAGACCAGCGTGCGGGGAAGGCTGGCGCTGAAATCCTTCAAATGTGCCGTGGCCGTGGCCAGTGACTTCCCGTCCAGCCGGACCTTGGCGTAGGCGAGGTCGTCATCGTTGACCAGGATCAGGTCCGGCTGCGTCAGCCCGACCAGCCCGGGCACCTCGGTGCGCTCGCCGTCCACGTCGAGCTCTTCGCGGTGAACGCGTTCCAGCTTGCCTGCGGCAGTCAGGTTGTAGAACCCCACGGCCAGCCGGTGCGGGCGGATGGTGGGCCACTCCGCCACGGCGGACTGGACGATGCTGAAGGATGTCAGGGTGCCGGAACCGTCCACATCGAGTTCCGGCGTGAGCGTGTTGACGCCGGCCGTCTCCAGCCAGAGCCGGCCCCACTGGTCCAGGTCGCGGCCGCTGGCCTTCTCCAGCTCCGCCATGAGGTCGCTGAGCTCGGTGTTCTGCCAGGCGTGCTTGGCGAAGTATTCGCGGACGCCGGCCATGAACTGCTCCGGTCCCACCCAGGCCACGAGCTGGCGCAGCACCGAGGCGCCCTTGGCGTAAGTGATGCCGTCGAAGTTGACCTCCACGTCCTGCAGATCATTGATTTCGGCGAAGATCGGGTGGGTGGTGGGCAGCTGGTCCTGGCGGTAGGCCCAGGATTTCTCCACCGAAGCGAACGTGGTCCACGCGCTGGTGAAGGACGTGTTTTCCACCGCGGCGAGGTGCGACATGTATTCGGCGAAGGACTCATTGAGCCAAAGATCGTTCCACCAGCGCATGGTCACAAGGTCGCCGAACCACATGTGGGCGAGCTCGTGCAGCACCGTGATGGCGCGGCGTTCGATCTGCGCGCCGGTGACCTTACTGCGGAACACATAGCCTTCGAGGATGGTCACGGCACCGGCGTTCTCCATGGCGCCCGCGTTGAACTCGGGGACGAACAGCTGGTCGTACTTTTCGAACGGATACGCGACGCCGAACTGGGCCTCAAAGAATTCAAAGCCCTGCCGCGTCAGCTCAAAGATGTTGTCCGCATCCAGGTACTGCATCAGCGATTTCCTGGCGAAAACGCCCAGCGGGACCACCCGGCCGTCGGAGCTGGTCACATCGCCGCGGACCGACTGGTACGGGCCGGCGATGAGCGCGGTGACGTATGAGGACAGCCGCGGGGTGGGGGCGAACGCCCACACGGACCGCGCGCCGCCGTCGTCCCCCGGGGCGGCTTCCACGGGCGCGGGGGTGGGGGAGTTCGAGATGACATCCCAGCCCGAGGGCGCCGTGACGGTGAAGGCGAAGGTGCCCTTCAGGTCCGGCTGTTCGAAGACCGCGAACATGCGCCGCGAATCGGGCACCTCGAACTGGGTGTACAGGTAGACCTCGCCGTCCACCGGATCAACGAACCGGTGCAGGCCTTCGCCGGTGTTCATGTACGGCGCGTCAGCCACGACCGTCAGCTCATTTGTTGCCGCCAGGTCCGGCAGTTGGATCCGGATGCCGTCGGAAACAGTGGCCGGGTCCAGTGCCAGCCCGTTGAGGGTGACGCTGTGCACAGCGTGAGTAACGGCGTCAATGAAAGTGGAGGAGCCCGGCACGGCCGTGAACTTCACCGTGGTGGTGGTCCCGAAGACCTGCCCGCCCCTGGTGAGGTCCAGTGCAACCTCGTAGGAGTCAACGTTGATGAGTTCGGCACGCTCGCGGGCTTCGGCGCGAGTCAGGTTCATACCTGGCAAGTGGGGCCTCCAGAAGATTTTCGGTTGCCGGCGGGCGGTGGCCTGCACCGGCACAAGTGAAGTCATTCTGTCACGGCCGCTGGCGGGAGTAGCGTTAATGCATGGGAAAGTTCCGGGATTCGGTGGATGCGAAGGCGCTTCGGTTTGCAGTGGGCTTCCCGGTGGTGCTGGCCGCGGCGTTTGTGGTCAGCGCTTTTTTGTTGCGTGCAGACCTTCCGAATCCGGTCGCGATTGGCTGGACGGCCGACGGCGGAGCTTACTTTGCGCCGTTCGCTGTCTACGCGTGGGGTGGCGCAGCGCTGATCCTGGCCGCCGGCTGGCTGGTGCTGTCGCAGGCGGTGCCGCTGTCCCGGCCTACGGTGATGCGCCGGATCATGATGGGCGCCGGACTGTCCGTCAGCCTGTTCGTCACCGCGGTGCTGGCGGCCGGCCTGGTGGGCCAGACCGGGCTTGCCGACGCCCGCGAGTCCCACGTGGACGTGATAGTCCTCGCGATGGGCAGCGGCGCGGCCCTGTCACTGGGAGTCATCATGGGGTTTGTTTTCAAGGCCGACACGCAGTGGTCGCCCGAGGATGACCGCGCCCTCGAGGTGGCCCTCGCCCGCGAGCTGGATCCTGATTTGGCAAGGGACACGTACCGGCTCTGGGTGCATGCCAGGAGCTCCGTGTTTGTCATGATTGCCGTCGCCAGCCTTTTCCCGGCCGCCCTGATTGCCGTGGCCCTGCCCTGGCTGGGTGCACTGCTGGCCGCCGTCGCCGTGGTGGCTGCCGCCTTCCTCTTCGCCCGGGTAAAGGCCGACCGCCGGGGACTGCGCGTGCTGGTGGCCGGCGTGCTGCCCGTCATGGACGTCCCCGCGGCCTCGATTTCCGCCGCCAGCGCCGCAGAGGTACGCGCCGCCGACTACGGAGGGTGGGGCTACCGTAACCACGGCGGCACCGCCGCGATGCTGGTCAGCAGCGGCCCCGCCGTCGTCGTCCGCAAAACCGACGGACACAATGTGGCGGTCAGCGGCGGCAGCCCCGCGAAGGCCGCGCAGCTGGCCGAGGTCCTGACGCGCGTGGCCGCACGGGCCCAGCGCGATGGCGCCGGGTCGGTGCCCGGCGAGAGCGGATCCTAGTATTCTTGTCCGTGTCGATCTGACCCGGCCCGAAACGAACGGACACTGCTGTGACTTCTTCCCCTGCCTTCCCGCGGGTACACATCGCCACCGACCACGCAGGCATGGAACTCAGCGCCCACCTGGTCACCCACCTCACGGCCAAGGGCTACGACGTGGTGGACCATGGCCCCAAGGTCTACGACGCGCAGGATGACTACCCGTCCTTCTGCATCAACGCAGCGCTCGCCGTCGTGGCGGACCAGCAGGCGGGCGTCCATGCCCTGGGCATCGTGCTGGGCGGTTCGGGCAACGGCGAACAGATCGCGGCCAACAAGGTCAAGGGTGTCCGCGCGGCACTTGCCTGGAACCACTCCACCGCAACGCTGGCGCGTGAACACAACGACGCGAACGTCGTGGCGGTCGGCGGCCGCCAGCACACGGTGGAGGAAGCCACCGAGCTGATCGAAGCCTTCCTCGCGGAGCCGTTCAGCAACGACGAGCGGCACGTGCGGCGGATCGGCAAAATCGCGGCGTATGAGGCCACCGGCGAGGTCATCGAGTAGTGCCGGAGGGGCATTCAGTCCGCCGCCTGGCGCAGCAGTTCGGTGACGTGTTCACCGGCGAACCGTTGACGGTCAGCAGCCCCCAGGGCCGCTTCGCCGACGGCGCCGCGCTCCTGGACGGCCAGGTGCTCACCGACTCCCGGGCCCACGGCAAGCACCTCTTCCTGCATTTTGACCATGCCGTGGTGCTGCATGTCCACCTGGGTTTGTACGGCGCCTGGGATTTTGGCGGTGACGACACCTTCCGAGGCGCCTCCAGCATCGGCGCGCCCCGGAAGGTCGGGGAGAGCGAACTGTTTGAGGACGTGGCGGCGGTCGAGTACGCCGGGCCGCCCGAACCGAAAGGCGCCGTCCGCGTCCGGCTCGTGAGCCGGCACGGGTGGGCGGACCTCCGCGGCGCCACGACCTGCGCCGCCATCACCGAGGCCGAGGCGCGCGCCGTCCTGGCCAGGCTCGGGCCTGACCCGCTGCGGAACCTGCCCGAGGACAAGGAACGCTTCGTGACGGGCGTGTTGTCGCGGAAGACGCCCGTCGCCGCGCTGCTGATGGACCAGAAGGTGATAGCCGGCGTCGGCAACGTTTACCGGGCCGAGGTGCTCTTCCGCCAGCGGATCAATCCCTGGCTTCCAGGCAACACCTTATCCGCCGGTGCTGCCGGACAGTTGTGGGACGACACCGCCGCCGTGATGGCCGACGGCGTCCGCGACGGGCGGATCATCACCACACCGGCGGTGTACTGGGAGGAAGGGGCGGTGCTGCCCGCGGGGGAGGACGCGCATTTTGTGTACAAGCGGGAGGGGCTTCCGTGCAGGGTCTGCGCCACGACGGTGGCGGTCTCGGAACTGGTTGGCCGCAAGCTGTACTGGTGCCCCGGCTGCCAGGCATAGCGGGAACTGACGCTTAGGTTTCGCAGAAACAGGATGCAGGGAAACACGATGCAGTAGCAGGTTCCAGAGAAACAAAAAAATGCAGGGCCCCGTAAAAGGAGCCCTGCATGTCCGGAGGGGACGACGGGAATCGAACCCGCGTAATCAGTTTGGAAGACTGAGGCTTTACCATTAAGCTACGTCCCCGGAAAAGCACGCTCGCCGGGCCTGCCGGTCTGCTGCGTTCTTCGGTCTGGCTGTTGAAGCCGGATACAACTAAACCTAATTCATGCCCCACGTGTCAAATGTGCAATCGGGGCAGAAATCACCGTAGACTTGCCTGTGCACTTACGGGGTGTAGCTCAGCTTGGCTAGAGCACCTGCTTTGGGAGCAGGAAGTCGCAGGTTCAAATCCTGTCACCCCGACTCTGCGGCCTCGACCGTCTACGCGGCCCGGGGAAGAAATGCGTTGCAGATACCCATCCCACGAAACCCCAGGAGTACTTAGACCGTGAAGAGCGCTGTCGAGAACCTCACCCCCACGCGGGTCAAGCTCAATGTTGAGGTCCCCTTTGAGGAATTGAAGCCCAGCATCGACGAGGCCTACAAGACTGTTGCTTCGCAGATTCAGGTGCCTGGCTTCCGTAAGGGCAAAGTCCCCTCCAAGCTGATCGACCAGCGCGTCGGCCGCGGCTACGTCCTCGAGACCGCCATCAACGAAGGCCTCAACGGCTGGTACCAGGCTGCAGTTCAGGAATCCGGCATCCGCCCCCTGAGCCGCCCCGAGGTTGAAATCACCGAAGTTCCGGACCCCACCTCCACGGACGGGGAACTGAAGTTCCACGCCGAGGTTGATGTGCGCCCCGAGATCGAACTCCCGGACTACGCCGGAATCAAGGTCGAGGTAGCCGCTGCCGAGTCCTCTGACGAGGACGTGGACAAGGCCCTGGACGAACTGCGTGGCCGCTTCGGCACGCTCAAGTCCGTGGACCGTCCGGCTGCCGACGGTGACTTCCTCACCATCGACATCACCGCCACCATTGACGGTGCCGAGGTTGATTCCGCTGCCGGGCTGTCCTACCAGGTGGGCGCAGGCACCATGCTGGAAGGCCTCGACGAGGCAGTCACCGGCCTGAGCGTTGACGAGGATGCGATCTTCGATACCACTCTGGTGGGCGGCGACCACGCCGGCGAGTCGGCCCAGGTGAAGGTTGTCGTGAAGGCCGTCAAGGAGCGCGAGCTCCCCGAGGCTGACGACGACTTCGCCCAGCTGGCCTCCGAGTTCGACACCCTCGCCGAACTTCGCGAAGACCTGGCCAAGCAGGCCGCTGAGTCCAAGGTTGTGGAGCAGGGCGTAGAGGCCCGCGACAAGGTACTGGACAAGCTCGTTGAGCTCGTTGAGGTCCCGGTTCCGGACTCTGTGGTCGAAGAGCAGCTCGAAGCCCACTTCAAGGACGGCAACGGACACGGTGACGGCGAGCACGACACCGAGGAGCACCGCGAAGAGGTCAAGGCCAACACCGCACGCGCCTTCCAGAACGAGATCATCCTCGACGCGATCGCCGAAAAGGAAGACGTCAATGTCAGCCAGAACGAGCTGATCGACTACATCGTGTCCACGGCCAGCCAGTACGGCATGGACCCGAACCAGTTCGCCCAGATCATCGATCAGAGCGGCCAGGTTCCCATGATGGTTTCCGAGGTCCGCCGCCGCAAGGCCCTGGCTGTTGTCCTGGGCCAGGCCACGGTCACTGACACCGACGGCAAGGCCGTTGACCTCAGCGACTTCGTCCGTCCCGGCGGCGAAGAGGAAGCTCCGGCCGTGGAGGAGTCCACCGAGGACGCCCAGGCCGGCACGGAAGCCACCGCGAGCGACGACCCGGCAGCTGTGAAGTTCTAGCACGGCCGGACAGTACAACTGAAGGCAGCCCCTGGACCGACCGGTCCGGGGGTTGCTTTCGTTAAAGCCCCGTCCGGGAACAGCATTGCTCCGTCGGCCGCCGGGGATCGTGCGCCGTCAGCGAACAGCGCGATTCCGGCGAACAAATCGGTCATCAAACCGGTTAGTGTCCAGTAGTGAAGTTCAGTGATGTCACCGTCACCAGCGAGAGGTAAGTACACATGTCACAGCACGCAGAGAGCCCCCGGATGGCGACCGTCGATCCGGCCGCCCAGGACAACTACATCTACAACCGGCTCCTCAAGGAGCGGATCATCTGGCTGGGCTCCGAGGTGCGCGACGACAACGCCAACGCCATCTGCTCGCAGCTGCTGCTCCTTTCCGCGGAGAACCCGGAAAAGGACATCTACCTCTACATCAACTCACCCGGCGGTTCCGTGACGGCCGGCATGGCCATCTACGACACCATGCAGTTCATCCCCAACGACGTCGTCACGGTCGCCACCGGGCTCGCAGCCTCCATGGGCCAGTTCCTGCTGTCCTCGGGCACGAAGGGCAAGCGCTACGCCACGCCCAACGCCCGCGTCCTCATGCACCAGCCCTCCGGCGGTATCGGCGGCACGGCCTCGGACATCAAGATCCAGGCCGAACTGATCCTGCACATGAAAAAGGTGATGGCTGAACTGACTGCGGACCAGACCGGCCAGACCGTGGAAACCATCCTCAAGGACAATGACCGCGACAAGTGGTTCACGGCCACCGAAGCCCTCGAGTACGGCTTCTTTGACAAGATCGCGGCCCACGCCGGTTCCGTATCCGGCGGTGGGGGAACCGCCAACGGGAACTCCGGCGAGCCGGCCTCCGAGAAGTAACCCGGCACTTTCGAACATTCAGATCAGGAGCAACAAAAAATGACTTACAACTTCGGATCGACTGCCGGTAATCTTCCGACCAGCCGCTACGTACTTCCCCAGTTCGAAGAGCGCACACCGTACGGCTTCAAACGCCAGGACCCGTACACCAAACTGTTCGAGGACCGCATCATCTTCCTCGGGGTCCAGATTGACGACGCCTCGGCGGACGACGTCATGGCCCAGCTGCTGGTGCTCGAGTCCACGGACCCGGACCGCGACATCACGCTCTACATCAACTCCCCGGGCGGCTCCTTCACGGCCATGACGGCGATCTACGACACCATGACGTACATCCGGCCGGAGATCCAGACGGTCTGCCTCGGCCAGGCCGCCAGTGCCGCCGCCGTCATCCTGGCCGCCGGCACGCCGGGCAAGCGCCTGGCCCTGCCCAACGCCCGCGTCCTGATCCACCAGCCCGCGCTCTCCGGCGGTCAGGGCGGACAGGCCTCCGACCTCGAGATCCAGGCCGCTGAGGTCATGCGGATGCGCTCCTGGCTTGAGGACACGCTGGCCCAGCACTCGGGCCGCACCCCTGAGCAGGTCAACAACGATATTGAACGCGACAAGATCCTGACGGCAGCCGAGGCCCTTGACTACGGCCTCATCGACCAGGTGCTTGACTCCCGCAAGATGAAACCGCAGGCACTCGCCCGCTAGCAACATTCCCGACAGGCCGGTGCGGCCCAGTATTTTGGCCCGCACCGGCCTTAGCTTTCCACCCTTGCGGTCAAATGTGACCTAGAGTGGAAGGTGTCACGGCCGGCCCACCCAGGCCGCCCACGATTCCAGCAACGGTGCACAGCTGCCTGGCAGCAGATACTAAAGGGGTTCACATATGGCTCGGATTGGCGAGAGCACGGATCTGCTGAAGTGTTCTTTCTGCGGAAAGAGCCAGAAGCAGGTGCGCAAGCTCATAGCCGGGCCCGGTGTTTACATCTGCGACGAATGCATTGAACTCTGCAACGAGATCATTGAGGAAGAGCTCGCCGAAGTCGCCGATCTGGGGAGTTTCGAACTGCCCAAGCCCCGCGAAATCTTTGACTTCCTGCAGGAATACGTCATCGGCCAGGAGCCTGCCAAGCGTTCCCTCGCCGTTGCGGTCTACAACCACTACAAGCGGATCCAGGCAGGGCACGCCCCGAAGAGCGGCAGCCTCGCCGATGCAGGCCACCACGACGACGTCGAAATCGCCAAGTCCAACATCCTGCTCATCGGCCCCACGGGCTGCGGCAAAACGTACCTTGCGCAGACGCTGGCCCGGCGCCTGAACGTCCCGTTCGCCGTTGCTGATGCCACCGCCCTGACGGAGGCGGGCTACGTGGGCGAGGATGTGGAGAACATCCTCCTCAAGCTGATCCAGGCAGCGGACTACGACGTCAAAAAGGCCGAACAGGGCATCATCTACATCGATGAGATCGACAAGATTTCGCGCAAGAGCGAAAACCCCTCCATCACCCGGGATGTTTCCGGCGAAGGCGTTCAGCAGGCCCTGCTGAAGATCCTGGAAGGGACCGTTGCCTCCGTCCCGCCGCAGGGCGGCCGGAAGCACCCCCATCAGGAATTCATCCAGATCGACACCACCAATGTGCTTTTCATCGTCGCAGGCGCCTTCGCCGGGCTCGAGGAAATCATCGGCTCGCGGTCCGGGCGCAAGGGCATCGGCTTCGGCGCGCCGCTCAACGATGCCAGCAACAAGGTGGACTCCTACGGGGAGGTCATGCCTGAAGACCTGCTGAAGTTCGGCCTGATCCCGGAATTCATTGGACGCCTGCCGGTGATTACCACGGTTTCAAGCCTGGACCGGGACGCTCTCATCCAGATCCTCTCCACGCCCAAGAACGCACTGGTCAAGCAATACCAGAAGATGTTCCAGATCGACGGCGTGGAACTCGCCTTTGATGAGGACGCCCTCAACGCCATCGCGGATCAGGCCTTGGAGCGTGGCACCGGTGCCCGCGGCCTGCGCGCCATCATGGAGGAAGTGCTGCTGCCGGTCATGTTCGACCTGCCCAGCCGGGAGGACGTGGCCAGCGTGGTCATCACATCCGATGTTGTCCTGAAGAAGGCGGAGCCCACGCTCATCCCGCACGTGAGCAAGCGTCGCAAATCCGCATAACTCCTTCAGAACCTACGAACTACGCAATTGAAGAACCAGAGGAGCTTACGCATGACTGAAGCCACCACTAACCACGCCGATTTTTGGTTCGATCCGCTGTGCCCGTTCGCCTGGATCACCTCGCGCTGGATCGGGGAGGTCGAAGCTGTCCGGGACATCAAGACCGTCTGGCACGTAATGAGCCTGTCCGTCCTGAACGAGGGCCGGGATCTCGATGCGGGCTACCGGGAGCTGATGGACAGGGGATGGGGCCCGGTGCGCGTCATCACTGCCGCCAGGGAGCAGCATGGTGATCAGGTGGTCAAGCCCTTGTACGACGCCATGGGTACGCTGATCCATATTGGCGGCGAGAAAGACTTCGACGTCGTCATCGCCAAAGCCCTGGCCGAGTGCGGGTTGCCTGCCGGGCTGGCCGAGGCAGCAGGTTCGGACGCCTTCGACGCGCAGCTGCGGGCCAGCCACGAGGAAGGCATCTCCCTGGTGGGCCAGGACGTTGGCACGCCGGTTGTGGCCTTCAACGGAACAGCGTTTTTCGGTCCCGTCCTGACCCGGATCCCGCGCGGCGAGCGTGCCGGCGAGCTATGGGACGCCACGGTCACGCTCGCTTCCTTCCCGCATTTCTTCGAGCTGAAGCGCAGCCGCAGCGAAAGCCCGGAATTCGACTGATTCCAGCTCGCCCACACCATGATTGGGCAGCAAAGAGCCCCGAAAGAATTACTGTCATGTAGTTCTTTCGGGGCTCTTGCACTCCATCCTGGAGGCGACCAAAATAGTTCTTACCCACTTCGAAAGAAGCGGGACGCAGGAACCAAAGATTCAGTGAAATATATTCGGCGCAGCCTTCGGCAAAGTCAGATATGAGCTACCTGTGACGAGGTAGGAAGACCTGAAGATCCGAGGATTCTGCCAGACCATCAAGACGTCACCGGATGGCCGAAAAGTCGAAGCCCCACCAACGGCAAAACGCTGATGGGGCTTCCCCTTTGCCCAAAACCGGCAGTCGCTTCCGGACAGGCACCTATGAGGGGCCTGAGGTCAGGCGACCGGCTGTTCCTCCGGGGCCGCCAGCACCACGTCACTGACGGTAAGTTCGCCGTCGCCTGCCACCAGGGTCAGTTCGCGGGCATTCGAGGCGGCCTTCAGGTCGCCCAGCCCGGCCTTGAGCTGGGTGGTCAGCGACTCCGAAGCCGTGATGGTGGCCGAGAGGACCTCGGTGCGCTGCTTGACCTTGGCTTCGGACTTGGCCTTGCGGACCCCGCTGAGGGCAGTACCCACGGTGGCCAGCAGGGTGGTGTCGCCGTCGACCAAAACGGCGGCAGGCCATGCGGCCCGGTGCACGGACCCGGTACGCCACCAGCCCCAGACCTCCTCGGTGGCGAAGGGCAGGAACGGGGCAAACAGGCGCAGCAGCGTGTCCAGGCTTGTGGCGAGGGCAGCCAGGACCGATGCCTGCTCTGCTTCGCCGGCAGCACCGTAGGCGCGGTCCTTGATGAGCTCCACGTAGTCGTCCGTGAACTGCCAGAAGAAGCTCTCGGTGATCTGCAGGGCGCGGGCGTAGTCGTAGTTATCGAAGGCCTTCGTGGACTGCTGGACCACCTCAGCCAGCTGCGCCAGCACAGCGCGGTCCAAGGGGTTGGTGAGCACCGCCAGGTCAGTGGAAACCACGGAGTTTTCGGTGGCGCCAAGGTTCAGGACGAACTTGGAGGCGTTGAGCAGCTTGATGGCCAGCCGGCGGCCGATCTTCATCTGCGCGATCTCGTACGCCGTGTCCGCGCCAAGCTTGGCCGAGGTGGCCCAGTAGCGGACCGCGTCGGAGCCGAATTCGTCCAGCACGTCGGTGGGAACCACCACGTTGCCCTTGGACTTGGACATCTTCTTGCGGTCCGGGTCCAGGATCCAGCCCGAGATGGCCGCATGCTTCCACGGCGCAACGTTCTGCAGAGCGTCGGCCTGGACCACCGAGGAGAAGAGCCAGGTGCGGATGATGTCGTGGCCCTGGGGGCGGAGGTCGAACGGGAAGACCTTCGCGAAAAGGTCCTCGTCCCGGCTCCAGCCGCCCACGATCTGGGGCGTCAGGGAGGACGTGGCCCAGGTGTCGAGGATGTCGGCGTCACCGGTGAAGCCGCCGGGAACGTCGCGCTGCGCCTCGTCGTAGCCGGGGGCGGCGTCCGCGGCGGGGTCCACCGGCAGCTGGTCGTCCGACGGCACGATGGGTGCGTCGTAGTCGGGGTTGCCGTCTGCGTCCAGCGGGTACCAGACGGGGATCGGCACGCCGAAGAAGCGCTGCCGGGAAACCAGCCAGTCCCCGTTCAGGCCGGAAATCCAGTTCTCGTAGCGGGACCGCATGAAGGCGGGGTGGAAATCGATTTCGTGACCGCGCGCGATCAGGCGTTCGCGGCGATCTTCCTCGCGGCCGCCGTTGCGGTAGTACCACTGGCGGGAGGTGACCACTTCGAGGGGCTTGTCGCCCTTCTCGTAGAAGTTCACCGGGTGCATGATCTTTTTGGGCTCGCCGTCGATCAGGTCCTCGGCGGCCAGGCGCTCGACGACGGCCTCCTTGGCGCTGAACACGGTCTTGCCGGCGATCGCTTCAAAAGCGGCGCGGCCGGCGTCGGTGGTGATCCAGTCCGGAGTGTCGCCGATGATCCGGCCGTCGCGGCCCACGATTGCCCGGGTGGGCAGCTGGAGTTCGCGCCACCAGGTGACGTCGGTGAGGTCGCCGAAGGTGCAGACCATGGCGATGCCGGACCCCTTGTCCGCCTTGGCCAGCGGGTGGGCCCTGACCTCAACCTCGACGCCGAAAACGGGGGAGGTGACCTTCTTGCCGAACAGCGGCTGGTACCGCTCGTCGTCGGGGTTTGCCACCAGGGCGGCGCACGCTGCGAGCAATTCGGGACGGGTGGTCTCGATGTAGATCTTCTCGCCGTCCTCGGTGAAGAACGGGTACCGGTAGTAGGCGCCGGCCACTTCCCGGTCCTCAAGTTCAGCCTGGGCCACGGCGGTGCGGAACGTGACGTCCCACAGGGTGGGGGCCTCGGCCATGTAGGCATTGCCGGCCGCGAGGTTGGCCAGGAAGGCCCGCTGCGAGACCTGGCGTGAGGAGTCATCGATGGTTCGGTAGGTCAGCTGCCAGTCCACCGAAAGGCCGAGCTGCTGGAACAGGCTCTCGAAGACCTTCTCGTCCTCCACAGCCAGTTCTTCACACAGTTCGATGAAGTTCCGGCGCGAGACGACGTCGAAATCGCGCTGGTTCTTGGCCGGCTGCGCCGGCGGCTGGTAATCGGCGTTGTACGGGATGGCCGGGTCGCAGCGGACGCCGTAGTAGTTCTGCACGCGGCGTTCGGTGGGCAGCCCGTTGTCATCCCAGCCCATCGGGTAGAACACGTTCTTGCCGATCATGCGCTGGTAACGGGCCAGCACATCGGTCTGCGTGAAGGAGAACATGTGCCCCACATGCAGTGAACCTGAGGCGGTGGGCGGGGGAGTGTCGATCGAGTAGACCTGCTCCCGGGTGGTGTCCGGGTTGAATTTGTAGGTCCCTTCGGCAAGCCAGCGCTGCGTCAGGGCAGCTTCGAGCCCCTCAAGGGCGGGCTTATCCGGAACGTTGATAGGGGCGGTGGAGGGCGTGTCTGTACCCTGAGTGTCATCAGCCATTTGGCAATTGTTTCATGGACTCATCGGCCCCGTGGTCCCGCGACTCCAGTAGCATGCGGCGTATGGGTACGTCGGCGGCAACTTTTGGGATCAAGCGCATCTATGCGGAACCGGCGGACGACGACGGCTGCCGGGTTCTGGTGGACAGGCTCTGGCCCCGCGGACTGAGCAAGGAGAACGCGCGGCTGGACATGTGGCTGAAGGAGATTGCCCCCTCGGAACCGCTCCGGAAGGACTTCGGCCACATGAAAGAGCGCTTCGAAGACTTCAGGCAGCATTACAGGCAGGAGCTCGAGAACAACCCTGCCGTTGCCGCGCTTCATGACCTGGCAGCGACCCATACAAGGGTCACACTCCTTTATGCGGCCCGGGATCCTGAGGTGAACCACGCGCAGGTGCTCTTGGAGTTCATACAACAGCATCCCGCGCCGCCGGGCCGTTAGGGTGGTGCCATGACTCACGATGCACAGACCGGTTCCGCGCAGGACCCCGCCGCACAGAACAATTCCAACCCCAACCGGGCCGCCGTTGTTACCGGCGCCAGCACCGGCATTGGCGAGGCCACTGTCCGAGCCTTGCGGGCGGACGGCTGGACCGTCTTCGCAGTGGCGCGCCGCGCCGAACGGCTGGCTGCCCTGGAAACTGAGACCGGCGCCGTCGGGATCCCCGCTGACATTGCAGAGGACGACGACGTCGAACGGCTTCTCGCCAAAGTCACCGAAGCAGGGGGCGCGGGAACGCTGATCAACATCGCCGGGGGCGCGCGCGGCGCTGATCCCGTGGCCACTGCCAACACCGATGACTGGGATTGGATGTACCGGGTCAACGTTCTGGGCACCCTGAAGCTCACGCGGGCGTTCCTGCCCATGCTCCGGGCCAACGGTGAGGGGACGGTCCTGAACCTGACCTCCACGGCCGGCCTGGTGGCCTATGAGGGCGGGGCGGGGTACAACGCGGCCAAGTTCGCCCAGCACGCCCTGACCGGCGCGCTGCGCCTGGAGGAGGCGGAGAACAACCTGCGGGTCATCGAGGTGGCGCCCGGCCTGGTTCAGACCGAGGAGTTCGCACTGAACCGGCTGGGCGATGCGCAGGCAGCGTCGAAGGTCTACCAGGGTGTGGAGAAGCCCCTCACCGCAGAGGACGTGGCCGACGTGGTCCGGTATGCCGTCAGCGCGCCGCACCACGTCAACCTGGACCAGATCATCATCCGGCCGGTTGCCCAGGCCGCCACGCATAAGCTCATCCGCAAGGGCTGACGGGACAGGCTGACCGGGACAGAATGCCCGGGGGCATCCGGGGTGAGCCTTAACCCGGCAGGACAAGCTCCGCGATAACACCGGCATGGTCGGTGCCGGGAACGGCGACGGTGGCGAAGCTTCGGATCCCGATGTCGGCCGTGACCAGGACATGGTCGAGCGCAACGAACAGCGGGACCCGCGAGCCGGCCGGCCAGGTCGGTGTCATGCCCTGGCCTGCAGCCTGCGCGGCATCCGTGAGGCCCGTGGCCAGCAGTTCACGGAACTCGCGGTGATCGTAGCTGGCATTAAAGTCACCCAGCAGGATGGTTGAGGCCGGCCCGGGCACATCCTGCCGGAGCCCGCCCAGCTGCCGGAGCTCCTGACGCCAGCCGGGGATGCGGCCGGGACGGGGGGAATCAACATGGATGGCAGCCAGGCGGATGGCACCGGCCGCGCCGGGAACGGTCACCACCCCCGTGCTTTGGTAGAAGGCGCTGTCCGGCACACGCCCGGATGCCTGCAACGGGAACCTTGAAAAGATCGCACTGCCCACTCCGGCCCAATCAACATCCACCGAGCGGTAGGGGAAGTCCGCTGCGATTCCCGCGGCCTCCAAAGCTTCCAGGCCGGGAGGGCCCAGTTCCGGCAGCGCCAGAATGTCGGCCTTGCGGGCAAGGGCCTCTTTCAGGAGCACCGTGGAGTCAACTCCCGAGGACCCCACATTGAGGGCCATCACGGTCACCGTCCGGCCCGTGCCGGGGATGGGACCGCCAGCTGCGGCCGCGGCCTGGGGTGCCGCGCCTGGTCGGTCACGGGGCAAGTCACGGGGTAACAGGCCCGGCGCCACCAGCTGCAGCTGAATCAGGAGAAGGGCCGTCGCCGCCGCAGCGAGGATCGTCCGGCTGAGCCGGGAGCTCAGGCAAACCGCCAGCACGGCGGCCGCCAGCGCCGCCGTCGTGAATGCAAGAGTGGCCGGAAACAAGGACAGCAGCTGAATCCAGGGGGTGCCCAGATCCCACCGGACAAGACGCAGGACGGTCAGCAATGCGCCGGGCAGGCAGAGGACCACCGCCACGGCCCAGCAAACCCCGGCGCCGATACGCCGGAACTGCCTGCTGCGCCCGCGGACACCGGCCCTCTGCATACCGTCCATTATTGGGCCCGGTCACGCGTCTTCCTACGAATCGGACCCCCTAACCATGCCCTACTCTTCGCGGGTGCCCGGGAATGGCGGTGAACGGCCCGGCGATAGTAGACTCTATGGTGGCTATGACCCGGCTATCACCGGTGAGCTTCCGGAAGAACGCACCGACCGCCTGGAAACCGGCAGCGGTGTCATTAGAACCGGACGGGTATGCCCGTTACAGCTGTAATGAGCGGCCGGTGCGGCCCCGGCTCTTCGCGGAGCAGGTGCAGCGCCGGTAAGTGAGGTGGTACCGCGGTCAGTGTGTCGTCCCGGGACAACAGTCCCAGGACAACACAGGAGCCGTCCTCGCATCCTGAAAAGAACCGGCTGGCAGTGTCCGGACGGTTCACCAGTTCAACCCAGGATGTCGAGAATGACGTATTATCCCAAAGCCTCATCTTCCCCTTCGGCCACCGCTTCGAGCGGCGCCGGCGTCTCTGCCTCCGTGAAGTTCCCGGAGATCGAAGAGCGCATCCTGAAGTACTGGGAGCAGGACGGCACCTTCCAGGCCAGCATCGACCAGCGCAGCGCCGATGCGCCCGGCGGCCAGCCGGGCAGCAACGAATTCGTCTTCTACGACGGACCTCCCTTCGCCAATGGCCTCCCGCACTACGGCCACCTGCTGACCGGTTACGCCAAGGACCTGGTGGGCCGCTACCAGACCCAGCGCGGCCGCCGGGTTGAGCGCCGCTTCGGCTGGGACACCCACGGGCTGCCCGCCGAACTCGAAGCCATGAAGCAGCTGGGCATGACGGACAAGACCCAGATCGAGGCCATGGGCATCGACAAGTTCAACGATGCCTGCCGAGCCTCGGTCATGAAGTACGCCGACGAGTGGAAGAGCTACGTCACCCGCCAGGCCCGCTGGGTTGACTTCGACAACGACTACAAGACGCTCAATGTCGAGTACATGGAGTCCGTTCTCTGGGCCTTCAAGCAGCTGCACGAAAAGGGCCTGACCTACAACGGCTACCGAGTGCTGCCGTACTGCTGGAAGGACGAGACGCCGCTGTCCAACCATGAACTGCGCATGGATGACGACGTCTACAAGAACCGCCAGGACCAGACCGTTACCGTCACCTTCCCCATCACGGCGGGGGAGTCGGAACTGTCCCGGCAGCTGGCCGGCGTTCAGGCGCTCGCCTGGACCACCACCCCCTGGACGCTACCCACGAACCTTGCGCTCGCCGTCGGCCCTTCCATCACTTACGCCGTCCTCCCTGCCGGTCCCGGTGGCGTGAAGGCTGCCGCGCCGGACGCACCGGTCACCGGCAGCTTCCTGCTGGCCGCCGACCTGCTCTCGACGTATGCCAAGGACCTGGGCTACGAGGACTTCGCCTCCGCCGAGGCCGCCGTCGTGTCAACCCACACGGGCGCGGAACTTGAGGGCCTGCAGTACCAGCCGCTGTGGCACGATTTCAGCGACACCGAAAAGTACGGCACCCAGAACGCCTGGCGCTTCCTGGTGGCGGATTACGTCACCACCACCGACGGCACCGGCATCGTGCACCAGGCCCCCGCCTACGGCGAGGACGACCAGAAGGTCTGTGAAGAAGCCGGCATCCCGGTGGTCCTGTCCGTGGACGAGGGTGCCAAGTTCCTGCCGCTCTTCAGCCACGGCGACCTTCACGACATCGTGGGCCTGCAGGTGTTCGACGCCAACAAGCCCATCACCCAGGTGCTCCGCGCCCAGGGACGCCTGGTCCGCCAGGCCAGCTACGAACACAGCTACCCGCATTGCTGGCGCTGCCGCAACCCGCTGATCTACCGCGCAGTGTCCTCCTGGTACGTGGAAGTGACCAAGTTCAAGGACCGGATGTCCGAGCTGAACCAGGAGATCAACTGGATCCCGGGGAACGTCAAGGACGGCCAGTTCGGCAAGTGGCTGGCCAACGCCCGCGACTGGTCCATCAGCCGCAACCGCTACTGGGGCAGCCCCATCCCGGTGTGGCAGTCCAGCGACCCCGAATTCCCGCGCACCGACGTCTACGGCTCCCTCGCCGAGATCGAGGCCGACTTCGGCCGGCTGCCGCTGAACAAGGCCGGCCAGGTGGACCTGCACCGCCCCTTCATCGACGAACTGACCCGCCCGAACCCGGACGATCCCCGGACCCCCGAAGAGGGCCAGTCCGTGATGCGCCGCGTGGAGGACGTCCTGGACGTCTGGTTTGACTCCGGCTCCATGCCGTACGGCCAGGTCCACTACCCGTTCGAAAACGAAGCCTGGTTCGACACGCACAACCCGGCCGACTTCATTGTGGAGTACATCGGTCAGACCCGCGGCTGGTTCTACATGCTGCACATCCTCTCCACCGCGCTCTTTGACCGGCCGGCCTTCCGGAACGTCATCAGCCACGGCATCGTGCTGGGCTCTGACGGGCAGAAGATGTCCAAGAGCCTGCGCAACTACCCCGACGTCTCCGAAGTCCTGGACCGCGACGGGTCAGATGCCATGCGCTGGTTCCTGATGTCCAGCCCCATCCTGCGCGGCGGAAACCTGGTGGTCACCGAACAGGGAATCCGCGACGGCGTCCGCCAGGTCATTCTGCCGCTGTGGAATGTCTACAGCTTCTTTACGCTGTACACCAACGCCGCGAACGCTGCTGCAGGACAAGCGGCCGGGTACGAGGCAAAGCTTCGCTGCGACGGCTACGCCGACACCCTGGACCAGTACCTGCTGGCCAACACCGGGGACCTGGTCCGCAACATGACCGCGCAACTGGACAGCTACGACATCTCCGGCGCCTGCGACGAACTGCGCAGCTACCTGGACATGCTCACCAACTGGTACGTGCGCCGCAGCCGCCAGCGCTTCTTCGATGAAAGTGCCGACGCGTTCGACGCCCTGTACACCGCGCTGGAGACGGTGTCCCGCGTGGCCGCCTCGCTGCTGCCGCTGGTCTCCGAGGAGATCTGGCGCGGCCTGACCGGGGGCCGCTCAGTGCACCTGGCCGACTGGCCGGACGCTGACCTCTTCCCGGCCAACGCCGCGCTGGTGGAAGCGATGGACCGCGTGCAGCAGATCTGCTCCACCGGGTCCTCGCTCCGCAAGGCCGCGAACCTCCGCGTCCGCCTGCCGCTGCAGGAACTGACTGTCGTGGCACCCGGCGCGGATGCGCTGGAAGGTTTCGCCGCCGTCGTCGCCGATGAACTGAACATCCGTTCCGTCCGGCTGCTGGACGCAGAGAGCGCCTCCCCGGAGGAATTCGGCATCGAGCAGAAGCTCGTGGTCAACGCCCGGGCCGCCGGACCGCGCCTGGGCAAAAACGTCCAGCAGGCCATCAAGGGCTCCAAGTCCGGCGACTGGTCCGTTTCCGACGAGGGCGTGGTCACCGCCGGTGGTCTGGAGCTGGAACCGCAGGAGTACACCCTGGAGACTGTGGTGGCAGAGGCCGACGGCGGATCGGCGTCAGTAGCGGTGCTGCCCGGCGGCGGATTCGTGGTGCTCAACACTGAGCTCACCCCGGAGCTCGAAGCCGAAGGAACCGCCCGCGATCTGGTGCGGGCCATCCAGCAGGCACGCAAGGACGCCGGGCTGAATGTCAGCGACCGGATCCGGACCACCGTGACGGCCAGCCAGGCTGTCCTGGATGCGCTGGTGGCCAACACCGAGCTGGTCAAGACCGAAACCCTGACCCTTGAGCTGGACACTGTTCCGGCCGAGTCCGGCGACCCCCGCATCACCGTCGAAAAAGCAGAGGCCTGAGCCATGACTGACGAATTTTCCGTAGAAAGCGTCTACGCCGAGCTGCTGGGGCGTGCGCCCGAAAACAAGATGGAGCCGCGGCTGGCGCCCCTGTTCCGGGCCATGGACGTTCTGGGCGAGCCCAACAAGGCGTACCCGATCATCCACGTCACCGGTACCAATGGCAAGACCTCCACGGCCCGGATGATCGAAGCCGGGCTGCGTGCCCACGGCCTGAGCACCGGCCGCTACACCAGCCCGCACCTGTCCAAGGTCACCGAGCGCATCAGCATCGACGGCCACCCCGTCAGCGACGAAACATTCGTCCGCATCTGGGATGAGATCCGGCCCTACCTGCAGATTGTCGATTCCGAGCTGGAGGCCGAAGGGGAGCCCCGGCTGACCTATTTTGAGTGCCTGACCATTCTGGGCTTCGCCATCTTCGCTGACCAGCCGGTTAACGTTGCCGTCATCGAGGTGGGCCTCGGCGGCATCACCGACGCCACCAACGTGGGCGACGGACAGGTCTCGGTGATCACGCCCATCTCGCTGGACCACACGGACCTGCTGGGCGACACCACCGAAGACATCGCCTACGAAAAGGCCGGCATCATCAAACCCGGCGGCTACCTCGTCAGCGCCGCACAGCCTGTTGACGCTGCCCAGGTGCTGCTTGAAAAGGCCAAGGACGTAGGGGTGCCGTTCCGCTTCGAAGGCGTCGAATTCGGCGTCGAGTCACGGACCGTTGCCGTGGGCGGGCAGGTAGTCAGCATCCAGGGCATCGCCGGCCGGTACCCGGACCTGTTGTTGCCGCTGCACGGCGCGCATCAGGCCCAGAACGCCGCGGTGGCCGTGGCAGCGCTCGAAGCCTTCTTCGGCGGCGAGAAGGAATTGGACCCAGAAGTGCTGCAGGAAGCCTTCGCGTCCGTCACCTCGCCGGGCCGGCTGGAGGTTGTCCGGACCGCACCCACCATCATTGTGGATGCAGCCCACAACCCGGACGGCATCAAAGTCTCCGCCGAAGCAATCCAGGAAGCCTTCACCTTCACCCGGCTTGTCCCGGTGGTAGGGGTGCTGAAGGAGAAGGACGCCGAGGAGATCCTGCGCCAGCTCAAGGAATCCCTGGGCGGCCTGGCGGAGGAATACTGCTTCACGCAGTCCAACTCCCCGCGCGCTGTCCCGGCGGCGGAGCTGGCGGAACTGGCCGTGGAACTGGGGTTTGGCGAGGACAACATCCACATTGCGGAGAAGCTCGACGACGCCCTGGAGTGGGCTGTGGAACGTGCTGAAGCCAACGATGACCTGTCCGGCGGCGTCCTGGTGACCGGTTCGATCACCCTGGTGGCCGAGGCCCGGATCCTGCTTGGAAAGACGGAGGCCTAGCCGTGGCAAAGCTGACCAAGGCACAACGTGAATGGCGTCCGGGGATGCCCAAAAAGCGGCGTTCCACCAAGGTGATGTTCGCCTCCACGGTCCTGCTGCTCGAAGCTTTTGTGGTCTTTTTTGCCACCCTTGCCGTCTTCGGACTCAGGCGCGGTGAATTCCCGCCGGCCCTGATTCTGGGGACCGGCATTGCGCTCAGCCTGGTCATGGTATTCGCCTGTGCGGTGCTCTCCAAGCCGTGGGGAGTGGCACTGGGCTGGATCCTTCAGATCGTGCTGATCCTCACCGGAATCGTGGAGCCGATGATGTTCCTGGTGGGCGCACTGTTCGGCCTGGCTTGGTGGTACGGGATCCGCACCGGGATCAGGATCGACTCGGAGTCCGCGCAGCGCGAACGCGAGCAGGCTGAATGGAACGCCGCGCACGGGGACACCCCGCCGGCCTCGTAGACTTGTCCCGAAACCCCCCAAACGCATTGGAGCAACTGTGAGCATTGAGCGCACCCTCGTTTTGATCAAGCCCGACGGCGTGGCCCGCAACCTCAGCGGCGCTATCCTGAGCCGCATTGAGGCCAAGGGGTACACCCTCGCCGAGCTGAAAAAAGTTGACGCCAGCCGCGAACTCCTGGAGCAGCACTACGAAGAGCACGTGGGCAAGCCGTTCTACGAGCCCCTTGTGGAATTCATGCTGAGCGGCCCGGTAGTGGCCGCGATCTTCGAAGGCCACCGCGTCATTGAAGGCTTCCGGTCCCTCGCCGGAACCACCGACCCCACCACGGCTGCCCCCGGGACCATCCGTGGCGACTTCGGCCGCGACTGGGGCCTGAAGGTCCAGCAGAACCTGGTTCACGGCTCCGACTCCGTGGACTCGGCCGAACGCGAAATCAAGATCTGGTTTCAGGGCTAGGGAACGCGGGGTCTCTTAAAGCCCGCTCCGGGCTGTCCATCGGGCACCAAGTGACCCCGCCCCGCGCACACAGAAAAGCCCCCGTTTCTTCGGAAACGGGGGCTTTTCTCTGTGTGTGCTAGAAGCCGGACGTGCCCGCGAACACTTGAATAAAGGCGAAGAAGATGGTGGCGATGACGGCGACATAGAGCAGCGCCGTGATGATCCAGCCCGAATCGCCCAGGACCTTGGCCGCGCCTGAGGGCATGGGGATCACGCCGTGGCTAATATTCCTGATGGTGACCCAGACGAACAGCGGGATCATGGCCGCCCAGACGATCATGCAGAACGGGCACAGGATGTGGATCGAGTACAGCGCCTGGGACCACAGCCACACCACAAACGCGAAACCCAGGGTGACGCCGGCCTGAAGCCCCACCCAGTACCAGCGGGCAAACGTGGCGCCGGACAGCAGGGCCATGCCCGCGGTGATGATGACGGCGAAAGCCACAATGCCGATGAACATGTTGGGGAACCCGAACACCGCGCTCTGCCAGGTCTGCATCACCTGGCCGCAGGAAATCCAAGGATTCACGTCGCACACTGTGACGTGGTTGGGATCCTTGAGGACTTCGAGCTTTTCCAGGACCAGGGTTCCCGAGGCAAGCCAGCCGATGATGCCCGTGATCACCATCAGCCAGCCGAAAGGCCGGTTGCGGGTCATGCGCGGCAGGCCGGGTGCCGTCCTCTCCGCCACCTCGCTGGAAGGTGTTCCAGCGGGGGAGGCCCCGACCGTGCGGGAAGCAGGCGTGGTGTCGGTACCGTGCGGGGACATACTGGGCATGGTGTCTGGCGTCCTTTGTTTCGGGTGCTCCTAGCCCGATTGTAACGCCGGCGGCTGAACACACCCCTCAGCAAATAGGGCGGCTCGGCCAGCACCGCACCTCAGCCGCCCTGGCAGCCCGGCTCTCCGGAGCGGATTCGTTGACCGCGCTTCCGCAGTCCCGGGGCCGGGGTGTGAGAGAATGAACATGGCTGGAGGCCGACCCACATTCGGACTCCGGTCCGGTGGCTTGTTTCAAGACCGCCAATGATGAGCAGGGCAGGCTTTGGATTCTCTGATCCGGCCTCCCGCAATTCCATTGGTCGGCACCTGGTTGTGGCGTGTAGAACAACGGGTTTCAGGACACAGCCGACGGCTCCCACGGGCTGCCGCACCCCATTGCCGGTGCGAACCTGGGAGTATCCACTTGACTTCTGTCAACGCCTGCGGGTTTTGACAATATGTGCCCCATTGGGTGCCGGATGTGGCGGCACATCAGGGGCAGGAGTGTAGCTACATATGGAAAATGAACACGTACCAGCCGTTAATGCTGAAACAGGGACTCCTGAAACTCCCGAGGTGGCGCCGAAGGCTCCCCGAACCCGCCGCAAAGCAGCCCCGAAGGCGGCTGTCGCAACATCCGCCACTGAGCCGTCCCTGACCGATACCGACGCTGAGACGGCCGCGGTCCTGGAGTCAGTTGCCGTCGTTGAGGCTGCCGCGGACACCAAGGCCCCCGTCCGCCGGACCCGCGCCCGCAAGAAGCCCGAAGCCGCGGAACCGCTGCCTGCCTTCGCCGTGGAGAACACTGAACCCCCCGCCGCAGAAGGGGAAGCGGCGCCTGCCACGGCCGGCCCCGCGGCTTCCGAGCCGGCGGACGCCGACACGAAGCCGGTCCGCCGCCGTCGGGTAGCCACCCGAAAGACCTCCGCGCCGAACGTTTCAGCACCGGAAGCCGCCGCCGTGCCGGCAGAACCGGCAGCCGCTGGCACCCCCGCCGCCGAAGCGCAGGACGCGCCTGGCGCCGCTGCCCCCGCCACAACGCCTGCTGCCGCACCTGCCGCTGTAACCCCGGCCGCTGTAACCCCTGCCGCGGAAACCGCGGCTGCTGTGACCGCACCTGCTGCTCCGGCCGAAGAGCCGCCCAGCCCGTTTGGTTCGCTGTTCCTGGAACCGGGCTCAGCCACATCGGTCCTGTTCCAGGCACCGGACCTGACCGCCGTCGTCCGCCCTGTTCCGGCAGCGGTGGAAGAGGCGGAAGAGGACGACGCCGAAGAGGGCGAAGGCGATGACGCCAACGGCCGCCGGCGTCGCCGCAGCCGCGGCCGCCGAGGCCGCAGCCGCGCCGGTGATACCGAGGCCGGGGCCGACACCGATGGTTCCGAAGGCGCCGAGGACGGTGCCGGTGACGACGACGACGAAACCGCCGTCCAGAACGACGAAGGTGTGACCTCCCGCCGTCGCCGCCGCCGCCGCCGTGGCGACCAGGACCTGGAGCTGACCGGGGGCGGAGACGACGATCCGCCCAACACGGTGACCCGGGTACGGGCTCCGCGGGCAGTTACCGAAGCGCCGGTCAACAACCGCGTGACCAGTGTGAAGGGCTCCACCCGGCTCGAAGCCAAGAAGCAGCGCCGCCGCGAATCCCGCGACACCGGCCGCCGCAGGACCGTGATCACCGAGGCCGAGTTCCTGGCCCGCCGCGAATCCGTGGACCGTCAGATGATCGTCCGCCAGCGCGACGACAGAATCCAGATCGGTGTCCTCGAGGACGGCGTCCTGGCGGAGCACTTTGTCTCCAAGACCCAGCAGGACTCCCTGATCGGCAACGTCTACCTCGGCAAGGTGCAGAACGTCCTGCCCTCCATGGAAGCAGCATTCGTTGACATCGGTCGCGGCCGCAACGCCGTGCTGTACGCCGGTGAAGTGAACTGGGACGCGGTTAACCTCGAAGGCAAGCAGCGCCGGATCGAAAATGCGCTCAAGTCAGGGGACACCGTCCTGGTCCAGGTGACCAAGGACCCCGTGGGACACAAGGGTGCCCGGCTGACCAGCCAGATCTCCCTCCCGGGCCGTTACCTGGTCTACGTCCCGGGCGGCTCCATGACGGGCATCTCCCGCAAACTGCCCGACGTCGAACGCAACCGCCTCAAGCGCATCCTCAAGGACCGTTTGCCTGAGCACGCCGGTGTGATCGTCCGCACCGCCGCGGAGGGTGCCTCTGAAGAGGAACTCACACATGACATCAACCGCCTGCGTGCACAGTGGGAGGGCATTGAAAGCCAGTCCACCTCCACCAAGATCCTCGCCCCCGAACTGCTGTACGGCGAACCGGACCTCACCATCAAGGTGGTCCGTGACGTCTTCAACGAGGACTTCTCGAAGCTGATCGTCTCCGGTGAAGAGGCCTGGGACACCATCGAGGCCTACGTAACCTACGTGGCCCCGGACCTGGTGGGCCGGCTGGAAAAGTGGACCAAGGACCAGGACATCTTCTCGGCCTGGCGGATCGACGAGCAGATCCACAAAGCACTCGAACGCAAGGTCTTCCTGCCCTCCGGCGGCTCGCTGGTCATCGACCGGACCGAAGCCATGACCGTGGTGGACGTCAACACCGGAAAGTTCACCGGCAGCGGCGGCAACCTCGAGGAAACCGTCACCAAGAACAACCTCGAAGCGGCCGAAGAAGTGGTCCGGCAGCTCCGGCTCCGGGACATCGGCGGCATCATTGTCATCGACTTCATCGACATGGTCCTTGAGTCCAACCGCGACCTCGTGCTCCGCCGCATGGTGGAATGCCTGGGCCGTGACCGCACCAAGCATCAGGTGGCTGAGGTGACTTCGCTGGGTCTGGTGCAGATGACGCGCAAGCGCATGGGCACCGGTCTTCTGGAAGTCTTCGGGGAACAGTGCGAGGCCTGCGCCGGCCGCGGAATTGTCACCCACGACGATCCTGTGGAGCACCGCCGCGCCAACACCGTCGCCGCCGAGCACCACGTGCAGCGGGCGGACACCCGGCCGGACACACAGCGGCCGGACAACCAGCGCAACGACGCCCGCCCGGAAGCCCAGCAGGGCGCCCGGACCGACCGGAAGCGCCGCCGCGGCCGCGGCGGCCAGCCGCTGGACGTAGCGCCGGCAGCTCCCGTGCAGATCCACACGGTCCACCCTGATCCGACAGATGCCGAACGCCATGCCAAGGCTGAAGCGACAAGGGTGGCCCTGGCCAACATCGCGGCCGCTGCACACGCCGCCCACCTGCACGACGAGGAAGTAGCCCATGGCGCTGCCGGCAGCACCCCCGGCACGGCAACCCCTGCTTCGACGCCGGCACATCCGTCCGAAACGGACAGCACCGGCCGCCCTGCCGCGGTCCTCACGTTCGGCGGCGAGCAGGTGGTGCTGCCGTTCGTGGAGCATCACGAGGAACAGCCCCAGGCTCCGGCGCTGACCCTGGACCGCCTGGCGGAGGCGTTCGCCAAGCTTGGCGAACCGGCCCCGGCTGCCCCCGCCGAGCCTGCCCGGCAGGCGCCTGCCGAGGCTCCCGCCCAGGCCCAGGCCCAGGCACCTGCCCAGGCCCAGGCCCAGGCGCCTGCCCAGGCTCCCGCCGTGGCGGAGAAGGACTATTCCGACCACACCGAGCAGCCCCGGGCCCGCCGTCCGCGGCGGAACCGGAGCGCGAGCCGAGCCCAGGGCGCAGCCAACGCCACCACGGTGGAGCATCACGAAGCCGTTCAGGTCGCCAGTGCCGGTCATACGCATGCTGCCAAGGCGCCGGAGCGCACCGAAGCCCGTGCGGCGGCTGCGCCGAAAGAAACCAACGCGCCGATTATCCTCGGCGTAGGAGTACCCGCTTCGGAACTCTGACCCGTTGGCTTGGACACCTCCACGGAAGCCCGCACAGCCCTTTTCCGGGGCGGTGCGGGCTTCCGCCGTTTCGGCTTCATGTGAGGCGGCAAACGCGGGTAAACGCTAGGGTGGGTTACTGACACGGGGTGCCGCGCAAAGGGCCGGCTGAGATCCACACCCGTTGAACCTGTCCGGTTAGTACCGGCGAAGGGATGTCTCCTTTGGCTTCGACCTATGTCCTTCCTCCCGCGTCCTCAGAATCTTCCAGCAGCCAGGAAACGCAATCTCCTGCGCAGGGTTCTGCCCGGCGCCCTGCACCGGAATCCTCGGCGGCGGCGGGGGTGCGACATACTCCGCGGGTGCTGTCCATCGCAGGATCGGATCCGTCCGGCGGGGCAGGCATCCAGGCCGACCTCAAGAGCATCGCCGCCCTGGGCGGTTACGGCATGGCAGCCATCACCGCCCTGACCGCGCAGAACACCCGGGGAGTCCGGGATGTCCACGTGCCGCCGGCCGGATTCCTGCGCCAGCAGCTTGACGCGATCAGTGATGACATCACCATCGACGCCGTCAAGATCGGCATGCTGGGCAACGCGGAGGTGATTGACACCGTCCGCAGCTGGCTCGAAAAGGTGCGTCCCGCCGTCGTTGTTCTGGATCCGGTCATGGTGGCCACCAGCGGGGACCGGCTGCTGGAAGAATCCGCGGAGGCTGCCCTGCGGACCCTGCTGCCGCTGGCGGACCTGATCACGCCCAACCTCGCCGAACTGGCGATCCTTGTGGCCGCGCCGCGCGCCCACAGCTGGGCCACCGCGCTGGAACAGGGCAAGCGCCTGGCCGCTGCCACCGGCGCCACCATCCTGGTCAAGGGGGGCCATCTCGACGGCGGTGCGTGCCCGGATGCCCTCGTCAACGCCGGGGGGCTGCTGTCACGCCCGGTGGTGGAAGTGGCCGGAGACCGGATTCCCACCCGCAACAGCCATGGCACCGGCTGCTCGCTGTCCTCGGCCATGGCCACGGCGCAGGCCAGGCTGGGGGACTGGGAGGCGTCACTGCGGGAGGTAAAGCCCTGGCTCGCGGGTGCACTTCAGGCGTCCGGGCTGCTGGAGGTGGGAAGCGGGAGCGGCCCAATTAACCATTTCCACCATTTCCACCAGCCTGAGGCCGGCGGGAAACCTGTTGGCGGTGCGCCGGTTCCGGCTGAATCCGCAGCAGGGGATCCCGCAGCCCAATCCGCAGCCGCGGAACTCACCGGCAAAGATTTCGCTGCGACCCTTCGCCGGGCGGCGGCCCCCGACCTGGACGCCATCTACCGGCTCGAATTCATCCGCGGGCTGGCGGCCGGCACTCTCGCAGAGGACCAGTTCGCCTACTACCTCGCCCAGGATGCCATCTATCTCAACGGCTATTCCCGTGCCCTGGCCCGGGCCAGCGCGCTGGCGCCTACGGAGGCCGCCCAGCTGTTCTGGGCCAGGTCCGCCCAACAGTGCCTCGAGGTCGAATCCGAGCTGCATCGCACCTGGCTCAGCACCCGCACGGTGGAGCGCACCCTGGGCCCGGTCACCAAGTCGTACGTGGATCACCTGCTTGCGGCCTCCGCCGCCGGCAGCTACGCCGTGCTGGTGGCGGCAGTCCTGCCGTGCTTCTGGCTCTACGCGGAAGTGGGCCAGACCCTGCATGCGCAGTTCCTGGCAGCGGGCGCACCCGAAGCCCATCCCTATGCCGAATGGTTGCGGACCTATGCCGACGAGGACTTCGCTCAGGCAACCCGCGAAGCGATCGCGATGGCCGGCGAGGCCGGCAGCAAGGCGTCCGCGGACGAACAGGCCGCAATGCTTCAGGCGTTCAGGCACTCCTGCCGATTCGAGCTGGATTTCTTCGACGCGCCGCGCCTGCACGCCTGAACGGCTGCGGTGTCTGCAGCCGGTATGATAGTCAGGCACGGTTTCGGATTGTCCGGACGGTTCACTAGTGGGACCTATCACAGACGACCGGCCGTAACCAGCCTCATTTGCAGCCGAAGGCGAAATTAGCGTATTCTAGATCTTCGGTGCTTACGCCAACACTTGGGTTATGATCCCACGGCGTTGAGGCACAGCGGGAATCCCAGCCAGTTTTGGTTCCGGGCCCGCACGCAAATTTAGTTATAAACGTCGAGAGAAGTGAGTTCCCAAGTGGTGTACGCGATTGTCCGCGCAGGCGGCCGGCAAGAGAAGGTCTCCGTTGGAGACTTCGTTACCCTCAACCGCGTCGCCGGTGGAGCTGGCAGCACCATTGAGCTGCCCGCCCTGCTCCTGGTAGACGGTGACAAGGTCACCTCCGCAGCTGCGGACCTGGCCAAGGTAACTGTTACGGCTGAGATCCTCAACGACCTCCGTGGTCCGAAGATCGTCATCCAGAAGTTCAAGAACAAGACCGGTTACAAGAAGCGCCAAGGTCACCGTCAGGAACTGACCAAGGTCAAGATCACTGGTATCAAGTAACCTTCGTTACTGTTCAGGTTTTCAGCAGATTCCCCAGAATTTAGAGGCAGGCATTTCAAATGGCACATAAAAAAGGCGCGAGCTCCACTCGCAACGGTCGTGACTCCAACGCCCAGTACCTCGGCGTCAAGCGCTTCGGCGGCCAGGTAGTTTCCGCAGGCGAGATCATCGTCCGCCAGCGTGGCACCCACTTCCACCCGGGCGCCGGCGTTGGCCGTGGCGGAGACGACACCCTGTTCGCACTGACCCCGGGAGCTGTCGAATTCGGCACCCGCCGCGGTCGTCGCGTTGTCAACATCGTTACCGCTGCAGCTGCAGAGTAACAAATAGTTCTGAAGCGGTGGAGCGGGCCATTTGGTCCGCTCCACTGTTCTTTTAACCGCATTACAATCATCTTGGCGCCTGCGGGCGTCCAGGAAACAGCACTGAGGAGATCCACGTGGCGAGCTTTGTAGACCGGGTAGTACTGCACGTATCCGGCGGTACCGGCGGCCACGGCTGTGTCTCCGTCCACCGCGAGAAGTTCAAGCCCCTGGGCGGTCCCGACGGCGGCAACGGCGGCGACGGCGGCGACGTCATCCTGCGCGTCGACCACCAGACCACCACCCTGCTGGACTACCACCACGCCCCCCACCGCCACGCCACCAACGGCGGACCCGGGATGGGGGACTGGCGCGGCGGCAAGAGCGGCGAGACGCTTATCCTGCCCGTGCCCGACGGCACCGTGGTCAAGTCCAAGGACGGCACCGTCCTGGCTGACCTCGTGGGCGAAGGCGCCGAATACGTTGCGGCCGCCGGCGGCCAGGGCGGCCTCGGCAACGCTTCACTGTCGTCGCAGAAGCGCCGTGCCCCGGGCTTCGCGCTCCTGGGCATCGAAGGGGAGTCCAGCGACATCGTCCTGGAGCTGAAGTCCATCGCGGACATCGCGCTGGTGGGGTTCCCCTCCGCGGGCAAGTCCAGCCTGATCGCCGCCATGTCTGCGGCCCGGCCCAAAATCGCCGACTACCCCTTCACCACGCTGATCCCCAACCTGGGCGTTGTCCAGGCGGGCGATGTCCGCTTCACCATCGCCGATGTCCCCGGACTCATAGAAGGCGCCAGCGAGGGCAAGGGCCTCGGCCACCACTTCCTGCGCCACGTGGAGCGCTGCGCCGCCCTGGTGCACGTGCTGGACTGCGGCACGCTGGAAGCGGACCGGGACCCGCTTTCGGACTTGGCCATCATCGAAGCCGAACTGGAAAAGTACGCGGTTGACATGAGCTACGCCGGCACGGACGGCGACGTGGTTCCGCTGAACCACCGCCCCCGCCTGGTGGCTCTGAACAAGGTGGACCTGCCGGACGGCAAGGACATGGCTGAATTCGTGCGTCCCGAGCTGGAGTCACGCGGCTACCGGGTCTTCGAAATTTCGGCGACGAGCCACGAAGGCCTCCGCCAACTCGGCTTCGCCATGGCCGAAATTGTCCAGGCCGCCCGCGACACCCTCGCAGCCGCACCGCCGAAGGTCCAGCCGCCGGTCCTGAGGCCCCGCGCCGTCAATGAAGCAGGCTTCAAGATCCGCCGCGAAGAGAAGAACCTGGAGCCGCTGTTCCGCGTCCTCGGTGACAAGCCCGTGCGCTGGGTCAAGCAGACCGACTTCACCAACGAGGAAGCCATCGGCTACCTCGCCGACCGCCTCGCCAAGCTGGGCGTGGAAAACGAACTGTTCAAGCAGGGCGCCAAACCGGGTGACACTGTGGTGATCGGCGAGGACGACGGCGTCGTCTTCGACTGGGAGCCCACCATGATGGCCGGCGCGGAACTCCTCGCTGCACCCCGCGGCACCGATGTCCGGTTCGCCGATATCGGCGACCGCCCCACCCGCGGCCAGAAGCGCGAGGAGCAGCAGGAACGCAAGGATGCCAAGGCCGCCGCGCGTGCCGAGCTCGAGGCCGAGCGCAAGGCTGGAATCTGGACCGAATCGGTCAGCAGCCGCCGCGTCGCCAAGCCGCTCAAGGAGAGTGGACTGGGCGCAGAAGATGACCAGTAGTTCTGCCACGGCGGCACCGCGACAGCGGACCGCCGACCGCAGCCTGCTCGCCGGCGCCCGCAGGATCGTTGTCAAAGTGGGTTCGTCGTCGCTGACCAGCATCAAAGGCGGCATTTCGGAGGAGGCGCTGACCGCCCTGGCAGATGCCTTGGCGGCCAAGCGCAACGCCGGTACGGAGATCATCCTGGTCTCATCGGGCGCCATCGCTGCCGGACTCGCGCCGCTTGGCCTCGCCAAGCGGCCGCGTGACCTGGCCACGCAGCAGGCTGCGGCCAGCGTGGGCCAAGGCCTGCTGATGGCCCGCTACACGCAGGCCTTCGGTGCCCACGGCGTGACCGTCAGCCAGGTGCTGCTCACGGCCGATGACCTGATGCGGCGGAGCCAGCACACCAACGCTTTCCGCGCGCTGGACCGCCTCGTCAACCTGGGTGTGGTGCCGGTCGTCAACGAAAACGACACCGTCGCAACGCATGAGATTCGTTTTGGCGACAATGACCGGCTCGCTGCCCTGGTGGCGCACCTGGTTCGGGCCGACGCGCTGGTGCTGCTTTCCGACGTCGACTCCCTGTATGACGGGCCGCCCGCCCACGGGGCAAAGAGGATTCCCCTGGTGGAAGGCCCGCAGGACCTCGACGGCGTCACCATCGGCAAGGCAGGCAAAGCCGGGGTGGGCACCGGGGGTATGACCACCAAAGTCGAGGCCGCCACCATAGCTGCCGGCTCCGGCATCCACGCACTGGTCACCTCCACCACCAATGCCGCGGCAGCGCTGGCCGGTGAGGATGTTGGCACCTGGTTCACGGTGAACGGCGCCCGCAAGCCCGTACGCCTGCTGTGGCTGGCACACCTTGCCTCGGTCCGGGGACGGCTAATTCTCGACGACGGCGCCGTCAAGGCAGTGCGCCACCGCCGCACCTCCCTGCTCCCGGCCGGCATCTCCGCCGTCGAAGGCGACTTTGAAGCCGGGGACGCCATTGAAATGGTCAGCATGGACGGCACGGTCATCGCCCGCGGCCTGGTCAACTACTCCGCGGCAGAGTTACCCCAAATGCTGGGCCGGTCCACGAAGGAACTGGGCAAGGCCCTGGGGCGCGGCTATGACCGTGAAGTTGTTCACGTTGATGACCTGGTGCTGGTCTGAGGCCCTGACTCGCCTAAACTTGGATCATGACTGAGGCACTGACCCACGCTACTGCTGCGACTTCCGGAGACAACACGGGACTCTCCGATGCCCCGAAGGCGCCGGATGCCGCGTCGCCGAAGACTGCAGTGTCCGTGTCGGCGGAGGAGGTCGAGGCTGCCGTCCACGCCATTGCTGACCGCTCCAAGCAGGCAGCCCGCCGGATGTCCCGCGCCAACCGGGCTTGGAAGGACCGCGGCCTCCGCGCCATCGGCGCCGCCCTCCTGGAACGCAAGAGCATCATCCTGGCGGCCAATGCCAAGGACGTGGCGGCAGGCAAGGCGAACGGAACCTCGGCGGCCATGCTGGACCGGCTGACCCTTACCGACGCCCGGATCACCGGGCTGGTGGACGCATTGGAGAACCTGGCCACGCTGCCGGATCCCGTAGGCAACGTGGTCCGCGGCCAGACCCTGCCCAACGGCCTGCGGCTGCGCCAGATTAACGTACCCATGGGCGTGGTGGCAGCTATCTACGAAGCCCGTCCCAACGTGACCGTTGACATCGCCGGCCTCGCGCTGAAGAGCGGCAACGCCGTCATCCTCCGCGGCGGCACGGCTGCGGCCGCCACGAATGAAGCCCTGGTCCAGGTGCTCCGTGACGCCCTGAACAGCGTTGGCCTGCCCTCGGACGCCGTGCAGACGGTGGACCAGTACGGCCGGGAAGGAGCCAACGCGCTGATGCGGGCGCGTGGCCGTGTGGACGTCCTGATTCCCCGCGGCGGCCGGGACCTGATTCAGTCCGTTGTGCTGAACGCCGCCGTTCCCGTCATCGAGACCGGCGAAGGTAACGTCCATATCTTCATCGACGAATCCGCCAGTGAAGAGATGGCAGTGGACATTCTGTTGAACGCAAAAACCCAGCGGCCCAGCGTGTGCAACACCGTGGAAACGCTGCTGGTCCACTCCCGCTCCACGGTGCTGCCGGCCGTTGCCGCCGCACTGCGCGGTGCCGGCGTCACCCTTCACGCGGACGATCGCATCCGCGCCGCCCTGCCTGCTTCCATCGAATCCACCCCCGCCACGGATGAGGACTGGGGTACCGAGTACATGGACCTCGATCTCGCTGTGGCCATGGTGGACAGCCTCGATGACGCGGTGAAGCACATCCGCACCTGGTCCACCGGCCATACCGAAGCGATCCTCACCAACAACTTGGCCAACGCGGAACGGTTCATTGCGGAGATCGACTCGGCGGCCGTGATCGTCAACGCGTCCACGCGGTTCACCGACGGCGGGGAGCTGGGCCTGGGTGCCGAAGTGGGCATCTCCACCCAGAAGCTGCATGCCCGCGGCCCGATGGGCCTCACCGAGCTCACCACCACCAAGTGGATCGTGCAGGGCGAGGGCCAGGTCCGCGGCTAACAACGCGGTAACATAGACAGAAGTCCGGAACGGCGGGAAGATCCGCTGCCCACATCCTTGAACCCTAGGGGAGAAAATGCTGCTCCAGCAGATCGCCATGACCGTTGCCGCCGCCGTTGAACATGAGGAAGCGGCCCCGCTCATAGCGCCACCGTTCGTGATCGGCGGCGTGATGTTCGCGATCCTGCTGGCGCTGATGTTTATCACGCTGTCCTACTCCAACCTGGGCAACCGCCACACCGCGACCGAAGAGCACGCCGATCCGCACCGCCAGCACCCCAACAAGCACGACCGCGGCCAAGGCCACTGACATTTCCCGTGTTCTGCACCGTGAAGGTGCGAAAGAACGGCTGCGCCTGGGCGTGATGGGCGGGACTTTTGATCCCATCCATCACGGCCACTTGGTTGCGGCCAGTGAGGTGGCCGCCAAGTTCGGCCTGGATGAAGTGGTCTTTGTCCCCACCGGCCAGCCATGGCAGAAGACGCATAAACACGTCAGCAAGCCTGAGCACCGGTACCTCATGACGGTGATCGCTACTGCATCGAATCCCCGGTTCACCGTCAGCAGGGTGGATATCGACAGGCCTGGCCCCACGTACACCATCGATACCCTGCGTGACCTGCGGACCCAGCGCCCCGATGCGGACCTGTTCTTCATCACCGGCGCGGACGCCCTGGCACAGATCCTGTCCTGGAAAGACATCGATGAGCTGTGGTCGCTGGCCCACTTTGTCGGCGTGACCCGGCCGGGGCATGTGCTCGACGGGATGGGCCGGAAGGACGTCAGCCTGCTGGAGGTGCCCGCCATGGCCATCTCCTCCACGGATTGCCGCACCAGGGTGGCCGCGAACAATCCCGTCTGGTACCTGGTACCGGACGGAGTGGTGCAATACATCGCCAAATATGGGCTGTACGCCGAGGGTTTTCCGCCCGAAGCTGAGCAACTTACCGAAACAGACGAGCCAGCAAGTACTGAATGAGTTTTCAATGAGTCAGGAACAGCCCCCCGTCCGCAGCCGCCGCGAACTGCGGCAGGCCAGAGATGAGAAGACGGCTACCGGGTCCACGGTCCCGGGCCAGGTTTCGCCTGCCTCAAAACAACGCCGCGCGGCCGACGCGCCGGTGGATTCAGTCCCGGAAAAAACACAGGCCCAGCGGTCATCGGAAATCCGGGCGCGGGACCGTGCCGCCCTGCGCACCATCAAGGAACTTGAAGAAAAGGAAGGGCAGCTTTCGGCGGGCGGTCCTCCCACCCGGCGGCAGTTGAGGCTCCAGCAACTCAAGGAACAGGCTGTCACCTCAGCGAACCCCATCATCGCCGCCCCGATGGGCAAGCCGCTTCCGGCTGCTCCAGGCTCCCCGGCCACCGCACCCGGTGCTCCGGCACCAGGCACCCCGGTACCCGGCAGTAAGGCACCCGGCACGGCAGCAGGCAGGGCTTCCACCGTCGGCACTCCCGCACCGGGTACCCCGGCAGCCGCTCCGTCAACTCCCGCCGGAGGAACGGGCCTGCCGGACGGCATGAGCGTGGAGCAGGCCTTGGCGACGCGTGCCCTCATTGCCGAGCAGGCGAAGAACCAGCTTGCCAAAATGGAGCACATCGCCTCCCTCGACCCCGAGGCAGTGGACCCGGACATCCTCGCGGAACAGATCGCCCTCGCGGAGCGTGCCGCCGTCCTGAACCGCCGCGCCATGGCCAAGCAGAAGCTGGCCGAGCAGGCGGTGGCTTCCGCTCCACAGAGCCCCCAGGCACAGAGCACCCAGGCACAGGCCCCCCACGGGCGGGCGGCAGCCACCCAGGCCGTGTCCGCCCAGACCGCTGCCGGCCGGCCGGCCGCTCAGCCAGGTCCCGCCACCGGTCAGTCGGGTCCCGCAACCGCGGACAACCTGGCCATGGTTACGCCGCTTGAATTCGTCCAGGTTCCGGGTGTCGACCGGCCGGTCATGAAACCGCCGGCGACCACCTACGTGCCTGTGCAGACCCAGCCTGGAGCCAAAGTCCGGCCAGGCGGCAAGAACCGCCGGCCCTCTCCCGCATCCAGGCAGGCCGGCGCCGCACCGGCAGCGGGGAGCCCGTCGGGCCGTTCCCGGGTCATCGCCCGGGCCGAAGCTGCCGCCCGGGCGGCGTCAGAGCCAAAGCGCCTGGTTTCAGCAGTGCCGGACGATACTTCGGCCGAGGCTGAAGGTCTTTTCGAGGACATGCACCGCGTACCCGCACGCTCCGCCCATGGGCTGGAACCGCTGGACGCGGCAACGGCAGGCCTGGCCCGCGCCAACCGGCTCCGGCTCATGCAGGTCATCGTTTTGGTCTTCGGAATTGTGGCCCTCATTTCGGGCGTCATCCTCATCGCCACCGGTCTCTCCCGCTAACCGGCTGCGCCCCCTACAAAACTTTAGAAAACTACAAGGAGTCCCGTGACTGCATCAGATTCATCCATCGCCACAGCCCGCCACGCCGCCAAGGCCGCCGCGGACAAGATCGCCCACGACATTGTGGCGCTCGATGTCAGCGAACGCCTCGCCCTGGCGGACGTCTTCCTCATCGCATCGGCCCCCAGCGAACGCCAGGTCAACGCCATCGTGGACGGCATTGAAGAAGAACTCTCCAAGCAGGATCTCCGCCCGGTCCGCCGCGAAGGCCGCGCCGGCGGCCGGTGGGTACTGCTGGACTACTCTGACATCGTGATCCACGTCCAGCACGAGGAAGACCGCGTCTTCTACGCCCTGGAGCGCCTCTGGAAGGACTGCCCCGTCGTCGACCTTCAGCTTGCCGACGACGCATCCGCGAAGGCATCAGCCGCTTCGGAATCCGAATAACCGGCCTTACCGGCCCGAATATGCCCGATTTGGAATTTTCGGAAATGCTGGTCTAAGATATTTGAGTTGCTCCGGAGATCACGGGGCAGCGAAGGTCCGGGGCTGTGGCGCAGCTGGTAGCGCACCTGCATGGCATGCAGGGGGTCAGGGGTTCGAGTCCCCTCAGCTCCACCGGATGGTCCGCCGGAATCGAAAGATTCCGGCGGACTTTTTTGTTGCCCGTTACGCCCGCGCTGGCGACACACAATTCCCCCTCATGTGGTCTTTTCCCGCCCGCGTTCCCGGGGGAGAAGTCCCATCGGCGGGGACTTCTCCCGTCGCCGCAGCTGACCGCCCGGCCAGCTCGCCCTCCGATTGGCGCACGGCCCGGATTTCCATTAAGCTAATCAGGTTGCTTCGAGCGGCCCGAAAGGCCGGGGGAACAACGGTTTGGGGCTGTGGCGCAGCTGGTAGCGCACCTGCATGGCATGCAGGGGGTCAGGGGTTCGAGTCCCCTCAGCTCCACCAAGCCGGACCATCCGTCCACAAAAAGAGCCACCCCCAGGGGTGGCTCTTTTTGATTATCCGCCTGCCGGCCGGGACCGGGCAGCTAGATCCAGTCCGTCCGGCGCAACGGCGGCTGCGCACCGCCGGCGCGTTGAACCAGGATCTGGTTGACTCCGGTCAGGCCGGATTCGAATCCGAGGGCGCTGGAGGCCATGTACAGCCGCCAGATCCTGGCCCGGCCCAAGCTGGTGAGGGCAACTGCCTCGTCCCAGTTGGTTTCCAGCCGCCGCACCCATGCCCGCAAAGTCAGGGCGTAGTGCTGCCGCAGGGCCTCCACGTCAAGAATCTCGAACCCGCCGCCTTCGAGCGCGGTAACCATTTCGCCGAGGCCCAGCATTTCGCCGTCCGGGAACACATAGCGCGGGATGAAGGAGTCGGGGTCGGGTTTGGTTGGCCCGGCATTCCAGGAGATGGCGTGGTTGAGCAGCCGGCCCCCAGGCCGGAGCAGCGAGTGCAGCGTGTCCACATAGCGCGGCGTCTGTTCCCGGCCGACGTGCTCGGACATGCCGATCGAACTGATCGCGTCAAACGGCCCGTCATCGATATCCCGGTAATCCTGCACGCGGATGTCGACGTTTTCGGTCAGGCCCGCCTCGGCGGCCCGTTTGCGTGCAAGCACGGCCTGCTCGGAGGACAGCGTCACGCCAACGACCGTGACCCCGTAATTCTGTGCAGCGTGCAGGGCAAAGCTGCCCCAGCCGCAGCCCACGTCCAGCACCCTCATCCCGGGCTGGAGGCCGAGCTTCCGGCAGACCAGGTCAAGCTTGGCCCGCTGCGCAGCGTCCAGACCCGCCGGGAGCCCCTCGGTGCCGGCGGCCGAAGCCTCACTCCACACAGCGCACGAGTACACCATCGATGAACCGAGCACGAGGGCGTAAAAGTCGTTGCCGACGTCGTAATGGTGTGAAATTGCCGCAGCATCCCGCTGCCGCGTGTGGAGCCGGCCCTTGCGGGTAATCCTTGCTTCTTCGGGCGGGGGCGCAGGATTGGGTCCCACCGCCCCGAGCCGGACCGCCGTCCGCATCAGTGTGCCCAGTTCGCGGGGCGTCAGCGGCCGGAAGGGACCGGGCTCGGAAAACTTACCCACCGAGCTCAGGGCGGTGAAGGCGGCGAAGATGTCGCCCGGCGCGTCAATGTCACCGGCAACATACGCGCGGCTCAGCCCCAGCTGACCGGGCGACCACAGGATCCGCCGCAACGCCCGGCGGTGCCTGAACTCCAGCACGGGTGCATCCGGCGGCCCCGCCTCTGAACCGTCCCACGCACGTAACCTCAGTGGTATCTCATCTGTACCCAGGACGATGCCCAGTGCTTTCGCCAGCAGCGGCGCTGCCCGATTCTCCGTTGCCATGCTCGGTGCCTTTCTTCAGGTATGGCCCAACAGTACGACGGCGGCGCGCGCCTGTCAGTGCGGCGGCCCGATTATCATGGGGGTGTGAATGAGTCCCTGCCGCCGTGCCCGGAATGTGCCAGTGTCCACACCTACGAGATGGGTGCGCTGCTGGTCTGCCCGGAGTGCGGCCATGAGTGGGCCCCCGGGACGGCGCCCGACGACGGGGAACCGGGGCCGCGGATCATCAAGGATGCGGTGGGCAACGTCCTCGCGGACGGGGACACCGTGACGGTGGTCAAGGACCTGAAGATCAAGGGAAGTTCCGGTGTGATCAAGGTGGGAACCAAGGTCCGCGGCATCAGGCTCGTCGACGGCGTGGGAGACCATGACATCGACTGCAAGGTGGACGGAGTGGGGCCCATGCAGCTGAAATCCTCCGTGGTGAAGAAGGTCTAGCGGAATCCGGCCTGCGGACATGGAAAACGGAACCACCGACGTTGTGGTCATCGGCGCCGGGCAGGCGGGTCTTTCCGCGGCCTACCACCTGAAGCGCCGGGGGCTGGGATACACGATCCTCGACGCCGAGCAGGGCCCGGGCGGTGCGTGGCGGCACCGCTGGAAGAGCCTGATCATGGAAACGGTGAACGGCATCAGCGACCTCCCCGGAATTGCCAAGCCCGATGTGGACCCGGCGGAACCCAGCTCAGAATTCCTGAGCAGGTACTTCGAGGCCTATGAACGGCAACTCGGGATTGAAGTCCTGCGCCCGGTCAAGGTCTCCTCCGTTGCCAGGGAAGACACGGATCCGGCCGGCCGCCTTCTGGTCAGATCCGATCACGGCGATTGGACGGGCAAAGCCGTCATTAACGCCACCGGCACCTGGACCAGGCCTTTCTGGCCCATCTATCCGGGCCGCGCCACCTTCCTCGGCCGGCAGCTGCACGTGGCCGACTACGTCTCGGCTGAGGAGTTCCGCGGTAAACACGTCATTGTGGTGGGCGGCGGGATTTCCGCCGTCGGGCTGGTGGATGAGATCTCCCGGATCACCACCACCAGCTGGTTCACCCGCCGCGAGCCCGAATGGCGTGACGCCACCTTCGACGCAAAAGCGGGGCACGACGCCGTCGCCCTCGTGGAGGAGCGCGTCAGGCTGGGACTGCCCCCGCAGAGCGTTGTTGCCGTGACCGGCCTGATCCGGACACCTGCCCTGCAGGCTGCGGAAAAGCGCGGCGCGTTGCGGCGGCAGCCCATGCTCACGTCCATCGAGCCCGACGGCGTCCGCCTCACCGACGGCAGCCTCCTCCGGGCGGATGTGATCCTGTGGGCCACCGGCTTCCGCGCGGAGCTTGAACACCTCGCGCCGCTGCACCTGAGGGGACCCGGCGGCGGGATCGCCATGGACGGAACCCAGGTGGCAGCCGAGCCGCGCGTGCACCTCGTGGGCTACGGGCCGTCGTCGTCCACCATCGGGGCGAACCGTGCGGGCAGGGCGGCAGTGGCTGCCATTCTGAAATTGCCCGCATTCCAGCAGTGACAACCCAACCACCCGGCACACCGGCAAACGGCAGGAACAACGTGGCAGAGAACAGCCTTGACAACATCCTCGGCAGGCTCAGGCGGTACCCCGATGTTGAGGCGCCCAACCTGCAGGCCTGGGACGCCACGGACAGGCTCCTGCTCGAAGCCGCCGCCGGCCGCGTGGATGCGCCGGGCAGCCTGGCAGTAATCGGTGACCGCTACGGCGCCCTTACCTTGGGGGCCTTGGCGGTCCTGGGCGTCGGGCAGGTCCGGGTCCACGAGGACCTCATCACGGGGGAGCGTGCCCTGCGGAACAACGCCGCCGTCCTGGGGTTGGCAGGCTACCAGCAGCTTCCTTTGGGGGAAAAGTTGCTCGCCGGTGCCGGGACCGTGCTGCTCCAGCTGCCCCGCACGCTGGCGGAGCTCGAGGAAATCTCCCACGCCGTGGCCCGGTACGCCGCCCCGGAGGTGGTGCTCATCGCCGGCGGGCGGGTCAAGCACATGTCACTGGGGATGAACGCTGTCCTGGAGCGTCACTTCCAAACCGTCCAGCCCCAACTGGCGCGGCAGAAATCACGGCTGATCATTGCCGGCGACCCCAAGCCCGTACGTGGCGAAGGTGCGGCCGCACGCAGCCCCGGGCCCGTCGTCGAACACCTCGCAGAGCTGGACCTCGACGTTGCAGCGTACGGCGCGGTTTTCGCCGGTACGAAGCTGGACATCGGCACCAGGTTTCTCCTGACCTTTCTGCCGCAAATGCCCGCCGCCGGGCACGCTGTGGACCTCGGGTGCGGGACGGGGATCCTCGCCGCCATGTACGTGAAGGCGAACCCCGCGGCGCGCGTCACAGCCACAGACCGCTCCGCCGCTGCCGTCGCCTCGGCCGAAGCCACCGCCCGGGCCAACGGCCTCACGGACCGGATCACGGCGCTCCAGGACGACGCCATGAGCACCCTGCCCGCCGCAAGTGCCGACCTGGTCCTGCTGAACCCGCCGTTCCACCTAGGCGCCAGCGTGCATGCCGGGGCAGGGCTCAAGCTGTTTGAGGCGGCGGCCAGGGTCCTCGCTCCCGGCGGTCAGTTGTGGACAGTCTTCAACCGGCACCTGCAGTACCTGCCGGCCCTGGAACGGCTGGTGGGTCCCACCACGGTCAAGGGCAGCAACCCGAAATTCACGGTGGCGGTCAGCACCAAACGGGCCTGACCACGGGACCGCGCCGCAGTCCGCCTCCGGCTCTGGGCGTTGAACTGGCGGTAACGTAGCATTCAGACATCACCAGAACCCGGCCGCAAATACTAGGGGAGACCGTGCCAGACATACGCCAGCCCTCGGCTCCACGGCGCGGGACCAACCTGCCGCGCATGGGGGACTTCAACCTGACGGTGATCCTCGATGCCATCCGCCGCTCATCCGGAGGCCTGAGCCGCGTTGAGCTGGCTCAGATCGTAGGCCTTTCCCCGCAGACCATCTCCAACATCTCGCGCCGGCTGTTGGACCAGCACCTGATTGTCGAGGCCGGCAAAGAAGGCAGCGGACCGGGCAAACCCCGCACCATGCTGCGACTGAACCCGGCCGGAATGTACGCCGTGGGCGTCCACCTGGACCCTGCCGTGACCACCTTTGTGGTCCTCGACCTCGTCGGCGCAGTTGTGCAGCACGCCCGCATCAAAACCCCGGGCGGGAATGATCCTGCCGCCGTGATCGCCACCATGGCCACCGAAATCGAACAGCTGGTTGCCGGGTCCGGCGTGGATGCAAGCAAGATCGCAGGCCTGGGCCTCGCCGCCCCCGGCCCCATCGACCTGGACAACGGCACCGTGGTTGACCCGCCGCTGCTGCCGGGCTGGGACCGTGTTGAACTCCGGAACGCCCTGGCCAAAGCCACCGGCTATTCCGTCCTGGTTGACAAGGACGTGACCAGTGCCGCCGTCGCCGAAACCTGGGCCGGCGGCCCCAGCGGTGCGGGCAGCTTCGTGTTCATGTACATGGGGACGGGCATCGGCTGCGGCATTGTGCTCAACGATGAAGTGGTGCGTGGAACATCGGGAAATGCGGGCGAGATCGGCCATATCATGGTGGATCCGGACGGGCCTCCCTGCGACTGCGGCCTGCGGGGCTGCGTGAAGTCCTCCGTGATTCCAAAGGTGCTGGTGGCGGAAGCCGTAGGCGCAGGGATTCTGGACGGCTCCGCGAACCACAACAACGGGGCAGAGGTCCAGCAGAGCTTCGCGCAGTTGTGCGACCTCGCCGATGCCGGCGACGAAAAAGCACTGGCCATCATCGACAGATCCGCAGTCCTCGTGGCGCGTGCCGTTTGTGTAGTCACCAACACGCTCGACGTCGAACGGGTGGTCTTTGGCGGCCCGTTCTGGAGCCGCATCGCGGACCGCTACCTGCAGAAGATCCCGGCACTGGTGGATGCCAACAGCGCGGCCCGGCTGATCCACACCATCGAGGTTGTGGGCACCGGGGTTGGTGAGGATGTTGGCGCCGTTGGCGCTGCCTGCCTGGTCCTGGAACACACGCTGGCGCCCCGGTCACAACGGTTGCTCCTGGAGGTTTAGCCGCAGTTCCTTGCCCCCCGGGGTCCCCTACGGATATCCGCGGCTGGGGGCCCAGGGCAGCACTATGCGCCGAAACTCTCAGTCGATGTCCTCCACGACGACACCATAGGGAATGGTGTCGTCGAGGTGCGCCTGATGGCCGTGAGGCAGGTTAAGGACCCGGACGCCGTGGGCCTTATCCGCGGCGGATTGCATCAGGATGGGCCGAACGGTGTCGATGAACGTAGGGCTTTTGTCCGCGAGATAGGCCTGGTAACTGGCTGGTAGCTCAATCATTTCATCAGGATAGACCCGGGGACCTGCCATGGGGAGGGGTCCCCATTGCAGGTATTTGCGCAGGTGGCTTGGATAGGATGGCGGGCGGAGAGCCGCCGGCCGGCTACATCAGCAGTCCGCAATCACCACGCAGCAAGCCAACAGGGGGAGATCCATTGCTTCAGACCAGTGCGCCCGCACGAATCGAACCGGTGGAACTGGCCCGCGCGCAGCAGGTGGTGGCGAAAATTTCCCGCAGCTTCGATGCCAAAGTGGTGGGCCAGGCGCGGCTGCGCGAGTCGTTGCTGGTGGGTCTCCTGACGGGCGGTCACATCCTGCTGGAAAGCGTTCCAGGCCTCGCCAAGACCACCGCGGCCCAGACCGTAGCCGAGGCCGTGAGCGCGGAGTTCCGGCGCATCCAGTGCACCCCGGACCTGCTCCCGAGCGACATCGTGGGAACACAGATCTATGACGCCGCCAAGGGCACCTTCATCACGCAACTGGGGCCGGTGCACGCCAACATCGTCCTGCTCGACGAAATCAACCGCTCCAGCGCCAAGACCCAAAGCGCCATGCTCGAAGCGATGCAGGAACAGCAGACCTCCATCGGTGGCCAGGAGTACAAACTGCCCTCGCCGTTCCTGGTGCTCGCGACGCAGAACCCCATCGAGCAGGAAGGAACGTACCAGCTGCCGGAGGCCCAGATGGACCGCTTTATGCTCAAGGACGTGCTGGACTACCCCTCGCCCGCCGAGGAGACGGAGATCCTCCGGCGGATCGACGCCGGTGTCTTCACCGCGGAACAGAAACCTGCCGCAGCCGCCTCCCTTGACGCCGTTCTGGGCGCACAGGACCTGGTCCGCCGGATCTACATCGATCCCGCCATCATCAACTACATCGTGGGCCTGGTATATGTCACCCGCAACGCCGGGCAATACATTGATCGCAGGCTCGCGGAGTTCATCGAATTCGGCGCCAGCCCCCGCGCCAGCATCGCCTTCAGCCGGGCTGCCCGGGCCGTGGCGCTCCTCAACGGCAGGGACCACGTGATCCCGGAGGACGTGAAATCCCTCGCCCACCGTGTCCTGCGGCACCGACTGATCCTGGGGTTTGACGCCATTGCCGAGCAGGTCCCGGTGGAAAGCGTCATCGACGCCATCGTGGCCTCCGTTCAGACCCCCTGAGCCCGGCAATGACCAGCCTCCTGACCCGCGTAAAGTCGAAAATGGCCGTCTTCGCCCACCGAAAAGCCCGCGGCATGCTCGACGGCGAATACGCTTCAGTCTTCCGGGGCCACAGCCTCGATTTTGACGACCTCCGGGCCTACATTCCCGGCGACGACGTCCGCGCCATCGACTGGAAAGCCACCGCCCGGCACGGGTCACCCCTCATCAAACGCCATGTTGCCGCCCGGCGGCAGACCGTCCTGCTCGTAGCGGATACGGGCCGGAACATGGCCGCCGAAGCCCGCGACGGCGAAGCCAAGAAGGACATCGCCCTCATGGCGCTCGGGGTCATGGGGTACCTCGCGAACAGGCACGGCGACGTGGTGGGCCTGGTCTGCGGAGACGCTGACGGCACGCGTGCGACCCCGGCCAAGGCCGGGGAGGCGCACCTGGAACGGGTCCTGCGGACGATTGATTCCGCCACGGGCCTGGACTCCGGGCCCAGCCGGATCGAGGCCCAGCTGGAACACGTGGCCCGCACGGTCAAAGGCAGGTTCCTGATCTTTGTTGTGGCCGACGAGCTTGCGGCCGGCCCGGAGCTGGAACAGCTGCTGCGCCGGCTTCGTGCCCAGCACGAAATCCTCTGGCTCACCATCCGCGACGCCGTCCTTGCCGGAGATGGCTGCGCCGGGGAGGCCTTCAGCGTGGCTGACTCCGGCACGCTCTTGGGACACCTGGCCTCATCCACCGCAGTCACGGAGGCCTACGTGAGGGCAGCAGGGGAGCGGGACTCCGGCCGGCAGGACATGTTCCGCCGCGCCGGCATCACCGAAGGCCATGTGACCGGCAGCAGCAAGGTGATCACGGAACTTTTCGCCCTGCTCGAAAGGCACCGGCATGCACGCTGACGGCGGCCTCATCGGGCCGCTGCAATACAGCGGCGCCTGGATGTGGGCCGGCTTTGCCCTGGTGGCGGTGGCCCTGGGCTGGTACTGCTTCGTATTCCTCAGCACCCGCCAACGGCGGCCGGCAGCCGCGGCCCCGTTCACCACGCCGTCGGACCTTCAAGGGCTTAAGGAGACCTATCTGCAGCGGATTGACGCGGTGGCCGCTGATTCCAGGGCCGGGTTGCTGAGCTCCCGTGAATCCCACCAGAAGCTCAGCCTGCTGGTGCGCACGTTTGCCCGGGACGTGACAGGAGTGGATGCGCCCCGAATGACCCTGGCCGAGCTGGAAGGCTACCCGCTTCCCGTCATCGCAGAGGCAGTCCGGAGGATCTATCCGGGCGAGTTCGGAATGGAACCGCTGCCGCCGGTGCCGCAATCGGCCGAGACGGCACGGCAGGCGGTGGGGCAATGGAACTGATGTTCTGGTGGGTGATTCCGCCTGCGCTGCTCCTGGCGGCCGCAGCACTCTGGCGGGCGCTCCGCCCGCAGGCAAACGCACGACGCCGGCCGGTTGCCCACGCGGACCGCCTCACCGCTCTGCCCGAATACCAGGCTGCCCTGCGCCGGCACCGCCGCTGGCTTGCCGTTGCGGCGCTCGCCGCCGCGTCCCTTCTCGTTTCCGCGGTGGTAGCGGCGGCGCGGCCGGTAGAGCTGACCACCGTCCGGCCTGAGCAGCGGAACCGGGACATCATGCTGTGCCTGGACAGTTCCGGCTCCATGAGCAGCGCCGATTCTGCCGTGGTGGAGGTCTTTGGTGTCCTGGCCAAGGAGTTCGACGGCGAAAGAATCGGCCTCACCATTTTCGACAGCAGTGCGGTCCAGGTTTTTCCGTTGACCGACGACTATGAGTACGTGCAGGAACAGCTCACGCTGGCCAAAGCGGCTTTCGACGGCGACCCCGGCAGTGCGGGCTTCCTGGACGGCACCTGGAGCGGGCGCGGGTCTTCGCTGATCGGCGACGGCCTGGCGTCCTGCGTCGCCGGGTTCCCGCCCGCAGGCGCCGGCGCCGCCAGGGCGGTATCACCAACCGGCGGGGCCGGGCCGGATGCACCCGGCCAGCGGTCGCGTTCCGTTGTCCTGGCGACGGACAACTACCTCTCCGGGGATCCGATCTTCACCCTGGAGCAAGCCGGCACCTTGGCCAGGGAGCGCGGCGTCAAGGTGTATGCGCTGAATCCCGGCGACTTTGATTACGGTCCGGGGCCTGCGCAGCCCGGCGCAAGGCTGCGGGAAGCAGCCGACGCCAGCGGCGGGGCGTACTACCCGTTGGATCACCCGGATGCGGTGGCGGACATCGTCCGCCGGGTGCAGGACACGGAAGCGGCCGCGCTGGAGGGTGCACCGCGGGCCGTGGTTTCGGACCTGCCCAACGTGCCGCTGACGGTGGCTCTCCTGTCCGGCCTGGTCCTGGCAGGCGCATCCTGGCGGCTGAAGCCATGACCCTGCAACCTGTCCTTCCCCTGTGGCTGATGTCGGCACTCATTGGCGCCGTTGTGCTGTCCATGGCCTGGCGGCTGGTGCGGGCGTTTCGGCAGCGTGGCGCCGGGCGGAGCCGCGGCCGGCTCCACGAATGGCTGCTCAGGAGCGTCATGGTGCTGCTGCTCCTGGCCGCCGCACTCAGGCCCGGGATTCCCGGCGGAAACACCCAGACGGCCACCTCGGACGTCAACGTTTTCTTTGTCGTGGACACCAGCAGCAGCATTGTGGCCGAAGACTACGGCAACCAATCGCCGCGGCTGGACGGTGTCCGCCAGGACATCCTGGCCATCGCCGGCGAACTGGCCGGCGCGCGATTCTCCGTCCTGACATTCGACAGCAATGCCGTAGTCCGGATGCCCCTGACGACGGACACTTCGGCGCTGGACACCGCTGTCGCTGTGCTGCAGCCGCAGATGCCAGCCTTTTCCAAGGGGAGCAGCGTGACGTCGGCTGCCAAGCTGCTGGCGGAGCGGCTGCGCGCCGCGCGCGACAGCCACCCCGAACGGCCCAGATTGGTTTTTTATCTGGGCGACGGGGAACAGACCAGCGCCGCGGCGCCGGAAGGCATCCAGGTCGGCGGCGGCCTGGTGAACGGGGGAGCCGTGCTGGGCTATGGCACAGCGGAGGGTGGCCGGATGAGGGAAAACAGCGGGTCGCGTTCCGGCGGCGATACCGGGCCCGGCTATATCCAGGACCGCACGTCAGGCAGCGGCGGGGATGCGCTGTCCGCTATCGACGAAGGAAGGCTGCAGTGGATAGCCGGCCAGTTGGGAATTCCGTATGTTCACCGCGATGCAGGCGATGCCGTGGCGCCGATGATGCAGGCAGCGGATCCCGGCAAGCTTGAACGGGCACCGGAGGGCGGAGGTCTGGACGGACGCTTTGAGCTGTACTGGATCTTCGCCCTTGGCGCGTTCACGCTCGGTCTGCGGGAAGCGGTTTTACTGCTGCGGCACTGGCTGCGGCTGCCGGCCGCAAACTCCGTGCCGGACCGCGCGCAGACCGTCGCGGTCCGGCACGCAGGGGACGCGCGGACATGAGGCAGCCCCGACGCGAGATGCCCGGCGACAGGCTGCTGCGCCGTCGCCGGCTGCTCCGGTGGTCCCTCCTGCCGGTGCTGTTTCTGCTCTGCCTGGCCGCCAAGCTGCTCAGCGTCGGGGTGCTGGCCGGCCAGGCAGAGGAGGCTTTCGACGGCGGTGACGCCGGTGCCGTGGCGGATGCCGCGGCCGGGCTGCGCATCGCTAACTTCACCGAGCCCCACAAGGCGCCTTTCGTGGAAGGTGACGGTTTGTTCCTCGCCGGGAACTACGCCGGAGCCCGCCGCAGCTTTGAGGAAGCACTGGAACGTGCGGGCCACGTTGACGAATGTGCCATCCGGGTTAACCTGGCGCTCAGTATCGAACGCCTCGGTGATCTTCAGGCCGCCGCGGGGGACCAAGGCTCCGCAGCCAGCCTTTTCGCCGAAGGACTGACGGTGGTGAAGGCTGCCCCGGACAACTGCTTTGATGCCAGCGCTGAGGGCGGGCCCGGGACGGAAGCGGCGGACAAGCTCAACCAGGCCGGGGAGCGGTTGACGCGGAAGGGCGAAGAGAATGCCGGCCCCGGCAAACCCGGGGCTGCGAAGACGCCCGGGGAATCCGGCCAGCCGGCAGAACCGCGGAGCCAGAGTCAGCTTGACCAGCTCAAGGACAGTACCCGGGAGGCCCGGAGCGAGCGGAACTCGGGGCAGGAACGGGACGAGTACCTCCGGGACAATGACTTCGGCTCGGGAGCGGACCGGCCCTGGTAGGCGAACAAAATTCTATGCAGCCCCGAAACAAGACGTAAAACTGCGTCTTAATTCGGCGGCGAACTTGAACGGGGCGCCGCCGGCTCTTAGAGTTCTATACAAGTTACCGAGGTAACGTGTCAGCGATCCTCCGATCCGGAGGGTGTGGGTGCCCCCATGTGGGCCTGACATTTGCTCACGGAAAACTTCGTTCCAGGCGTAACAGTCGCGGCTGCGTCCCTGAGAAGTTTGTCCGTGTTCCCCAAACTCAATTCATTGCCCGGCCTGCGGTCACACCATGTTGACCGGAAGCTGCCAATGGCCCAAAGCCAAGGACGCAAATGTCACCCCCAAGCCTTATCGAAACACATCCAAATCTCTGCGAAACCGCCCCCGTTGCGCTTTCCTACGAACTCTTCCCGCCGCGTTCTCCTGCTGCGGCTGAGTCGCTCTGGACCACCATCCGGGAACTGGAGACCACCGAGCCGGACTACGTCTCGGTCACGTACGGTGCCAGTGGCTCAAACCGGGACACCGCCGTCGAACTCATCAACCGGCTCCTGCTCGAAACCACCCTCCGGCCACTGGCCCACCTGACCTGCGTGGGCAACACCCCGGAGGAACTGGCTGAGATCATCGGGGAGCTGCTGGACACCGGGGTGCGGGGCATCCTGGCGCTGCGGGGAGACCGCCCCCAGGACGGAGAGCCGCCCGTTCCCGGGTCGCTGCGGTATGCCCAGGACCTGATTGAGCTCATCCGCCGTGTCGAACAGAGGCGGTCAGCGCTGCTGTGCGCAGGCAAGATCGCGGTGGGAGTAGCGGCCTACCCCACCCGGCACCCGGAGTCACCCACCGTCGCCCACGACGTCGAGGTACTGCTCGCGAAGCAGCGCTCCGGCGCTGACTTCGCCATCACGCAGGTGTATTTCCGCACTGAGCAGTACGCCGACCTTGTCAGCCGTGCGCGCCGCGCCGGCGTTACCATTCCCATCGTCCCGGGCGTTATGCCGCTGACCAGTCTTCGGCGCGTCACCCGTCTTGGAGAATTGACGGGCGTGGAACCGGAACCGGAACTCCTGGCACTCCTGGCCGGGGCAGAGACCGACGCCGAGCGGCTGCGGATCGGGGTCCGGGCCACTGTGGACCTGGCCAACGCAGCCCTGGACGCCGGGGCGCCGGGCATCCACCTTTACACATTCAACGAACATGTCAGCGCCCTGGAGGTCCTGGACAAACTGTCACTGCCGCGCCAGGCACGTTCGGTTGGCCGACGCAGCGCCGCCGCCCAACGCAGTTCCGCCACCCAACGCAGCGCCGCTGCTCAGTCCAGCGCCCGCTCCACTGCCGTGACCCGCTCCACCGCGGCTGCCCGGCCGAACACAGCCACCCGCTCCGAGGCCGGGGTACGCCAGCTGGCCAGCTGACCCCGCCTGCACACAACCTTCTTCCCCGCTTCAAGACTTCAAAGGAATCTTCCATGCCTGAAAACAACCCCGCCACCCCGTTCCCCGCCGCTTCCCTCCTGGGCTACCCGAGGATCGGCCGCCGCCGCGAACTCAAAAAGGCAGTCGAGGCCTACTGGGCCGGCAAGATCGATGCCGACGCGCTGGACGCGGCCGCCAAGGACATCCAGCTGAGCATCGCCCGGCGGCTGCAGGATCTGGGCCTCACCGAAGCTGCCGCCGTCCCGGGAACGTTCTCCTACTACGACCAGGTGCTGGATGCCACCGCGCACCTCGGCGCGGTTCCGGCCCGTTTCGGCAACCTCCTCAACGCCGAGGGCCAGTTGGACATCGACGGCTATTTCACCCTGGCCCGCGGTACGAAGGACCAGCAGCCGCTGGAAATGACCAAGTGGTTCGACACCAACTACCACTACCTGGTTCCGGAGATCGGTCCAGAGACCACGTTTGCCCTGGCCTCCAACCGGATCGTGGCGGAATTCGAGTTCGCCCTGGCCAACGGCATCGAGACCCGCCCGTACATTGTTGGCCCGGTCACCTACCTGTTGCTGTCCAAGGCATCCGACGACGCCCCCGCAGGGTTCGCGCCGCTGTCACGCCTCGAAGACATCCTGCCGGTCTACACGCAGTTGCTCGAAAAGCTCACCGCCGCAGGTGCGAGCTGGATCCAGCTTGATGAGCCCGCCCTGGTGGTTGACCACGATACGCCGGCAGCGGAAATCGAGGCAGCCGTCGCCCGTTCCTACGAGGTGCTGTCCGGCGCCGCCAAGCGCCCGCAGATCCTCGTCTCCACCCCGTACGGAGCCCTGGACGGCCAGCTCGGGACCCTGGCTGCCACCGCCATTGACGCCCTGCACATCGACGCCTTCAAGGGCGCCGTTCCCTCGGCAGCGGCACTCGCTGCCCTAGGGGACAAAACCCTGGTTGCCGGCGTCGTTGACGGCCATAACATCTGGCGCAACGACCTCGCCGCCTCGGCCGCGAAGCTGGATGAACTGAAGGCGGCGGCCGGCCGCGTCACCGTCAGTACCTCCACATCCACCCAGCACGTCCCGCACGATGTCACCGAAGAGGGCCAGCTTTCCGACGACTTGCGCAGCTGGCTCGCCTTCGCTGACCAGAAGGCTGTTGAGGTCAAGGCACTGGCCGCTTACCTGGCCGATCCCGCTTCTGCCCGGGCAGCCATTGACGAGGCATCGGCCGCGATCGCCGGCCGCGCCGCCGCCGCCGGTGTTCGCCGTGAGGAGGTCCGCACCCGCACCGGTTCGCTGACCGACGCCGACTTCAGCCGCTCCGAGTACGCGGTCCGCGAGGCTGCCCAGGAAAAGGCCCTGCACCTGCCGCCGCTGCCCACCACCACCATCGGTTCCTTCCCGCAAACCTCCGGGATCCGGTCGGCCCGTGCCCGCAACAACAAGGGCGAGCTCACTAACGCACAGTACGAGCAGCTCATGAAGGACGAGATCAAGCGCGTTGTTGAGTTGCAGGAGGAACTGGGCTACGACGTCCTGGTGCACGGCGAACCCGAGCGCAATGACATGGTCCAGTACTTCGCCGAGAACCTCGACGGCTTCGACGTCACGGTCCACGGCTGGGTCCAGTCCTACGGCTCACGCTGCACCCGGCCGTCCATCCTGTGGGGCGACGTCACCCGTAGCGCCCCCATCACGGTCAAGTGGGCTGAGTACGCCCAGTCGCTGACGGGCAAGCCGATGAAGGGCATGCTCACCGGGCCGGTCACAATCCTGGCCTGGTCCTTCGTCCGCGACGACCAGCCTTTGGGCGAGACAGCCAACCAGGTGGGCCTGGCCCTGCGCGACGAGATCGCTGACCTCGAAGCTGCCGGGATCAAGATCATCCAGGTGGACGAGCCTGCCCTGCGGGAGCTTCTGCCCCTGCGCAAGGCAGAGCAGGCAGCCTACCTGAAGTGGTCCGTGGACTCTTTCCGGCTGGCCACCGCCGGTGCCGCCGACGCAACCCAGATCCACACCCACCTCTGCTACTCGGAGTTCGGCGTCATCATCGACGCGATCGACGGGCTCGATGCCGACGTGACTTCCATCGAAGCTGCCCGCTCACGCATGGAGGTTGTCCACGACCTCGAGTCCCACGGCTTCGGCCGCGGCGTGGGCCCGGGTGTCTACGACATCCACTCGCCGCGCGTTCCGTGTGAGGCTGAGGTCACCGAACTGCTGGCCACCGCCGTCAAGCACGTCCCGTCCCGCCAGCTCTGGGTCAACCCGGACTGCGGCCTGAAGACCCGCGGCTACGCCGAGACCGAAGAGTCCCTGCGTAACGTGGTCAAGGCCACCAAGACCATCCGGGCGGGCCTGCTGGCCGCGGCCAGCTAAGGCGTCCCGCTGGACATCTGAATAACGCCCGACGGCGGCCGGTCACCTTTCGGTGCGCGGCCGCCGTCGCGCTTTAGGTTCCGGCGGTTGAGCGGCCGGGCGTCTGCATCCGCAGGGCACTGACGAGCAACCACAGGCTCCAGGCGACGGTGGCCAGAATTCCGGTCAGGGTGGGCAACGTGTTTGCGGGTGCGAATCCTTCCGCTCCGATGATCCAGCCCTGAACAAGGTAAGCAACCCCGGACAGCACCATGAGATAGCCGATGACGCGGGACACTTGACGCGTTGCGGCTATGACAATGCCGAAAAGTACCAGGGCGGTTCCCAGCATAAAACTCTGATAGCTTCGCATGCCCCATTCCAGCCAGCGGATGCCCTCGGCGGTGGCAAAACGCGCCGGCTCCTCGGGCGCGGGAGCGGCTGCCCAGGCGTCGGCGGCGTGTTTGAGGGCGACGCCGTCCACGGCTTGGAGCGCGCCATACAGAGCCAGAGCGGTTGCCGCGGCCAGGGCGCCGAATCTGGCAGTCACGGCGAGGAGGCCCGGCCGAACAACAAGGGCAGGCAGGAGGACAAACAGTCCGGCGATCAGCAGGGCCATGCCCACAAACTGGCCCAGATGCACAAACGTCCAGATCCCGCTGGCGGCATACGCCGCGAACGAGGCCACATGATCGTTGGCGTCCCCTGATTCGGCGTGGAACAGGCCCGCCACCAGGGAGACCAGCACACCGGCGAACAGCAGCCACGCCGCTAGGCGCCATCGTCTGCGCTTATCCATAGCTAATGGTGAAAACGGGCCAGCAGAGCGCAGTAGGGCTAAAGGTCCCCAGTCCCGGTGGGTGGACCGCAAGCGTGGAACTGGCGGAGCGTGGAAGTGGCGGGGCCGGTGTTCGCGTGGCCGGAGTTGGTGGGGGTGGAGCGGCCGTCGCCCGGCGTAGGGGACCAAAGACTCTGACACTTCACAGGGCCGCACCTGATATTCAAAGAGAGGGCGGGCATCGACATTCAGGAGGCGTTAGCGATGATGTACTGGGGCGGAGACATGGGTGGCTGGGGCTATGTCCTGACGATCGTGAGCTTTGTATTGTTCTGGGGGACCATCATCACTGCCATCGTCCTTCTGGCGCGAGCCCTGGGAGCCGGCGGCCGGCGGTACGACGCCGGAGTGCCTGGTCGCGGATTAGCGGAGGATTTGCTGGCTGAGCGGTTTGCCCGCGGTGAAATCGATGAGAACGAGTACACCGCACGGCTGGCTACGCTGCGTCGCGGACGCGGCGCAGCCCAGTGAACGCCGCGCAGGCGGACCTTCGGGGTTTTTCGGGGTTTAACGGGTGCGGGTTCAGGACTCCCAGAGGATTTCGTCGTCCACGACGCCGTCCTCATCCGCTGAGGCCACCAGTACCTCGTCGGTGAAGTGCGCCCCCAAGGTGAAGTCCAGGACAAAGTAGCGTTCGGGCTGGCCGGGGAAGATGCCCACGTGGCCGAGCTTGAGGGCCTTGAGGAAGACGTCATTGGTGAGCTGGCTGCGTTCCTCGACGCCGAAGATCTTCTGCAGCTGCTCGGTTTTGAGGGCGCTGCAGTGGAAGTTGAGGTATTCCTGCGGGCTGGTGCCTTCCTGCCCCAGCTCCTCGGCAATCATTTCCCGGACTTCGTCCACGAGTTCGGGAAGGAAGCGGAGCCGGTAGTCCACCTTGTGCATGGCTGCTTCGTCGAAGTGGTCGTGCGCGTTGATGTTCAGGTCGAGTTCCAGGGTATGGCCGCCGAGCTCATGTCTGGTAGCGACGTTGTGGTCCCTGCCGTGGTTGAGCTCGATTTCTCCAAAGTGCTGGCTCGCTACCCTGTTCATACCTTCAACATAGACCCCCAGCGCTGCGCATTCCAGCGTTCGGGGCTATTTCCCCGCCGTCCCGAGGCCCGCCAGAGTTTCAGCCAGCAGGTCCACGAACAGCTGGACGCGTGCGGTTTTTTTCTCGTTGAGGACGAGCGCGAAGACGTTCCGTGCCAGCCGTATCTCCGGCACGTCCAGCACCACGACGCCGGCTGGCCGGTTCCGCAGCGCAAGCTCCGGTACCAGCGCGGCGCCCAGCCCGGCCGCGGCCATTTCCAGGCTTGCGTGGAAATCATCGCTGCGTGCCACGACCCGCGGGTGCAGGTTGCAGCCTGCAAAAAGCCGGTCGATCACCACGGCATCCGGACTCCCGGGGTGGTGCATGATCCACGGCAGTTCTGACAGATGGTCCGCAGCCACTTTCGCTTCGGGTCCGAAGCCCCAGCCGGCCGGAAGCACCACGCGGAAGTTGTCATCGCCGATCCATTGCCTGTTGATTGTCTGCGGCCAGGCCAAGCCGGACTGGCCCACCTGAAACACCAGGCCCACATCCAGGTCACCGCCGGACCGGAGACCCTGGATGGTCTGGGACGGTTCGGCAACGGACACCCGCAGATCAATGCCCAGGTCCTTCCATGAAGGGTTCTTCAGGATGCGCGGCAGGACGTAGGTGGCAAGGCTGGGGAAGATGCCCAGCCGGAGTTCCTGGCTCTTACTGCCCTGGGTTTTGGCGGCAGCGGCCATCAGGGCTTCAATGTCCGTCAGTACTTTCGCGGCGTGCCGGCTCATCACCACCGCGGCCTCGGTGGGAACCACGCTGCGTGCCGAACGCTGGAAGAGGATCACCCCCGCCTCGCGTTCCAGGGCGGACATTTGCTGGGACACCGCCGAGGCCGTGTAGCCCAGGCGTGCCGCGGCGGCTGAGAACGAACCCAGCCGGGTAACCTCAAGGAGGGTCTTCAGATGTACGGGATTGACCACCAGCCCACACTACTGCTGCCGGCTCGTTGCTGATAAAAGTGCCAACCCATCGACCCATCCACCCCACCCGCTGTTCCGAATTGCCCTGTGTATATCCAAGGGCAACCGTTCAGCAGAGGAGCATAAGGTGTCACTACCCCCAACATCGGGCGCCGCCGCAGCCAGGCGCATCGCCGTCGTGGGCAGCGGCGTGGCCGGCCTGACGGCCGCTTATATCCTGAACCGGCACGACCAGGTCACCCTGTTCGAGGCGGACAGCAGGCTCGGCGGCCACGCACACACGCACAGCGTCCCGCAGCCTGACGGCTCCACTCTTGGCGTGGACACCGGATTTATCGTCCACAACGAGCGGACCTATCCCACCTTGCTGCGGCTGTTTGCGGAACTGGGGGTCAAGACCCAGAATTCTGAAATGAGCATGTCCATCCGGTGCGACGGCTGCGGCCTGGAGTATGCGGGAGCGCGCGACGGCGGTAAAGGCATCCTCGCCCGGCCTTCCAGCCTCCTGCGCGGCCGCTATCTGCTGATGCTGGTTGAAGTGATGCGTTTCTACCGGCGGGCGCGCGCGCTGATCGATGCGGGCACGACGTCCGACGACGGCGCCGCCGGTACCGGGGGTGACGAGCTCACCCTCGGCGAATTCCTCGACAAGGAGCGCTTCAGCCCCTACTTCATCTCCCACTTCATGACGCCCGTGGTGAGTGCGGTCTGGTCGTGCGACCCCACCACGGCACTGTCCTATCCGGCAAGGTACCTCTTCACCTTCCTGGGCCATCACGGCATGCTGGGCGTCAAGGGTTCGCCGCAGTGGCGGACGGTCACCGGCGGTTCGGGCCAGTACGTTGAAAAGCTGGCCGCGACGCTCCCGGACATCCGGCTCAACAGTCCTGTGACCGCCGTCCGCCGGCACGCCCTCGGTGTCGAAGTCGACACCGCCGCGGGCATCGAAGACTTCGAAGCGGTAGTCATTGCCACACACCCGGCCCAGGCCCTTGGCTTCCTCGCCGACGCCACACCGGCCGAAAAGGAGGCGCTTGGCGCCATGCCCTACTCGGTCAACCACACAGTCTTCCACCGGGACCCGGCCGTCCTGCCCGCAGCGGACAACGCCCGGGCATCATGGAACTACCGGCTCCCCGGCTGCGATGCCAGGCCGGATAAGGTCCTGGTCAGTTACGACCTCACCCGCCTCCAGCGGCTGCAGCCTGCTGATGGCCGGCCGTACCTGGTGAGCCTGGGGGAGTCGGAACTCATCAAGGAGGATAGTGTGCTGGACCGGATGGTGTACGAGCACCCGCAATACACACCTGAGTCCCTACGCGCACAGCAACAGATCGCCCTGCTCAGCGATGACCGGATCGCCTACGCCGGCGCCTACCTGGGCTGGGGTTTCCACGAGGACGGCGCACTCTCCGGTGTCCGGGCCGCGGCCAGCCTGGGACGCGCCTGGGACGCACCCGGCGTCGAGTCTCCCGAAACGACTGCAGGCGAGCCGGAACTGATGGCAGCAACGGAGGGCGCATGAGCCCAACGGCAGCGATCTACCGCACGTCCATCTCCCACGTGCGGAAGACCCCGCTGAAGAATGCATTCACCTACCGGAGCTACAGCTGGTTCGTGGACGTGGACCGGTTGCCGAAGCTGCCCCGGTTACTGCGGCCGCTGGCTGTTTTCCGGGCCGCCGACCATCTGGGTGATCCCGCCTCCACAATCCGCAGCAACGTGGAACGGTTTTTGCGGACCCGGGGCATGGAGCCCGACGGCGGGCCCATCCGGATGCTGACCAGCGCCCGGGTCTTCGGGCACGTCTTTAATCCACTCACTCTTTTCTGGTGCTACCGGGCTTCCGGGGATCTGCAGTGCGTCATCGCCGAGGTCCACAACACCTATGGGGAACGCCACTGCTACCTCCTGGACACGGACGCTTCCGGCAGGGCCAGCGTGCCCAAGGCGTTCTACGTCTCGCCGTTCAACGACGTCGACGGGAGCTACCGGATGAAGGTGCCTGCTCCGGAGGAACGGCTTTCCGTCTCCATCGTCCTGGAGCGCGAGGGGCACCGGCCCTTCGTCGCCACCATGGATGGTGAACGGCGCCCGGCCACCCTCGGTAACATCCTGGCGGCGGCCATCGCCGTGCCGGCCGCGCCGCTGCTGGTATCCGCATTAATCCGTTTTCAGGGCGTTAAACTCTGGGCAAGGCGCCTGCCCGTCGTCAAAAGGCCACATCACCCCTCACAGGAGGCAGTTCAATGACAATGACCGATGAGAACGGAACGGCCGCTGCGCAGGTTCCCGCCGCGACGTCCGCGCGGCTGCCCCTTGCCGGGAACAAAGCTGGAGGTGACAACGCTGCCGGGGTACCGGCGTCGCCCGCCACCATCGATCCGGAGGTTTGGCCCGGTGTTGCGCACGCGCCGTCGGGCGCCAAGGCCGTCATCGCGGGCAAGGCCGCAGGCCTGCTGTTCAAGGCAGCCGTGCGCCGGTTGCCACTGCAGGTGGCCTACCCTGACGGTTCAGTCCTGGGCACTGGCGGCCCCGGGGCTCCGGTTATGACAATGCTCCGGCCGGAGGACTTCGAGCGGCGCATCGGGGACAACGGCCTCATCGGGCTCGGAGAATCGTTTATGGCGGGTGACTGGGAGGCCTCGGACCTGGCTGGGGTACTGGAGGTCTTTGCTGCCTCGGTGGACACACTGATCCCAAAGCCGCTGCAGACGCTGCGGACCCTGTACCTGCCACGGACTCCGCGGCAGGAACGCAACGAAGAGCAGAACACGCGAAGCAACATCTCACGCCACTACGATCTGTCCAACGAGCTCTTCGCGAATTTCCTGGACACCACCATGAGCTACTCCTCGGCGCTGTTCCCACGGAGCGAGGGGGCGTTGGACTCGGTCCCCTGGGAGGCTCTGGCGGAAGCGCAGCAGGCGAAGATTGACAGGCTGCTGGATAAAGCCGGCGTCAGATCCGGCACCCGGCTGCTGGAGATCGGCACCGGCTGGGGCGAACTGGCACTCCGCGCCGCTGCCCGCGGCGCCACTGTTTACAGCGTGACTTTGTCCAGCGAACAGCGGGCGCTCGCGCAGGAGCGAATTGCGGCCGCGGGCTACGCGGACAAGGTGACGGTCGCGTTGCAGGACTACCGGGCGGTGGAAGGCGAGTTCGACGCCGTCGTTTCCGTTGAAATGATCGAGGCGGTTGGCTATGAATACTGGCCCATCTACTTTCAGACCATCGACCGGGTGCTGGCCCCGGGCGGCAAGGTGGCCATCCAAGCCATCACCATGCCGCACGGCCGGATGCTGGCGACGCGCAACGCATACACGTGGGTGCACAAGTACATCTTCCCCGGCGGTTTCCTGCCGTCCGTGCGGGCGATCGAGGGCGTGACCCAGCAGCACACCACACTCCGGGTGCGTGAACGGATGGGCATGGGCGATCACTACGCGGCGACCCTGCGCCTCTGGGAGGAGCGCTTCATGGCCCGCTCGCTGGAAGTGGGGGAACTGGGCTTCGACGCCGTTTTCCAGCGGATGTGGCTGTTCTACCTCTGCTACTCCCGCGCCGGTTTCCAGTCCGGCTACCTGGACGTGCAGCAGATTGTGCTGGACCGCCGGGAGGCGCAGCTGTAGCAACGGCCCTGACTATGCCGGATTGGGAGCTTTGGCTGCTTGGGAGCTTTGGCCGTTTGAAGTTTTGGATGATTGAAGGAGACCCTCCTCAGGCCCGGGCGTGGAGGAACCGGTCCAGATCCTCTTCTCCGAGGGATATTCCAAGGTGGACGCGGTCCGGATGGTCGGGCCAGTGGGGTGGTTCCCAGTCCTGGTGTTCGCTTTTGTAGTGCCGGCCGGACGGGGAGATCCAGCCCGGGGGTTGGTCGCGGGTGGCGGGGGTGGGCTGCCAGGTGCTGGTGTGCCTGAGCCGGTGGTGTTTGGGGCAGGTTTGTCCCAGGTTGGAAACTCCGGTGGTGCCGCCGTTGGCCCAGGCGAGGAGGTGGTCCGCTTCGTTGTCCAGTGAGTTGTTCGAACAGCCCGGGAAGGGGCATTTGCCGTCCCGCAGCCGCAGCCATTGCCGCATGGCCTTGGTGAGCCGGTAGCTGGTGCGGCCGATTTCCAGCGGCGCCCCGTCGCGCGGGTCAATCAGGACCCGGTGGAACGACTCGGCCCCGTTCGCTACCAGGTCCCTGGCCATCGACGCCGGGATGGGACCGTAACCGTCCAGCATGGCCGGCTCCTCGGTGGCCCCGAGCAGCGAGAACACCGGCACGGTCACCAGCACCTGGGCCCGCGGCGACGGGACCTGCCCCGGGTCGTGTTCTTCAGAGCTCCCATTCCTGGCCGGGTCCCCGCTGCTGCCCGGGCCTCCGTTGCTGCCCGGGCCTCCGCTGCTGGCCGGGTCCCCGCTGTTGCGCAGGTCCGTGGTGGTCAGGTCCGCGGTGGTCAGGAGGGCGGCGGCGAAGACATCGGCGCGGAGTTGGGTGAGGGTCCGCTGCTCCGCCGGGCCCTGCAGGCCCCGGGAGATGGCGGTGGTCCGGTTCCAGATGGCTGCCGCCTGGTCCCCGGGGAGGTAGGCGGTGATCCAGGCCATCCCGTCCTGGTCCGGGCAGTACTCAACCCGCCGGTCCAGGACACCCTTGGCGTGGCGCGTCTCGATGCTCTCGGCGTGGTGGCGTTCGCGCCAGGTACGGGCCCGGTGACGGAACCGGGACGCCGGCATTTCCCCGGCGGGACAGCCCCGGGCGGCGTCCGGTGCGTCCGGGTCCAGGAAGTGGGCCTCCAACGCAGCTGCACCTTCGGCATCAAGGGTGGCGGCTTCGTCCGCCATGACCCGGGCATGCTGCCAGGAGATGCTGCCGGCTTGCAGACCGGCCAAGGTCAGCGGCAAGGTAGTGGCCAGGGCGTGGGAAACGGCCAGGAACGAACCCGCGGCCCGGTCACCGATGCTCAGGGCACACGCGACCTCCGCGGTCACCGCCATCTCCTGGGCCGGCACCGAAGCATCCGGAGCCGCTGCCGCCTGGACGGTGTCCGCGTACGTCATGGCAGCCCGGGCCTTCAACCCAGCCATTTGCGCGTCAGCGGCCGCGGCCCCGGCCAGAACGTCCAGGCAATCCTCGGACAGACCCCGCAACGGATCGCCCTCCGCAGAAAACGCATCGCCGCCGGGTCCCCTGCCCAGGCCCCCACCCGACACGCCGGCGCGCACTTCGGCATGGAGCACAGCAATGGCCGCGGTGATATCCGCAAACGCCTTCGTCACTGCCGGGTTCCTCATACACCCATCATCACAAGGGGGTCTGACATTCAACCGAGACGGCAGTAAAGGGCCGGATTATCCTTCCGCCGACGGCTGGAATTCTTGCCGCCGCCGGGTCAGTTGTCTATGCCGGCGATCTGCTGCAATGCACGCAGGTGCGCGTCGAACGCGTTCCGGCCGGCCGGAGTGAGGGCAACCCAAGTCAGGCGCCGGGCATCGGTGCGCGAAGCCGATGCCGCTTTGATCAGGCTGATGTATTTGGCTTCCGCGAGGGCTTTGAGGTGCTTCGACAGTGTGGCATCCGAGAGGCCAAGGGTGTCGCGCAGCACGGCGAAGTCCATCTGGTTTACCGGCCGTAAGAGGCCGCAGATCCGCAGCCTTGCGGGCGCGTGGATGAGGTCGTCGAACCGGGGCGTGGTCACCTGCGCAGCTGATCCAGCGCCGAGCGGTAGGCGATGCCTGCCAGCCAGGTAACCAGAAGAAAGGCGGACAGACTTGTGAGCGTCACGGCCCAGCGGGCACCGACGGAAACCAGGCCGAGTGAGATGGAAAACAGGGCCAGGCAGAGTGCCAGAATTGCGACCAGCATGAATGCTGCCCGCGGGCCCATCTTTCGGAACCGGATGCCGGTTTCGCGCCGGATCAGGTGGAATATCACCAAAGCTGCCACCAAGCCCAGCCATGCCGAAGCCGGGGGCTCGTAGTTCTCGCCGGGATTCGCCACTGCGGCTCCAGCCACCCACCAGGCCGCCAGGGCTCCGAGGGCGGCCAGTAGCGCCGTCGGGACATGTACGCTGTCGGCCAGTGCCTGCCGGTCAAGAGCCAGGTCCCGGAGGGTGGCCGCGGCGTCCTCGGACGATGGGGGCATCCCAAAGTTAGTTTCCATGTTGGAAAGTCTATAGTGAGATTCCATTGTGGCAAGTGACGTCGGGACGAAGCGAGGACGTCCACGGCCCGGATTTCCAGACACGCCCCCGCGCGCCGGTAGGATTCTTGCGGCGTGCAGATTGCGCGCACACTCGGCAGATTCCGGCGGCAAGGACTGATGATGAAGAAGACCACGCGGAAGACGTCCGACGACGATACAGGGCAGGGTGCCGCAGCCCAGCCGGGTCAGCCCTGGAGTGAGCGCCCGTGGACGAATTCCTACGGGCCGGGAGTCCCGGCGGACCTTGTGTTGCCCAAGGGATCGCTGGTTGACCTCCTGGATCAGTCCGTCCGCCGCTACGGTTCCAAGACGGCCCTGGAGTTCTTCGGCGCCGGCACCAGCTACCGTGAGCTCGGAAAACTCATCCGCCGGGCCGCGGCCGGCCTGAAGAAGTTGGGGGTCAAAGCCGGCGACAGGGTGGCCCTGGTGATGCCGAACTGCCCGCAGCACGTGGTTGCCTTCCACGCAGTGCTGCGCCTTGGCGCGGTGGCGGTCGAACACAACCCGCTCTACACGGACCGCGAACTGCGGCACCTGTTCGAGGACCACGGTGCCGCCGTCGCGATTGTGTGGGACAAGGCCGTGGAGCGGGTCCGGCAGCTGCCGGCCGACGTCGGACTCCGCACGATTGTCTCGGTGGAACTGATCCCCGCGATGCCGCTGCCGCAGCGGCTGGCACTGCGGCTCCCGGTTCCTGCCGCCCGAAAGGCCCGTGCCGCCCTCACCATCGGCAGGGGCGAAGCGAAGGGCCGCACGGCGCCTGCCGTTCGCCCGGTCATGCCGTGGCGGGAACTCCTCGGCGCGGGTGAGCTCAAAAAGAAGCATCCCCGCCCCGCCGCCCAGGACCTGGCCGTCCTCCAATACACCTCCGGCACCACCGGGCTGCCTAAGGGCGCCATGCTCACCCACGCGAACCTGCAGGCCAACGCAGCGCAGGGGCGGGCCTGGGTGCCGGGGCTGAAAGAGGGCCGGGAGACGGTCTATGCCGTCCTGCCGATGTTCCACGCCTACGGTCTTACGCTGTGCATGACGTTTGCCCTCAGCATCGGGGCGAAGCTGGTCCTGTTCCCCAAGTTCGACGTTGACCTGGTGTTGAAGGCGCTCCGGAAATCGCCGGCCACCTTCCTGCCTGCCGTGCCACCGATCTATGACCGCATTGCCGCCGCCGCTGCGGAACGCGGCATCGGGCTGGACAGCATCCGCTTCTCCATCTCCGGCGCCATGAACCTGCCCGCCACGACTGTTGACACCTGGGAAAAAGCGACCGGCGGCTATCTCATCGAAGGCTACGGGCTGACCGAGACGTCGCCCATCGCCATCGGCAACCCGTTCGGCCCGAGGCGGAAACCCGGCACCGTTGGGGTGCCGTTCCCGCTGACGGACATCCGGGTGGTGGATCCGAAGAACGTGGCCCTGGACCGGGCCCCGGGGGAGGAAGGGGAGCTGCTGATCCGCGGGCCGCAGGTATTTGCGGGGTACTGGAACCGGCCGGAGGAGACCGAAGAGGCCCTGCTCGACGGCGGCTGGTTCCGCACCGGCGACATCGTCTCGGTGGACAACGACTACTTCGTCACCATCCGGGACCGGATCAAGGAGCTGATTATCACCGGCGGCTTCAACGTCTCGCCCAGTGAGGTGGAAGATGTCATCGCCACCTTCCCCGGCGTATCCGAAGTCTCCGTAGTAGGGCTGCCCCGGCCCGGCGGGGGAGAGGACGTGGTGGCGGCGGTGGTCCCGATCCCGGGCAGCACCCTCGATTCCGCGGCGCTGTTGGCCTATGCCCGGGAGCAGCTGACAGCCTACAAGGTGCCCCGCAGGGTGGTTGTGCTCGGTTCGCTGCCGCGTTCGCTTATTGGCAAAGTCCTGCGCCGGGAGATCCGGGACACCTTGGTGGCCCGGGACTGAACCGGCAGGCTACTTCTGCTGGATGCCAGTTCCGGGGTTGAGCCTGGCGATTGCCGTGGACAGGATGGTGGCGAAGCCACACCAGGCCGCATAGGGAGCAAGCGACACCCCGGCCCGTTGGTTCAGCCGGTAGGTCCGCCGGACCAGGTCGGTGCTGCTGGCCGCCAGCACTGCCGCCTCCGCCGCAGCGAGCCAGGGCCGGCGTGAGCGCCAGAAAAGCCAGCTCCAGGCAGCATTGAGGACGAAGTTGGTGGCCAGGGCGCCGCGATAGGCGCGGATTTCCTGCTTCCTCGCTGTGCCGCCGGGCTTCTGGCTGCCAGCCCCGGTGCCACTGGTTTTCCTGTTCCCGCTGTCTTCTCCGTTGCTACTGTCCAGGGCGGCCGCGGAGCTGACGGCAAGGTCCGCGTACAGTGCGGTCCATACAACAGGGAAAGCGAGGGCCGGCGGCTGCCAGTCCGGCTTGCGCAGCTGGCGGTACCAGGAGCTGTTAGGGTCCGTAGCCGCTCCGCCGGCGGCGGCAGTCGCGGCTGTGGCGGCCGCAGTCCACGCTAGTGTCTTCAATTTCATGCTGACCCTCAATTCCCTTGGAGTCCCCGCTACAGATGTAGCCCAGGTCCGGCTTCTGTGAGGGCAGTCGCCCACACGGTTGATGGTACGGGGTGGCCGCCGCTTCGTCCCGGGTCCATGGGCCCCTCACAACATGTAGTGCTGACCACTACATGTTGTGGTTGGCGGCACTGTTCTGGCCGCCGTTCCGGGCATGGCGACACGCCGTCCAGAACGCGACACGCTGGCCGTTAATTGTTGGGAAGTACTCCACAGGGTGTGGATTTCGTCCGCAAAAAACGCTGGAATCCGGACATTTTGAAGGCCGGTGCCTGTGGATTAAAAGTGCATTAAATGACATACTTGTAATACATCATCTTGGGGTTCCGAAGAGCCGTCTGCACTACATGTAGTATCGACGTACAGCTTGGGCGGGACAAAGACGAGCGAAGATTTCGATAAAGGGGACAGGGAACCATGACCGTTACGGTTTACACCAAGCCTGCATGTGTGCAGTGCAATGCAACGTACCGAGCGCTGGACAAAAAAGGCATCGCCTACCAGAGCGTTGACATCTCCCAGGACGCCGAGGCACTGGAGCGCCTGAAGGCACTTGGCTACATGCAGGCACCTGTTGTGGTCACCGACCAGGACCACTGGTCAGGCTTCCGCCCGGACAAGATCGAGGAACTGGCACAGGCTGCCGTCTCCTCCGTGGCCTAGCCTCAACTTCCAGCCAACCGGCATTTTTTCGACCCACACATGAGGTGACTCCCGTGGCAGCACTGGCAGAAGCCAGGGCCCAGGCGGCCCCGTTGCCGCCTGTCACCACGCACAGCCGGCTTATCTACTTTTCCTCCACTTCCGAGAACACCAGCCGCTTCGTCGCCAAGTTGGGCGTCGACGCGGCGCGGATCCCGCTCCAGGCCAAGGACGCCCCGCTCCTCGCCACCGAGCCGTACGTGCTGGTGGTTCCGACATACGGCGGCACCGGGGGTGCGGGCTCAGTGCCCAAGCAGGTCATCCGCTTCCTGAACAACCCGCAGAACAGGCAACTGATCCGCGGGGTCATCGGTGCAGGCAACACAAACTTTGGGGACAACTACTGCATGGCCGCGGACATCATCGCGGCGAAATGCCACGTACCCCCGCTCTATCGCTTTGAACTTATGGGCACGCCAGAAGACGTGGCCCGCGTAAACAATGGATTGGACACGTTTTGGACACGACTGTCGCAGACACAGAAGTAACCAGGGCCGAAGGCCAGGGCACCCGCGCGAGTGCCGCCGTCGAGAAGCACGGCGTCGACCTCGAGAAGCCTGAGATGCCGGCCGCCTACAAGGGGTTGGGTTATCACGAGCTCAACGCCATGCTGAACCTCTACGGCCCGAACGGTGAGATCCAGTTCGGGGCGGACCGCGAGGCTGCCCACCAGTACTTCCTGCAGCACGTGAACAACAACACCGTCTTTTTCCATGACCTGGAAGAGAAGCTCGACTACCTGGTGAAGAACCAGTACTACGAGCGCGAAACCCTCGACCAGTACACGATGAACTTCATCCGCGAGCTCTACAACCGCGCGTACAAGAAGAAGTTCCGCTTCGAGACGTTCCTCGGCGCGTTCAAGTTCTACACGTCCTACACACTGAAGACGTTCGACGGCAAGCGTTTCCTGGAACGCTACGAGGACCGTGTCTGCATGGTGGCCCTGCACCTGGCCCGCGGCGACGAAAAGCTGGCCATGCAGATGGTGGACGAGATCATCGAAGGCCGCTTCCAGCCGGCCACCCCCACATTCCTGAATGCGGGCAAGCGCCAGCGCGGCGAGCTGGTCTCCTGCTTCCTGCTCCGCATCGAAGACAACATGGAGTCGATCGGCCGGTCCATCAACTCGGCGCTGCAGCTGTCCAAGCGCGGCGGCGGTGTGGCGTTCGCGCTGACCAACATCCGCGAAGTGGGCGCCCCCATCAAGCAGATCGAGAACCAGTCCTCCGGCGTTATCCCCGTGATGAAGCTCCTCGAGGACAGCTTCTCCTACGCCAACCAGCTCGGTGCCCGCCAGGGTGCCGGTGCTGTGTATCTGCACGCGCACCACCCGGACATTTACCGTTTCCTGGACACCAAGCGCGAGAACGCGGACGAGAAGATCCGCATCAAGACCCTCTCGCTGGGCGTTGTCATCCCGGACATCACGTTCGAGCTGGCCAAGAAGGACGAGGACATGTACCTGTTCTCCCCGTACGACGTCGAAAAGGTCTACGGCATGCCGTTCTCCGACGTCTCGGTCACCGAGAAGTACTACGAAATGGTGGACGATTCCCGGATCAAGAAGACCAAGATCAAGGCGCGTGAGTTCTTCCAGACGCTCGCCGAGATCCAGTTCGAATCCGGCTACCCGTACATCATGTTCGAGGACACCGTGAACCGGGAAAACCCGATTGACGGCAAGATCATCATGTCCAACCTGTGCTCGGAGATCCTCCAGGTTTCGCAGCCCACCACGTACCACGATGACCTGTCCTACGACCAGACCGGCAAGGACATCTCCTGCAACCTGGGCTCGCTGAACATCGCCAAGACGATGGACAGCCCGGACTTCGGCCTGACCATCGAGACGGCCATCCGGTCCCTCTCGGCTGTCTCGGACATGTCCAACATCACCTCGGTGCCGTCCATCGCCCGCGGCAACGACCAGAGCCACGCCATTGGCCTGGGCCAGATGAACCTGCACGGCTACCTTGCCCGCGAGCGGGTCCACTACGGCTCCGAAGAGGGCCTGGACTTCACCAACATCTACTTCTACTCGGTGGTCTACCACGCCATCCGCGCCTCCAACCTGCTGTCCATCCAGACCGGGCAGACCTTCGGCGGCTTCGAGAAGTCCAAGTACGCCTCGGGCGAGTTCTTCGACAAGTACACGGAGCAGGAGTGGGTGCCGCAGACCGAGAAGGTCGCGGAGCTGTTCAAGAACATCCACATCCCCACGCAGGATGACTGGCGCGAGCTGAAGGCTTCGGTCATGAAGCACGGCATCTACAACCAGAACCTGCAGGCTGTGCCGCCCACCGGCTCGATCTCCTACATCAACAACTCCACCTCCTCGATCCACCCGGTGGCGTCCAAGATTGAGATCCGCAAGGAAGGCAAGCTGGGCCGCGTGTACTACCCGGCGCCGTACCTCACGAACGACAACCTGGAGTACTACCAGGACGCGTACGAGATCGGCTACGAGAAGGTCATCGACACCTACGCCGCCGCCACCCAGCACGTGGACCAGGGCCTGTCCCTGACGCTGTTCTTCAAGGACACCGCCACCACGCGCGACATCAACCGGGCCCAGATCTACGCCTGGAAGAAGGGCATCAAGACCATCTACTACATCCGTCTCCGCCAGCTCGCGCTGGAAGGGACCGAGGTGGACGGCTGCGTCAGCTGCATGCTTTAATCTTCAACTAAATCGGTGAGTGTACGACGGCGGGTGCCCGCCCGCCGTCGTACGCTTAACTTCAAAGAACCAACCCAACTTTTAGGGGATGACATGACCGAGAAGGTCAAGCTGCTTAGCCACGTCGAAGCGATCAACTGGAACCGCATCCAGGACGACAAGGACGTAGACGTCTGGAACCGCCTAGTCAATAACTTCTGGCTGCCGGAGAAGATCCCGCTGTCCAACGACGTGCAGTCGTGGGCCACGCTGACCCCGGACGAGCAGCAGCTCACCATGCGCGTATTCACCGGCCTGACCCTGCTGGACACGGTGCAGGCAACAGTAGGCGCCGTCTCCCTGATTCCGGACGCGATCACCCCGCACGAAGAAGCGGTGTACACCAACATTGCTTTCATGGAGTCGGTGCACGCGAAGAGCTATTCCTCCATCTTCTCCACGCTGGCCTCCACCAAGGAGATCGACGAGGCATTCCGCTGGTCCACCGAGAACGCGAACCTTCAGAAGAAGGCGCAAATCGTCATGGACTACTACCAGGGCGATGACCCCCTGAAGCGCAAGGTGGCCTCCACGCTGCTGGAGAGCTTCCTGTTCTACTCGGGCTTTTACCTGCCCATGTACTGGTCCTCACGAGCCAAGCTGACGAACACCGCTGACCTGATCCGCCTGATCATCCGCGACGAAGCCGTGCACGGCTACTACATCGGCTACAAGTTCCAAAAGGGCCTCGAAGGCCTGTCCGAGGAGCGCAAGCAGGAGATCAAGGACTACACGTTCGAGCTGCTCTTCGAGCTGTACGAGAACGAGGTCCAGTACACGCACGATCTCTACGACTCCGTGGGCCTGGCCGAGGACGTCAAGAAGTTCCTGCACTACAACGCCAACAAGGCCCTGATGAACCTGGGCTACGAAGCCATGTTCCCGGCGTCCGTCACCGACGTGAACCCGGCCATCCTCTCGGCACTGTCCCCGAACGCCGACGAGAACCACGACTTCTTCTCCGGGTCAGGTTCGTCGTACGTAATCGGCAAGGCTGTCAACACTGAGGATGAGGACTGGGACTTCTAGTCTTCGTCTTCTGAACCTCTGGCCATCCTGAATGAGCGGCCCTATCTGCTGATGCATGGGAGCCCGGGCAAAGATCGTCTCCACGTTGGCACACATTCGGTCAACGGATCCGCAGCGGATGCCGGCGGAGCGATCAGCGCCAAAGCTGCGAGTGCTGCCGTCAACGTGGCGGCGGTTAAGTAGTGGGGAGTTTCGGGCGCACAGCATTTACCCCCCTTGGTTACTGAACGGAAATGCCGCCCTGGCCTGCGGCTCAAGGTCGTGGGCGCGGCCTGCATGCTCTCAGGGGACTCGTCCTTTTCTCCAGTGACTAGATAAATCGTTCAGAGGATTTTGCAGAATCACAAGTGTGGTTGCACGCTGAGCACAATGGTGTTGGGTTCGTTTGGATCGGGGCTGGCGACGTTCAGGATGTAGTCATACGCACCGTCATTTCCCGTGGCCTCACAGACAGTCGTGTTACCGATGGCGTCGCCCCGCCGCTGGCAGTTCCTTTCAATCTTCATCTCAAAGCCGACCCCGGAGATCACTGACTTGAGTTCATCCAGGGAGGTCTCTTTGCCTGCATCCCAGCGCTTGGAGATGCTCGGGCACGGATTGGGGCTCATGCACAGGAAGCGCTCCGGCCGGACAATTTCCGACTCCTGCTTCCAGTCGGCAGGAATGGCGAAGCGATCGACCCGGGCGACAAAATCCGCAGTAACCCTGTCTTCAGTAGCCCGGACAATATAGAGCGCAGTCGTAACGGCGAGCACCAGGGCGATGACAATGGTGATGATTGCTGTTTTTTGCTTCACTGTGTTCCCCCAGAGCCATCAGTGCAGGCACCGCCGCCGGACAGCCGGCGTGGTAATGACTGCATCGTATGCTCATGTCTGCACTTTGTCTGCGTCAATGTCCTACCCTGCCGGGCGACGTCGGCACTGAGGATTTCCGCCGGGGGTGATCTCCATCGCTGTCGGTTTCTGGGGCGGCAGTGCCGCCATGGCATTGACCTCGGTGAGCGCCATGCTCGGGCCCCGCTCGCTTCTCCTGGCTGGCCGTCCCGGTCGGCTTCGCTGCGCTTTGCAGCGTCACGACCGGATGCAACGAGTTGGTCATTTTTACTTCGTTTGATCGGTAACCACTCCGGGACCGGGCGGGGGTGCCCTGAACGGGTGCTGCTTCCGGAGGAGCGTGCCCGGATTCAAGGTGCCATCGCGCTCCTCAGCCAAGACCCACGGCCGCCCAAAGCAATTGCCTTGAGCTGCCGTCCAGGTCGCTTGGTCGCGTGTTCACTAGAGAAGAGCAGCGCGTCTCCGGAAGAAGTGGTCAGGACGTTCAACTACATTCAGGCTAAGGCGGTTCGGGTGGCCCTGAAAGTCGCCCAGAGGCGCGGCGAGGTCGGACATCTCGACTTCCTTTATTAGCCCGTCTGGCGACGGTATCCACCCTTAGACCGTTCAACTGATGGGCCGTCTGCTGGAGCTCAGTCGGCGGCGAGGCCGGCGTCGGCCCTGCCAGCAGGGGGGTTGCCCGGCGCTGCCGCTCAAGCGGTATGGACCCCTTCAAGATGAAAGGTCTAGTGGTGCGCTCTCCCTAGCAGTAGCCTCAGTGTCTGATCACCTCTGTCTGCGAGTCCTCTTGGGGATGCCTACGGGCAGAGGCCCGCTAAACGAGCCTCATGCGAAGGCGTTCGCGGCGTGATGGGCGTGATGGCGTGCTACGTCGTTAGGAGAGGGCTATGACGGTCGGGTTGCAGGCGGCAGAAGCCGGGAACTTTGTCGATGGTGAGCTCAGCGTCGGCCCAAACGTGAGCGTGTCGCGGTCACCTGCTGACGGGTCCGCTCTGGGGTCCTACACGGACGCCGATGAGGCGCAGGTGCACAGGGCCCTCTCGGGCGCCTGCAGGGCGTTTGGCGAGACTGATTGGGCATCGGACAGGCAGCTTCGGCATAAGGTACTCAATCAGCTCGCCGACCGTATTGAGACTCGCAGCCCAGAGTTAGCGAAGATGCTCGCGCGGGAGAACGGAAAGCTCGTGGGGGAGGCCCAAGGTGAGGTGGGAGGTGCGCCCGCGACGCTCCGCTACTGCGCCGCCCTGGCCCTGACCTCAACTGGGCGCGCGGCGGAGGTCCGGGCCGGCTTACACATGTCCTCAGTACCTGAACCAGTCGGTGTTGCCGGAGTCATCGTCCCGTGGAATTCGCCGGTCATCCTCTCGGTCCGTTCATTTGCCCCGGCTCTTGCCGCCGGCTGCACCGCGGTGGTGAAGATGCCCTCGCAGACAGCGCTTGTGAATGGCATCCTCCATGAGATCTATGCCGACACGCCCGGTCTCCCACCCGGTGTCCTCAGCTCACTCACCGAGTCAGGGGACCTGCTCGCCCGGGAGCTTGTAACGTCGCCGCTCGTCGGCGCCCTCTCATACACCGGAAGCACGCGCGTGGGCCGGGAGATCATGGCGGGCGCTGCGCCCACGCTCAAGCGGGTCCTGCTGGAGCTCGGCGGAAAGACGCCGATGATCGTGTTCGATGACGCTGATCTTGACCGGGCCGTGCCGGTCCTGACGAAAGGCGTGACGGTCTTTGCAGGCCAGTTCTGTATGACCGGCTCCCGAATCCTTGTTCAGCGGGGTGTGAGCGGCAGGCTTCGGGAACGGCTCGCCGCGGCCCTCGACGCCGTCGTGGCTGGCCCGGGCGATGATCTGAGCAGCGACATTGGCCCCATGATCGATGCTGCCAGCGCCGGCCGTGTCGATGAGTTTGTACGTAGGGCCATCGACGCGGGGGCGAAGCCGCTGGTCCGTGGCGGCCTCATTGTCGCGGGCGGCGCCTTCTACCGACCGAGTCTTCTTGAAGTGGACAACGTAGAGAGCGAAATCGTCCAAGAGGAAGTCTTCGGCCCCGTGGCGACGTTTGAAGTCTTCGACACCGAGGACGAAGCCGTCGCTTTGGCCAATGGAACCCGATACGGGCTTTCCGCGGCGGTCTGGACCCGGGACGTTGACCGACCTCTCAGGGTGGCCCGAGGGCTCAAAGCCGGAACTGTGTGGACCAACTCCTGGGTGGTCATGGCCGACCAGTTCGAGGAAGGCGGGTTCAAGCAAAGCGGCCTGGGCCGTCTCAGGGGACCACGAGCCCTTGAGGAGTTTCAGGAGTACAAGACGTATGTCCACCCTGTATAGATCGGAAACTCACGGACGGACGGACGCGGTCTCTTAACCGAACGGTCTGCTTCAACATTTTCCGGGCGCCCTTCTTTTGGCTTCTGGCCTGGGAGGACACCACGGCGGCATGTGCTCACTGGAGAGCTACAGGATCAGGGGGCACTGACGCGTCTGGATTCCTGGGGCCAGACCTTCGTGCAGGCGGTGCGTGGATTTTAGGCGGCCTTGACGAGGGGGAGTTCGTCCCAGTGGGTGGTGTACCGGGGTGAGAGCATGTCCCGTTTCATGGTCCAGTCCCGCCCGCCGCGGATCCCGGCGTGGCCGAGGCCGATGGAGCCGCGGCCGTACCGCTTGGCGACGTCTTCGAGGAGGGACCCGATGTGGCGTTCCTCGTGCGGGTTCTCGAACAAGGCCAGGGGTGGCTGGTTGCCGGTGGGCCGCAGGTCGGTGACCATGATCCCGGCCCTGGCGTACCGGATGCCCTCGTTGACGGAGGGGAGGAGGGCGTGGGCGGCCTTGGTCAGGATCACGGGGTCGGCGGTGGGCATCGGCAGCGGCACACAGACCGAGGGGTAGGAGGTGTCCTGCGCGTTGTAGTGGGAGGTTCCGGCGAATGCGGTCAGGACCTTGGCCAGCCGGGCGGACGCCTGCTGCCCGTAGACGCTCATGACCTGGCGGATCCCGGCGGCGGTGGTGATGGGTGTGGCGAAGGAGCGGGAGAAGATCAGCTGGTCCCGCCCGATGCGTTCTTCCTCCATGGGGATGCACGGGGTGCCCTGGAGTTCCAGGACGGTGCGCATCATCACAACGGAGAAGCGGTCCCGGATCATCACCGGATCGGCCCGGGACAAGTCCAGGATCGAAAAAATACCCATCACGTTCAGCCGCTTCGTCAGCCGGGTGGCGACACCCCAGATCTCGATCACCGAGAGCCGGCCCATGAGCCCTTCGCGTTCTGATGCGGGGATGGAGTCCCAGTGGCAGACCCCGCCGAACGCCCGGTTGTTCTTCGCCCACTTGTTCGCCAGCTTCGCGAGGGTCTTGGTAGCGGCAATGCCGACGCAGACGGGCACGCCGACGTTCCGCCGGACCGCGGTCCTCATCTCACTCCCCAGGGCGAGGAGTTCGGGCGGGGTGCCTTTGACGCCGAGGAAGGCCTCGTCGATGCTGTAAACCTCGAGCCACGCTGAGTAGCGGCCCAGCAGTTCCATGACCCGGGCGCTGATGTCGCCGTAGAGCTCGTAGTTGCTGGACAGGGCAACCAGCCCCCATTCCTTGGCCCTGGGTGCGAGTTTGAACCAGGGCTCGCCAAGCGGGATGCCGAGGGCTTTGGCTTCGGGGGAGCGGGTGACGGCACAGCCGTCATTGTTGGACAGCACCACAACAGGCCGGCCCTCCAGCGACGGGTCGAAGGCCCGTTCGGCGGAGGCGTAGAAGCAGTTCACGTCCACGTGCGCGATCTGCGGCATCTGCCGCATCAAAGCCGGCTTAGACATGGTGCAGGCACCGGGTGGCGACACCCCAGATGATCAGGTCAGACAAGGCTGGTACCCGGATGTCCGGATAGGCCGGGTTCTCCGCCTGCAGCACCACCCCGGCCGGGGTCATCCGCAGCCGCTTGATCGTCAGCTCCCCGTCCAGCACGGCGATGACCACGCACCCGTCGCGCGGCTCCAGCGCCCGATTCACGATCAGTTCATCGCCATCGCTGATCCCGGCGCGTTCCATCGAGTCTCCGGAGACCCGGACCACGTAGGTGCTGGTGATGTCCTTGATCAGGTGCTCGTTCAGATCGATCCGGCCATCAAAGTAGTCCTGTGCCGGCGAGGGGTACCCGGCAGCGACCGGCACCGGGGAGATCAGCACCGACAACAAAGACACGCCCGCGTCTATCACGCGGGGACCGACAATAACGCCCACAACACACCTTTATTCGAATATATGTTCGATTCCTTCAGTGTACTCGCATGCCCGGACATTACTCATTTAGCCCGTCGCACCCACGCGACGGAGGTCCCCCTGCTGCCGTTGAAGTCACGTCCCGGAGACGATGGGTGCGACTTGTGACGACAGCACTGCCTATCAGGTTGAAGGCGATCCTGACTCAGAAAAATCGCTCCGTCTGCGGCGCAATTTCGGCAAAACGGGGAAAACGCACTGCAGCTAACTGGGCAACACGAAGGGCCACATCAGCCTGCTGCAGGAGGATGATGGAATCCTGTTTGTCGGGGATGCGGTAGCCACCGTGACAGGGACTTTGACCCGTGCACCTTCGGCGTTCACCGCGGACGCTGACGAAGCTGAACTTTCGCTGCGCAAACTCAGCGAACTGCATCCAGCCAGGATGCTTTTCGCTCACGGGCCCGGGATCCTGGACCCGGTCTCCCAGCTTCTAGAACTACTAGCCACAAACGGGGAGGGAATCGTCGCCACCCTTTGTGCCGGGGCCAGTCGTTGCCGGCGGCGCGGTACTCGATCAGCTCAGCGAGTCGGCGGCCCGAGCGGGCAGCGTTGTCGGCCTCTCAGGTGGCCGGTACTCCCAGCCCGGGACGATGTTCAAGGCATCCCGGTGGGCGGGGGAAGGGCACCTACTGCGGCGTCCTGCCGGCGGCGGTGCAGCCAAGCACCCAGTGCCTTTTCCGCGGTGCCTGCCCGCCCGTTGTTGGCGGTCGGCCCTCCGCCTTGTGGAACGCGATGATGTCATCGAGGTTCCGCTGGCCGGCGGAGGTCTTGCGGGTGACAGCTCGCAGCGCAGCCTTGCGGGCGTCACGGAGAGTGGGGTCGTCCCGACCGGCCAGGTGAAGGCGATACCTGACGGTGCTCGACGGCGCGCCGGTATCGAGAGCGATTTTCGATGATGGGATGCCCTGCCGGTACATATGAACCCACTCCGGGTAGGATGCGCGGCGTTTGGCGGTAGTAATGGGGAGAAAGCCTATCGGGCCGACAGTGGGCCAGCCTCACCCAGGAAGGCCGGGCGATTCGGAAGCGGCGGAGTAGAAGGGGCCAGCGATGGCTGGGGGTGGTGCGACGACCATAGATCGCGCCACTCACCGCCGGCCCCGCTTCACACATTAGGCGAGCTCACTTGCGGCGTACATTGGGCGCGGTACCTGTTTAGAGGGTTAGGGGCTACCCGCTCCCGGCCGGGCGGCTCAGGTGAGGCCGAGGGAGGCTTCCAGGAGGACGACTTCGAGTCCAGTGGCTGACCCGGAGGGCCTATCGCGCTCCGGAAACATCCCCCATTCGTTCAACGCTGCCTGAGAGCAGGATCTTGATGGCAATAACGAGGTATTGGCGTTCGACCGGGCAACCAAACAACCTCAAACGCCTCTGGCCTGGGGGGCAGGGGTTCCCGGGGAGAGGCCTGTAGGCGGAAGAAGCGGCGGTTCGACTGCGTGTAGATCCAGAATCGTGATCTCGGCTTCGTCCATGGAAGGGAACCCAGACTCAGCGAGGATTTTATTGAAGCCCTCACTGGCGAAGCGTGTCCTCATCAGATCCTCGGACTCCCATACGCCGATCAGATAGAGTGGGCCGTCGCCTAGCGCGCAATGATGCCGCAGTTCTCCAGGCGGTCCGCCAGCATCCATGATCACTTTATGTGCCCGATCATACGCTCGAGTCAATTCTTCGACGTCCCCACGAAAACGGGCGATTAGGAGTACTGGCATATGTGCCTCCGGTCTGACATTCTTGTCCCTTAAAGCGTAGCTGCGTACATCGCCTCGATCGAGTGAGTGTGTCAACCATCCCTGGCCCCGGTAGGGCGGATATGTCTGGTCCAGTTCCAGACACCGAGCTCCCGTAGTGAAGGCGTGCGGCCTCAACCGCTGACCTTGAACGCCGGTGTTCCTGCGAGCCGGCCACCGTCGACGGTAAGCACGGTCCCGGTGACGAACGAGGACTGGTCTGAGCACAGCCAGAGGGCTGCGGCGGCAACATCGCCGGGAACACCGATCCGGCCCAGCGGTACGGTCGCGGCAACCCCGTCCTGGGCCGCCTGCCCTGCAGCGGCGAGCCGGTCGGTAAGTATCGGTCCGGGAGCAATCGCATTCACCCGGATTCCCTGGGCGGCGTAGTCCAGGGCCGCCACGCGGGTGAGGCCACCGACCCCGAACTTGCTCGCAGTGTACCCGGTGAGGCCGGCGACGCCCTGCTCTCCAGCGGTGGATGACATGTTCACAATCGCTGCACCGGTTCCGGTCTCAAGCATGAGTTCGATTTCGTACTTCAGGCACAGGAAGACTCCGCGCAGGTTCACGGCGATGGCCCCGTCGAAGTCTTCAACCGTCCACTCGCCTAACGGTGCCGGCGGCCGGCCGCCGCCCGCGGCGTTATTCACCGCGGCATCCAGACGTCCGCACCGCTCACGAATTTCCGCCAGAAGAGCCTTCACAGAAGCCTCGTCCCTGACGTCAGCGGGGACGGCCGTGGCCTGGAGCCCGTCCGACTTCAGGACCTGCACCTGGCGCGACAAAGCATCCTGATCCCGCGCGGTTAGAACAACGTGTGCACCGGCGCGTGCCAAGGCGTCCGCGATGGCTGCCCCGATGCCCCGGCTCGCCCCAGTAACCAGGGCGACCTTCCCAAACATCACTGGGTGGGCTCCGGATCCGGCATGGTCTGCTCCTTATTCCGGGACTCGCACCGGCCCTGGCGAGATGCCTTTGCTACGGCTCAGGCGTCGGCGCCGGCCTGGGGTGAATGGCTCGCAGGTCCGCCGGTGAGGGCTGTCACCGCGGCGCGCAGCCGGGGCTCATCCGTTGTGGTGTCCATGGCGCCAGTCTAGAAGCAAATGACCGAGTGCGAACACCCCGCATTGGCGCCGCATGAATACTCCACAGAGAAACGAACCGTCATTCGTCGTAGGCTCACCAGAGTTGCCAGGCCCCGGGCACTCTAAGCTCAGGGGTAAGGGGGATGACGATGTCTGATGCAGGGCGCCGGCGGGCTGGAACCATCGCGTGGGTCCTGCTTGTCCTCGCCTCGATGGCCATGATCGGCTACGGGATCTGGCGTGCCGGCTGGCATATCTGGCTGCCCGTGCCAGCCGATCAGGAACAGGTCTGGATCGGCAATCGCTTCATCTTCGCCGGCTGCGCACTGTCCGTCACGTCCGCAGTCTGGTCGGGTGCGCGGGAGAACCGCCTCTGGGTGACCATCTGTGTCGGGCTGCCGGGGGCTCTCGTGGGATGGGCGACACTGGATAACCCCTACGACCTGAAGCGGTACGTGGCCGCCGTCGTGGCTTACCCAATGGCCTTGGGCGGGGTCGCTGAGGTCATCAGGGTGCGCGGCCGCCGGCAAACGGACTGATCAGCAGCCCTGGAACAATCCCTGCGACCTCAGGGCAAAATGCGGACCGTTGACAGCCTGGTCAGCGTGGGAGTAATACAGCTTTGGACGGCTCAGTCCGGGTCGCCGCAGGCAAATTGTGTACGCGCCCCCAACGATCAAGGGCTGCAGCGTTCGACCCAAGGACCGTCCGGAGCACATGGCGCGGCACGCTTCAAAGGAGAAGCCATGGCTGTTTCAATCATCCTTCACCGGGTCGCCGACTACGACGCATGGCGCAAAGTCTATGACTCGGTGAGTGACATGCAGAACGACGGCGGGGTCAGCCAGGCATCCGTGTACCGGATGGCCGATGATCCGAACAATGTCCTCGTGATCCACCATTTCGACAATGTAGAAACCGCGAAGGCATTCTTCGGCCGGAAGGACCTGAAGGAAGCCATGCAGCGGGGCGGTGTTCAGGGCGAACCGCGCATCGAAATCTTCGAGTAGACGCCGGATTTCTACGAGGACACCGGCTTGAGCCCACCGGAACGTCAATCCCTAGTCCTGAAAGCTGGCGTTCCGGGACGCTGCCGTACGGTACGCGAGGAAGACAACTGGCATGACCGAGGAGCGAACTAGGAGGGTGTCGGTCCCAAGTGTTCTGTCGCACCATCGGGAGACGGGCGGGATTCTTTGAGTTCGATGAAGAACGTGTGGGTGTCGGTCGCCCCGATGTTTTCTCCGGAGTGCTGCTGTGCGGGCACCCAGCGCGCGACTCCGGCAGGTAGCTCCACCTCCATTGAATTCCCGTTGGACGAGATCCGGCGGCGGAAAGAACTAAGCGTGATCATCACGCTGTCGGGGTGGTTGTGTTCGGTTGTCGCGTGCCCGGGGGAGTCGACATACTCGAGCACGCGTACACGTTCATTTTCAAAGGCCACCCGATAATTAGCCGGGTTGGTCTGGACCGGATCCTTTGCCATGGACGGAATATACGCCTTGGCAGCATCGAGGACCAGAGACTTCGGGGCGCCTTTTTGTCCGGGCCCCCCATCCCCGATAGAAAGACCCCCGTGAAGAAGAGTATTTTCGCCCATCTAACGACAACAGGGCCGACGTGATGGCGGCACAGAATGTGCAACATCCTGCCGGGCCAGCAGTGGCCACCGCAGTGCTGACCTTGGGGTTCCTGTTTCGGCGCTCTTACCTGCGCTGGGGTGCCACAGCTGACGAAGTAGAAGGCGAGATGCCCGGGGCGCCGACCGCATCCATCCGGAGTGGCAGGACATTAAATTAGGCGACCGTTTCCACTTGGATCCGGCTGCTTCCGCAGACCTTGAGGTAGGCCGCGTGGATACCGGCAGCGCCCTCGTCCTGCGCGTTCCGCCCGATTTCCCTCCCGGACCGTTCGACTTCACCTGGGCATTCGTACTCCGACAGCAGGCTTCTGCAATACTTCTGGCACTGTTGGCCCCTCCTCGTCCGTGCGGAGGACCGGCGCAGCGTCGGGAGACCCACCCTCGCGGATCAGGGTGACGGCCCGTTCGGTGTGGTCGACCGGGGCGCCCCCCGGGATGCCATGCTCGCCGCGGTGGAGGGCGCCGGCGGTGCTATCGCCGGTGCGGCAGGCCTGCCGTAGACCCCCCTTTGAGCGTGAGTACGGCCAGACCCAGCATCTCGAGCCCGGTCCAGGCGAGCGTCCCGCCCCAAATCTCGGGGGAGAAGCTGAGGGCCCCGTCGTGCAGCGCCACGCCGGCGAAGTACGCGGCCCAGAACACGACGGGGGAGAGCGCCGCAGCGGTCATGATTCTTCCGTGGCGGCCCGGAGCCGGGCGGACCACGGCCCACACCAATCCCACTAGCACGGAACCGACGAGGGCTGCCGGCACCAGCCAAGCGTCCCGCATCGCCACCATAAGCTGCATCGCCACGGAGGGGACGAATGCCATGGCCGCGGGCACTGCCGCGTTTAGGTGCCAGCGCAGCGACAGCAACAGGACGGGCACGAAGAGCACGACCGTTGAGACAAAGAAGGATCCCAGGGCAACCAAGATGCCCGACGACGTCGGAGCGGCCACCGCGGACTGTCCGGCCGGCCCGGCGTAAGTCTGAACGAGCCCGTGGCGCGCGAAGACAGCGAATTCCTGCAGGATGAACGCCGCGACCATGCCGGAAAGCATCGCGCTCACGAAGGCCGGAACCAGCTGTGACCGTGACCGCACTGGCGCATTCCATGCGGCGGAAAACGGAGCGCTGAGGATCAGGAATCCGCCCGCAGCGAGTCCCAGATGGGACGGGCTGAACAGCGCTTTGAGGTTCTGTTCAATGCCGAACACCGAATGCCAGGCAAAGTCGGCCGCCCCGGAGGCCAGGAAGAGCACGACGCCTGCCGCCGCCGGTCCGTAGCCGGCCGGGATCGCTTCCGTCCACCGCGCACCCGGTGCATGCCGGCGCCACGTCAGGGCCGCGAGCCAGAGGGCACAGACAGCAAAGCCCGAGTAGAGGACCGCGTGCCAAGGGGTGAAGAAGGTCTCAAGGTCATGGAGGTTGTTGTGGGCCCAACCGTCCACATAGGTCCCGGCGAGGAGCCATACCCCGGCGGCGAGGGTGATGGTGTCTTCAGGGACCGTCGTGGGGCGGTGGACTGGTACCGGCGGAATGGCCAAGGCGTTAGCTGCTGCAGCGTCCATGGTTCCACAGTATGACTCGCCGCCTTTCGGGGCGAGTCTCTGTTCTGGCAGGAGTATCCATTCCTAGAATCGACCATGGGAACACCACGAGGAGATGTGCTCCGGGACCGTCGGGGCGATGCGCGGCGGGTGTGGTGGGACGCGTATCGCACCCACCGACGCGGCAGAGAGGCCATCCGTACCGGGCAGCGGGAGCGTCTGGCGGACCTGCTGGCGTTTGCCCGCGAGCATTCGGCCTATTACCTGGAACTGTACCGGGGGCTGCCTGAACGGGTTGAGGACGTCACTGTTTTGCCGGTGACGGATAAGCCCACGTTGATGGCCCACTTCGATCAGGTGCTTACGGACCCCGCGGTCACCCGTGCAGCGGTTGAGGAGTTCGTGGCGGACCCAGCCCGGATCGGGGAGCGGTTCGCGGGGAAGTACTTGGTGGCCACCACCGCCGGAACCACTGGAACCCGGGGTTTGTTCGTGCTCGATGACCGCTATTGGGCAGTAACTTCGGGGCTGATTACGCGGTTGGCCGCTGGTTGGCTGTCGGTGCGTCAGCTGGTGCGGCTTCTCTCCTCAAGGGCCAATGTTGCGATGGTGGTAGCCACAGGCGGGCACTTCCTGTCCGTGGCTGCGAGTACCCGGGAGATGCGGGAAAAGCCCCGGCGCCACCGGCAGCTGCGGATTCTTTCGGTCCATCGCCCCCTGCCCGGCTTGGTGGCCGAACTAAACGCTATCCGCCCGGTGGTGCTTGGCGCCTATGGAAGTGCGCTGCGCCTGCTGGCCAGCGAGCAGGAAGCAGGACGGCTGCGGGTTAGCCCGTTGTTGGTGCTGAGCACTGCTGAGGGCCTGCCGCCGGACGAACGGGTTCGCCTTGAGCGTGCCTTTGCGGCGCCGGTGCGGGAAATATATGGCTGCACCGAGTCCGGCTATGTCGCCTCCGGTTGCGCCGAGGGCTGGTTGCACCTACTCGAGGACTGGGTGATTCTTGAACCCGTCGACGCCGACCGCCGCCCCGTGCCGCCGGGGGTGGTCTCACACACCGTACTTCTGACGAACCTGGCCAACCGCATCCTACCGATCCTGCGCTATGACGTCGGGGACAGGGTGTTAATGAAGCCGGTCCCGTGCGTATGCGGTAATCCGGCGCCCGCTTTGCGCGTGGAAGGACGGTCCTCCGATGTGCTCGTCTTTCCCATCGCCGACGGCCAGGGCACGGTCGCAGTACCCCCGCTGGCGCTGGCCACCGTCCTCGACGGGACCCCCGGGGTGGAGCTGTTCCAGATAGTCCAGACTGCTCCTGCCCATCTTTCCGTCCGCCTGCGCCCAGAATTGGGCGCGGACGCCGAGCAGGTGCGGGCAGCGGTCCAACAGGGGATCACTGACCTGCTTACCGGCCTCGGTCTGGGCCACGTCGCCGTGGAGCCAAGCTCAGAGACCCCGCAACAGACTGCGGGCGGCAAATACCGCACAATCATCCCTCTAGCGCCCACAAGCCGTCCGACGCCCCCGTCATCGTGACGTCCCGGGAGCTCGGCACGGGATGAAGGGCTCAACCCCCAGGTTCCCGGCGTGGCCGGTCCTGCGCGGCGAAACTCCGAAGGTTCGCCCTGGCCTCGCGAATCGTGGGCAACATGTTTGTGCATAAGCGCAGGTCAGAGCCCAATCGACCGAATCAGCTGACTAAGTAATATCCAGCTGTCGCTTCCTTGAGCAAGACTTGATGTCAATTTATTCAACCTTGATGGGCAGCCGGGTCTAATTCTGAGATAGGGGCTATTAGCTGGGTTTGCAGGTCCCTCCGGGACATTGCCAAGTCCAGAAGGAGGCTCCATGTCCATGTCCGCCGCCCTGCCGTTGGTAGTTGATGCAAGGGACCGCCGGAGCGTCCGAGCCGCCGGGCAGATCACGTCGCCAGCCCCAGCGCCGGGGAAGACGACCACCGCCGCTTCCGGGCTGCGGATGGTGGTCCTGGTTCCGGCGTATAACGAGGCCGGATCAATCGGGGCAACGCTTGACGGCCTGATGATCCAAGTCCGGCCGGCGGATCTGATCGTGGTGGTGCCGAACGGTTGCACGGATGAGACGGCCCGCGAAGCGCGCAAATATCCGGTCACAGTGATGGAGCTGCCCCGCCTGGAACACCGCAAGTCCGAGGCGCTGAACCGCGCCTGGGCAGAGTACGCCTATGACGCGGATATCGTCATCTGCCTGGACGCCGATACGGTGTTGCCGCCGAACGCGCTGGCGGCCTGGGACCGCGAATTTGCTGATGAATCAGCGGCGATCCTGGGAGGTTCTTCCTCGAAGTTCACCATGCAGGACCCCGGCCTACTCAGCCGGCTGCAAAAGGCCGAGTTCGCGACCTGGACCGACACCACGCTGCGCCTGGGCCGGACGAGCGTGCTGGCTGGAACCGGCTGCGCCATCAACAACGAGGTCCTGAGGCGCATCGCCGCCCGAGAGGACCGGGACGGCCCCTGGGTATATACCTCCCAGGTTGAAGACTTTGAGCTGACCTACCGAATCCGGGAGCTTGGGTATGTCTGCCAGGTTTCACCGGACGTGCGGGCCTACACCGATTCCATGAAGTCCCTCAAGGCCCTCTGGGGTCAGCGGATGAAATGGCAGGTCGGCACCGTCGAGGATCTGCTCGCCCTGGGGTTCAACCGCCTGACGCTGCGCGACTGGGCCCAGCAGGCCATGGGCCTGTTAGGCGTCTTCCTCAAACTTCTGTGGATCATCGTCATCGTCCTCTCCATAACTCTCGGGGCTTTCCAGGTCGTTCTGTTCTGGTGGCTCGTGCCCATCCTGTTTGTGGCACTGGACATCAAACGGGCACTGCGGATACCGCACCGCGACTGGAAAGACATCCTGATTGCGGCGACCTTCTTCCCGCAGGAAATTTTCATGTGGCTGCGCTCGGGATGGTTCATTGCCTCCTGGTGGGCAGTACTAATCACCAAGATCACCCGGCGGCGCATCGACCGCTGGGAAGCGCAATACACAGCAGAGGAAATCAACTAACTATGTACGGAATGAACACCGCCATCCCCGCGTCCGGCGCGGCCCTGGCCTACACCGGCCTCAACATCGGCGCAGGCCTGCTGACAGCCCTCGGGATTCTGCTGATCGGCGCAGCAATGATCGCACTCGTCCGCCGAAACCCCGCCGCGCGGCCCTAACCGGTCCCGCAGCTAGGACGCCCGGCGCGCCGCCAGCCCGGACTTGAAGGCTGCCGCCGAGGCGTCACTGCTGTTAATGCGCCAGTCAGCTTCCTTCTGCATATGGAACCAAACGAAACCCATCACGTCCGGCTGCGCGGCCAGATACGAGATCAGATCCGTGTTCCATGCGGGCTTTGATCCGCCAGCTTCACTGGAGGCTGTCTCGGCGATCAGAATCGGAGTGCCCGGCGCGAGTGACCTCAACTGGGCGATTCCGGGTGCGAACAGATCCTGCGGTGAAATCCAGCCACTCCACGACGCGGACGTACCCCAGTTGTACCCATCCAGCGCGACGACGTCCACGTATCCGGCGCCCGGGAAAAGGCCGGACAAATCGGTGGAACCCCAATAGGGAACATTGGGGCTCCATACCCAGGACACATTGGATGCGCCGGTGGCAGCGACGACGTCGTGCACGTGGCGCCAGGCCTGAACATAGTCGCCCGCCGCGTTGCCATTAACTCCTTCTGCCCAGGGGTACCAGTCGCCGTTCATCTCATGCGCGAAGCGCAACTGCAGCGGATGACCCCAGGCGGCCAGAGCCTGCCCCCACTGGGTGATGCGCGCATCAAAGTCCCCGGCCGTGATCCTGTCGAGCGCATAAGCCGGCTGGTCCAGCCCCCCGCCCCAGGCCCACGGCTCCCACGTCACCAGGGGCACGGCACCACGGGCCCGTGCCGCGTCCATCTCAGCGATGGGCGGTGCCTGGAGAAAATCCTTGTAGAAGAGAATGCTGGACGGGCTTTCGCCGGCAACCCGGGACACATCATCGAGCTCGCCACTGGCCAGGGGCCCGCCGCTGGTGGCGACCCCGAAACGCAGGCCGGCCGTGCTGACGGGCGGAAGCGCCGCCGGTGCGGCCGCGGTCACGGTAAAGACGGAGGAAGCCTGAACGGATGAAGTCTTCGCAGTAATCGTCAGCTTTCCCGTCGCTGCTGCCGGGACGGTGATCGATGTGCTGAACGAACCGTTTGACGCCGTCCGGAAGGCGAACGTCGTCGAGCCTGCGATGACGGTTCCCGAGGTCGAGACCTTGAACCCGGTGCCGCTGACGGTGACAGCGGATCCGGCCGGCCCGGAGGCAGGGCTAAGCAGAACCTGGGCGGTTGCCGGTGCTGCCTGCACCGGCTGTACCCCGGTCAGCGTCAAGCCGGCGCAGACGGCAAGGGCAGCGGTAAGAATTTTCACAAACTTGAACACAGCGATCGGTCCCCGCAATCGTCAAGGCCGCCAATTCAGGACAGCCATCAGCTTGTGCCAGCAGGCACTTCCCTGATCCTAAAGTCCCCCGGATCCTAAAACCTCAAGAATCGCTCAAGAATATTCACGGCCGCAGAACGAATGGCTCTCCAAGGAGACACCCACCGGACAAGGACTTGGGGAACAGGAAGCCGCCGAGAGTATCCCCTAGGCCCCGAGGTTTCGGTCCCTCGCAGGCTCAAAGACGGCGATCAGGACGCCGGCAGCAGTCGTGGTGCTCTCGATAAGTCGCAGCGCGAGGTACGCAGTCTCCGGGAACAGCCGCCGGCCGGTGCCGAGCACCAGCGGGTGGATCATCAGCAAGTACTCGTCGACCAGGTCTGCAGCCATCAAGGCGGCGAGCAGCTCCCCACTGCCCATGATCGCCAGAACGCCGTCGGATTCCGCCTTCAGCCGGCCCACGGCGACGGCGACATCGCCTCGCAGCAGCGTTGAGTTGGGCCACGGGAGCGGTTCGGTGAGCGTGGTCGATGCGACGTACTTGGACGCCTTGTTGAGCAGAGGGCCGAAAGGGCTGTTGGGTTGTTGGTTCCAGTAGCTGAGCAGGTCCTCATAGGTACGTCGTCCGAACAGCCATCCGGCCAAGCCGCCCCCGGCCGCCATCCTTTCGCCCATAGCGTTGGCCTCCGCGTCGCCGGGCGTTGCGGAGCGGCTGGCCCAGCCACCATGGATGAATCCGCCCCGGGTGTCCTCGTCCGGCCTCCCGGGCCCCTGCATCACCCCGTCCAGCGTCACGTGGTTCATCACGACGATTCTTCCCATTGCGGCCTCCTTGACCTGCCGTCGGGAGTTATTCTGGCAGAATCTCCGCGCCCTTGAAATGCCAAAATCAGGGCGGCCACCGAGGATCGGGCGCCCCTTGTCCGGAATGTCCCGGCGCGGGTATCCCGGGCGCCCGCCGGGTGTGGATCAGTCCAGAACGTCTGCCATGTCGTCAAGGACAAGGTAGTCGCCGTCGGCCTGCTGGAACCCGAACGCTTCCCAGTAACGGCGCAGGGCAGCCTTGGCCGCGTCGTGCTCGGGGGTGCCCTCCTCGGGGACCCCTTCGGCGGGGGCGGGGGCGGCCTGCAGGATGACCTGGACGGTTGAACGGCCGATGGTGCCGAGGATCGCCTTCAGGACCGCGTGGCCGAGCTTGTTGCCGCGGAACCTCGGTTCGATCCACAGTGAGGAAACGATCAGCAGGTCCCCGCCCAGGACCATGTCCTCGATAAGGTCCGGGCGCTTGAGGGTGAGCATCTCACCGACGCCGGCCACTTCCGGGTTGCCGGCGTCCAGGGTCAGGAAGAGATCGATGATGCCCGGGTCCGGAACCAGGTACAGGCGGGCTTCTCCGACAGTGACCTCCGTGCCGTCCGCGCCGTCGTCATCCTCGTCCCAGACGGTCCCCTTGGCGGTGACGGACCAGGTCACGGGGTAGTCCTCCGGGTCGTGGTGCACGCCGGGAACACCGCGGAACCGGCAGCTGTAGTCGAACGTCAGATACTCGGGAACAAGGCCGGCCATGGGACTCCTTAGAGAGGGTGCTGGGGCTAGCCTACGGCCTGAGCGGGCCGGCAGTCTGCACGGCGGCGACGACGTCGAGGATGCCGCGGATTGTCGCAGCCGCGCCCTGCTGATCCGTGATCAATGAGGTGTGGGTTGCCCCGTCGATGATCCGGTGCCGGCTGTTCGTCGAGAGTGAGGCAAGGGCTTCCTGCGATGCAGCCCAGCCGGGCTGGCTGCCGGTGCCTGCGGTCAGGACGACCAGCGGTTTATCACTGAAGTTCCTCAGCCCGGCAGCTTGCTGCGCCGACGAGCCTGCGCGAATGTACTCGTCGGCTGTGCCTTTGAGGTGGCCGGGCGTGGCCCCAAGCAACCTTCCCGCCCCGAGACGCCCTGCAATGGAAGCCAGCGCGGAGGCACGTTTCATCGTGTCCTCGGACCCCTGGCTCGTGCCGTGCCCTGATGCCGGGGCGGATGCCGGTGCGGTGGAGTCCACCAGGACCAGCCCGGCCACATCTTCGGGATATCGGGCGGCGAATGCGAGTGCGTAGAGGCCGCCGAAGGAATGTCCAGCCAGCACATACGGTCCCGGGACATTCCCGCGCTCCAGCAACGTGCGGAGGTCAGCGGCTGTCTGCGCACCATCCTGGATGGTTCCTGCCGGATCGCTCCACCCGCGGCCTGCCCGGTCGTAGACACACACCCTGGTCTCGCGAGCAACAGCGGGCGCTATCCAACCAAGGTCAGCGGACATCATTCCGGCCCCCGGTTCGATCACAACGGTGGGATTGCCTGATCCGGTGCAGTTCAGGTACAGGCGGTGACCGCCGACGTCGATCAGCTGCCCCTGCGGCGGAGAAACCGCCTTGCTCGCCGCTTGCTGCAGGGTTTCGAAGCCCGCGCCCACGGAAGACATGACGAGCATTGCGGTCACCAGGTAAAGCAGGACGATTCCGCCCCGGCTACGAAGCTGCCGCCGGGCTTGGAATGCCATCCATACCGCCAGCGCCAGCAGTGCGGGCGGCCCCGCCCAGGTGAACACATCCTGTGCCGGGGCACCGAAAGCCAGCAGAAGGATTCCGCCCAGGCCCATAAAGAGCGCCGGAACCAGAACCCACTTTTGCGGCTGGGAAGTGAACAGGGCCGACAGCACAACCAGCATGACCCATCCGAGCCCAAGGCCCACCAGAATGCCGCCTGCCATCCCGGTTTCGGTGGCGGGTATGAACGGGGCGAAGGCCAGGAGCAGGGCCGCGAGGACGCCCGTGGCCAGTGAGGCGGCCACGAGCCAGCCCGGGTGTTCCCTGGGGGCCGGACCAGCCTCTGGTGGGCGGGCCGCGCCTTTTGCCGGGTGGTCCGGGGGAGTGGGAACCGTCTCTGCCTGCCGTGCCGGAAAGGTTGTCATGCAACCAATCGTGGCACTCGCGCGCACCGAAAATGCATGGCAAAAATGCCCGGTATGGAAAGGATCCTGCCCGGACGGCGGCTTCGTGAGTACAGTGGCCCTATGCACCGAGTCGTCGCGCTGGCGCTGCCGGAGGTGGTCGCGTTCGATCTTGCCATCCCCGCGCAGGTTTTCGGCCATGAGGATGAGCGGGGCCGGTACTCGTTCCGGATCTGTGCGGCCCGGCCCGGCCTGGTGCCGACGACCTCCGGGTTCTCCATCCAGGCGACGAATGGCCTGGAGGAGATCCTGTCTGCGGATACCGTGGTGGTGCCCGGCTACGAACCGCTCAATGATCCGCCCGCCGAGGTCTGCGAGGCACTCCGGCAGGCAGCGGACAACGGAGTCCGTGTTGTGTCCGTATGCACCGGTGCTTTCGCCCTGGCCGCTGCGGGCCTGCTGGATGGCAAACGCGCCACCACCCACTGGAGAAACGCCGAACGCCTCCAAACCCTGTACCCGGAAGTCACCGTCGATGCGGACGTCCTGTACATAGACCACGGCAACGTCAGCACCAGCGCCGGGGTGGCCGCGGGCATTGACCTCTGCCTGCATCTGGTCCGAAAGGACTTTGGAACTGAGGCAGCCAACAGCATTGCCCGGAGGATGGTGGTGGCGCCTCACCGGGAAGGTGGCCAGGTCCAGTTCATGGAGCGTGCAGTCGCCGCGCCGCTGGCCCTCTTCGCGGACACCTGTGCGTGGGCCCGGCGGCACCTTGCCGAGCCGCTCACAGTGGACGGGATGGCTCAACATGCCGGCTGGGCCCCCAGGAGCTTCGCCCGGAAGTTCACGGCCGAAGCAGGAATGACACCTCTGACGTGGCTGAACGATCAGCGCCTGGCGGAAGCATCCCGGCTCCTGGAAACCACCGGCCTGACGGTGCAGGCTGTGGCGGCAAGGACCGGCCTGGGAACAACCGCAAACTTCCGGATGCACTTCGCCCGCAAGTTCAAGACAACGCCGTCAAGCTACCGCCGCCTCTACCAAGGCAGGAACAGGAAGGCGGCTTCAGCCTAGGCATCCCCGCGCCGAGGAAAGCAGCCCGGGTCGAGGCATGCGGGCGGCAGAGCTAACTGCGTTCACCCTGGGCGCGGTTATCCCCGGCCTGGTCAGCAACGCCGTCGTCCTGGTGCGCCCGGGTGACGAAATGCTCAACCCGGCGGTCCGGCACCAGCCAGATCAGCGCCACCACGGTGTAAACGGCGATTCCGAGCAACGGTTGGACAATTCCGGTGGCAATGCCGGCGATGTAGATCAGCGGCGAAGCCTTGCCCTTCCAGTCCCTGCCGACGGCCTGGGCGAGGGCGCCGTCCCTGCCCTGCTGGCGGATCAGTGCCTGTTGCAGGATGTAGTAGGCGATGGAGGCGCAGAGCAGATTGAGGCCGTAGATCAGGACCGGAACCTGCACGAAGGCGGATTCATCCATCCAGCGGGTGCTGAAGGGGAAAAGCGAGAGCCAGAACAACAGGTGCAGGTTGGCCCACAGGATGGCACCGTTGACCCTCCCGGCCAGTTGGATCATGTGGTGGTGGTTGTTCCAGTAAATTCCCACGTAGACGAAACTGAGCAGGTAACTGAGGAACGTGGGCATGACAGCGGCAAATCCATGCCACGTCGGTTCCTCGGGCGTGTGCAGTTCCAGCACCATGATGGTGATAATGATGGCAAGCACGCCATCGCTGAACGCCTCAAGCCGGGTCTTGTTCATGGGGTCCTTCCTTCAAGACGGCACTGTGAACAATGTCCTGGCGGCGCCTGATGAGGGCCATGGAACCGTAAGCTGTGGCAAGGACCACCATGCTGCCCAGCCAGCCGGCCCCCAGGAACAGCTGGCTCATCCTGTCACTGTCCTCAAAAGGCGTCAGGGACTGCCCGGCGACCACTACCCCTCCCGGCGCCTGCCGCGCCACCACCGCCATCCGGAGTCCCGGTTCGGGCTGCCACGTGACGGTGTCGGATCCCAGACTTCTTGCCGTCTCCAGCACGCCCGCAGGAACGACGGGTAGTTCCCCGTGCAGGGCCACTGTGCTGGACGTGGGTTTATTGTCCGTCCCGAAGACCATGACGAAGACTCCGCTATCGGCCGTCAGTTCCAGGGGCGGCACTGCCGTTGGTCCGGACCCCGGCTGCTGGACCCGTACAGCCGCTGCCGCTGCCGGTGCCGCATTGACTGCCCTCCGGCCGAACTGCTGAAGGGTGACATAGATGCTGCCAAAGATGAGCGTGACGATAATGACTGACGCCAGCCACCCGATGATCCGTTGCATGGGACTATCATCCGCCCGAACCGCCGGCCTGCCCATGCACGCCCGGCGGACCGCCTGGCGGAACCGGCAGGTCAATGAACCGGGCCAGTCACTGACGCATAACGACGGCGGCCCGCAAGTTAACCAGGGCGGTGGCCCGCGCCGTGCGCCTCCGGGTGGTGGCCGGCAGTTCCGCCGACCAACTCATGCAACCCCTCCACTGCCTCGGCTAGGGACATGTCCGGGGAAGCGGCAATAAAAGGCATCAGGAGGCCGTTTTCCTTCTCCAGATGCAGCGCAAACAAACGCTGGATGATGGCGCCCGCCACTGCCGCAGCAAGGCCGGTGGACGTCCGCAGTTCCTCCACAAGACTGACGATCACCCGGTGCTCGGCCAGCATCCCCTCGACCAGCAGCCTCCCCTCCGGGGTGGCGCGCGGCCCGCCGTACAAGGGACCTTCTTCGGCCAAGGCATGCGGAACAAGCTCGTTCTCACACCAATCCAAGAGCTTCGCGCGGGCAACGCCCTCGGTAGCGGCATCGCTGGCCTCAACGGCCGCCATCAGCGCAGCTACCAGCCCGGTGAGCTGCTTCAGCATCGCAGCATGATGGCGCTCGACTGCCTGGAGCGCGTGTGCTTCGGCGGCCTCGTCCTTGCTTTCTTCCATGGTCCCTGACTCCTGACTCCTGCGCGTTCCTCAACTGTGCGCCGCCGCCCAGACCGACGGGAGAGTCATTAGTCCCTCCCGCCCGGGGTGCCGGGCTCGCTAGGCTTTTCGCCATGGACGGGAGCCAGTCATGACCGCACGGACCTACCCGCACGGTGTCCCCTGTTGGATCGATACCGAGCAGCCCGACGTCGAGGCCGCCGTCGAGTTCTACAGTGGACTTTTCGGCTGGGCCTTCCGGGACGTCATGCCGCCGGGAGCCCCCGGGCGCTACCTGATCGGCACACTCGACGGCCAGGACGTCTGCGGGATGGGCGGCGCCCAGGGGGCTGCCGCAAGGTGGAATACCTACGTGTCCGTTGACGATGCGGATGCGGCAGTGATGCGGTTAGCCGACGCCGGCGCCAGGGTGAGCGCGGCGGCCGCCGATGCGGGGGAGGGCGGCCGAAGTGCGGCGCTGATCGATCCCGGCGGCGCCGAGTTCCGCATTTGGCAAGCCAGGCTGCGTCTGGGGGCACAAGTTGTCAACCAGCCAGGCAGCTGGAATTTCAGCGATCTGCACACCCCGGACCCGGACGGAGCGGTTGCCTTCTATGAGCAGGCTTTCGGTTGGGAAGTGGACAACCTCGGCTTCGGGCTGATGATCCGCAGGCCCGGCTATGGGGATCATTTGGAGGCCACAGCTGATCCGGACATCCGGGCACGGCAGTCAGGGCTGGACGCCCCGCCCGGCTTCGAGGACGCAATCGCCTGGATCGCGGGTGTTGCCCCCGGCGAACCGCCGCACTGGCACGTCTCTTTCACCGTAGCCGACCGCGACCGGACGGTGGTTGAAGCCGAACTCCTCGGCGCCACCGTTGTGGGCCAGAGCGACAATGAATGGACGCGGACGGCACTGATCCGGGATCCTCAAGGCGCGGAGTTCACTGCCAGCCAGTTCACGCCGCCGTCGGAATAACTGATCCCGCACAACGGCACGCCCCGGCAGCCCGGCAGTGGCGGACTCCCCGATCGCCCGGTCAGTCCTTGCCCTGGGTGCCAAGTACGGTGATGTCCAGCGCGTTACCAGGGTCCGGGTGGTGAGGGACCGGAACTCGGCGGCGTCCGAGGTGACGAGGTCCAGGAGCGGGCGCGCGGCGTCGTCGGGTGTCTGCCCCCATAGGCCGACGACGACCTGCAGGCCGCCCAGGCGGTCCTCATAGCCGGGCTGGGACGTGACCCGCCCGAGCAGGTCCGTCATCACCAGGCCAAGGTTCATGCCGTGTACCCGCACCCCGGTGCCCCGGGTTTCACGCCGCAGCGTCTCGGTGAACTGGCGGACCCACCGTTTGCTGGACGCGTAAGCATTCTGCAGCGCCACCGGCCCGTGGTCGCCCTGGCCATAAACGTTAACGAGGTCGCCGTGGCCTTGGTCGAGGAACACCGGCAACGCCACCCGTGAGCCGTGGAAGGTGCCGAGGATGTTGGTGCGCACCACTCGTGCGAAGTCATCGGCCGGGGTGCCGGCCGTGGGCCCGAAGACACCGGAGGTTCCGGCGTTGTTGACCCAGATGTCGAGTGTCCCGCGGTTCCTGGCCTCGTCACGCAGATCCTCGACGTCGGCCAGGTCACCGACGTCGCAGCGACGTCCGGACACCGCGATCCCCTCCGCATCCAACCGCTCGACGGCGGCCGCGACGCCGGCCTCCGACCTGGCCGCCAAAACCACCGTTGCACCCTGCCGCCCCAGAAGCCGCGCCATCGCAAACCCCAGACCGCGGCTGGAGCCGGTCACCACTGCCACTCGTCCATGGAGGTCATTTCTCTTCGAACCCATGCCTCTCTCATACGCGCCGCGGCGTGGGAGGGCAAGAGCCGGCCAGGTCGGGGTGCTGAAGTCCTTTTCCGCGCCCCTGTCAGTGCTGCCGGCAGGGGCGTAAAATCGCCCCTGCCGGCCCTGTCCGCGGGATCAATCCGCCCGGCCGGCGGATGCTTACAATGTCAGGCCGAACCTGCCGGTGGAGGTCAACCCGGAGAAACACGAGTTGGTGAACCTGGTGACGGGCTAGGCCTCCACCGGCGGAAAGGTCACCGCGCCAGGTACAGGGCGTGTTGCCGGTGCGCTTCGGCCACCTCGGCGCGGATGGCTTCCACGTCCTTGGCTTTGTTGCGGTACTTCGGGTCCATCTCCTCGATCTGCCGAACTTCGTTCAGCAGGGCGTTGTAAATACGTTCGCGCTCGGCGGGATCCGCAGTGTAGCCGAGGTCCAGGTAGCTGACAGCGTGCCGGCGCGCGTTGTTGATGGCGGTCTGCGCCTTGCCTGCCTTGCTCAGCAGCGATGCCACCACCGTGATGACCAGCGTGCCGATGATGACCGTCAGGGAAAGGCCGGTGGTGATTTCAAAGACCGGGACCGGCTGGCCGTCGTTGATGAACGGGAGGTTGTTCTCGTGCAGGGCGTGCAGGATGAGTTTGACGCCGATGAAGGCCAGGATCGCTGCCAGTCCGTAGGAGAGGTAGATCAACCGGTCCAGCAGTCCGTCAATCAGGAAGTACAGCTGGCGCAGGCCCATCAGCGAGTAGGCCGTTGCGGTGAAGACAATGTAGACGTTCTGGGTCAGGCCGAAGATCGCCGGGATCGAATCGAGGGCAAACAGGATGTCCGTGCCGCCGATGGCCACCATGACCAGCAGCATGGGAGTCAGGACCTTTTTGCCGTTCTCCATGGTGAAGAGCTTGTCGCCGTCGTAATGATCGGTGGTGTGGAAGAACTTGCGGGCCAGGCGGATGATGAAGTTGTCCGCCTCGCTGCCGTGCTCGGCATCGGGTTTGAGCAGGTTCCCGGCCGTGAGCAGCAGGATCAGGCCGAACGCGTAGAAGACCCAGGCGAAGGAGTTGATCAGCGCGGCGCCGAGGAAAATGAATCCGGTGCGGGCAATGAGCGAGAACACAATGCCGAACAGCAGCACCTTCTGCTGATCTTCCCGGGGAACACGGAAGCTGGCAATGATGATCAGGAAGACAAACAGGTTGTCCACCGAGAGCGCCTTCTCGGTGATGTACCCGGCGAAATACTCCGAGCCCATGGCCGGGCCGCCGAAGACCAGGACCAGGATGCCGAAGACCAGGGCGATTCCTACATAGAGGCCGGACCAGATGGCCGCTTCCTTGAGCGTGGGAACGTGGGCTTTCCGGATGTGGAAGAAGTAATCAAAGGCCAGGAGGGCCAGAATGACCACAATGGTAATGCCCCAGACCAGGGGAGAAACAGTCAACGTGTGCCCGCTTTCGTAAGGTGGGTAGCAAAGAGCCGGGTAAGTCTCTCCGCCCGCCGTCCGGCTGGCCGTTGCACCCGGCCAGGCATCTGTGCCTGACGTGTTGACGTATGCAACGCTTCGGAATACTCCCTTACGTACCTAATACTCTAACCGGGATGACCGCCGAAAACGAACCGGCAAAGGTCTGCCCGGGGCCTTAAGAATTCGCGAGGCGCAGCTTGGCGGCCCGTTCGACCAGGACCGGAACGTAGTCCCGGATCGGACCGTCGTCGAGCAATTCGTGCTCTTCGGCAACGATTTGCTCTATAGCCGACCGCTCCTTTTCGGGGAAGCGTTCGGTCAGACGATCCATAACTTCCATGAGCGCCCGGGCTTCAGGTTCGTTGGTCATTCCCAAAGTTTCGACCCCGGCACGCAGGCCAGTCAACAGCTTTTTATGATCCACGTGGTGACCGCCCTGCCGGTGACCCTGCTGCTTGGGATCCGTCTGGGCTGGCATCCCCGGGGCCGCTAGGCTCGCCTTGTGACGAGTTCGCAGAATGGCAACGAACGCTATGTGGTCCGGCCCTGGTGGAGGGGACGGTCGCTCCCGTGGGCAGCTCTGGTTGTTGGCGCCATCATCGTCACAGTCATTGCCCTCGAGCGGACAACGTTTTTCGCCTACGCTACGACGCCGGAGTTCATCGAGCGGCTGCGCGTGGGGCGGCTGGTGATGCTGGCCGGGGCTGTGATGTCCCTCGCCGCAGCCATTTGGTCGCAGGTGCGTGGAAATCCCCTGTGGGTGACGGTCTGCGTGGCCTCGCCGGCAGTCCTGGTGGGCATGGCGATCATGATCATGACGGTACCGTCCGTGACCCCTCAGATCGCCGGCCTTATCGCTTTGCCGGCAGCGCTCGCGGGACTCATCGGCGGCCTGTTCACCCGCACCCGGGGCTGATCCTGAACCTGGCGGGCCGCGTCACGTTGATGAGGGGGCCGGCGGTGGCTGGGGGCGGTGCGTACGGTCTCGGTACGCATCACACACCGCCGACCCCGTTCATCACAGTAGGCACTGGCGTGGAGGGACACACGAGTAGCGGCTACCTGCTTCGCGGGGTCCTGGCTACCCGTTCGTAGGACCAAAGCCTCTGCCGGGACCGGGGGCCGCGTGTTTGAGTGGGCACGGGTACCGCGGCCAGCCGCCCCTTTTCCTGCCAGCGGAGGCAAGCACGGCCGCTTCCATCGCGTCTTCGGGAAGGTCAAGGGGCTGTGATCACTAAGCGTCGATTTTACCGTGGCGGCCCGCACCGGCGGCCGGACAAGCCGGGACCGCCCGCTGCCCGAAGCGGGCTCTGAGTGGCGCGCCATGGCTGAATCACCCACGGCGTCAGCGGCGTTGTCACCATTTGATGCAGTGATTTTCGATCTGGACGGGGTGGTAACGGACACGGCAACCGTGCATGAGGCGGCCTGGAAACAACTCTTCGATCAGCTGCTGGCCGATCCGCGGCTGACGGGGAAGCCGGGAAAAAGGTCATTCACCGCGGCCGACTACCTGGACTACGTTGACGGCAAACCGCGTGAAGACGGCGTCCGGTCCTTCCTGGCCTCCCGCGGAATCATCCTGCCGGACGGCAAACCGGGGGATGCGCCGGGAGAGCTGACGGTTTATGGCCTCGCCAGGCAAAAGGACCGGATCTTCAAAGAACTGCTGGGACGCGATGGTGTCCGCACGTTCCCGGGAACACTGGCCCTGATCGAAAGGCTGCGCGCCGCCCAGATACCTGTGGCCGTGGCAACATCGAGCCGGAACGCGTCCGCCGTGCTGGCGGCTGCTGGCCTGTCCGGCACTTTCGACCTCGTGATGGGCGGGGTCATCGCCGCCGAGCTGGGGCTTCCCGGCAAGCCCGATCCCGCAGTGCTCCTTGAGATCGTGCACCGTTTGGGCGTCCCGCCGGCCCGCGCCGTGGTGATTGAGGACGCCGTCGCCGGGGTGGAGGCCGCCCGGCGCGGCGGCTTCGGCCTGGTGGTCGGCATCGACCGGGCCGACAGGCGGGCCGACCTTGAAGCGGCGGGAGCCGACGTTGTGCTGACGGACGTGGGGCAACTGGACCTCGGACGGGTCCTCACCGATCCGTGGCGCCTCATTTACGAAGGCTACGACCCCGCCCATGAGGGTCACCGGGAAGCGCTGACCACCCTGGGGAACGGCTACCTGGCCGTCCGCGGCGCCGCTCCCGAGAGCAGGATGAACGAAATCCACTACCCCGGCACCTACCTGGCGGGGGTCTACAACAGACTGGTAAGCAACGTCCAGGGCCAGGACGTGGAGGACGAGCACATGGTCAATGCCCCCAACTGGCTGGTGGTGGACGTCCGGCTGGAGGGTTCGGACTGGTGGTCCAGGGGCGGCCTGAAGGTCCTGAGGGAACGGCGGGTCCTGGACATGCGCCGGGCCACCCTGGAACGGGACGTTCTGCTGGAAACACAGGACGGGCGGCGGCTGGCGGTGAACCAGCGCAGGTTCGTCTCCATGGCTCAGCCGCATCTCATGGCCCTGAACACCACAGTGACGGCGGTGGGGTGGAGCGGCGCGGTGGAGATCCGCAGCGGAGTGGACTGTGGAGTCACCAATGAGAACGTCCCGGAAGACGCGCTCCTGTCCCACCACCACCTGGTCCGGCTGGGTGCTCCAGACCCGGCTGAGCCGGTTCAGGTTGTGGAAGTGGAAACGAGCCAAAGCCACATCCGCATCGCCACCGCTGTGCGCACCGAAATCTCCGGGAAGAACGACGACGGCGCGCCGGGGGAGGAGGAAGGGCTCTCCTTCCGGGCGTGGCGCCTTGAGCTGGCTGACGCGGCACCCGTGGTGATCACGCGGACGGCGGCAGTGGTCACGTCCCGTGACCACGCGATCTCCTCGCCGGCCGTGGCTGCCCGGTCCGTGCTAAGGACAGCCAGCCCCGACTTCGAGCAGTTGCTCTCCGAACACGAGGCCGTCTGGGGCAGGCTCCTGGCCCTGTTCGCCATCGAGATTGACGGCAGCCCCGAGGTGCAGCTCATCGTGAACCTTCATGTTTTCCATTTGCTGCAGACGCTCAGCCCGCACACTGCCGAGCAGGACGCAGGCGTGCCCGCGCGCGGGCTCCACGGGGAGGGCTACCGTGGCCACGTGTTCTGGGACGAACTGTTCGTCCTCCCCCTCCTCACCTCCAGGATGCCTTTCGTGGCGCGTTCCGTGATCAACTACCGCTGGCGCAGGCTTCCAGCCGCCAGAGAGGCGGCTGCGACGGCAGGGCTGCGCGGCGCGCTCTTCCCCTGGCAGAGCGGCAGTGACGGAAGGGAGGAGACTCCGCTCTGGCTCTTCAACCGGCGCTCCGGCCGGTGGGTACCGGACTACTCACATCTTCAGCGGCATGCCGGCCTCGCCGTCGCCTTCAACGCGTGGCAGTACTTTCTGGCCACCCAGGACAGGGAATGGCTCCTGCGCCACGGCGCCGAGCTGATAGTGGACGTGGCACGCCTGATGACTTCCATGGCCGAACACGACCGGGAGGAGGACCGGTTCCATCTTCGCGGAATCATGGGGCCGGATGAATATCACACAGGCCATCCGGACAAAGACGGTGCCGGCCTGGACGACAACGCCTACACAAACGTGCTGGCCGCGTGGGTCTGTGCCCAGGCCTGCGCCATCATGACAACGCTGCAGGGCCACGACCTCGAGGAGCTCCAGGGACGCCTGGCCGTTGGCCCCTCGGAAGTAGCACGGTGGAAGCACCTCAGCCAACGGATGTTCGTACCGTTCCACGACGGCATCATCAGCCAGTTTGCCGGGTACGAACAACTGCAGGAACTGGACTGGGACCGCTACCGCACCGTCTACACAAACATCGAGCGCCTGGACCTGATCCTGGAAGCGGAGGGGGACAGCACCAACCGGTACCGCCTGGCCAAGCAGGCCGATGTGCTGATGCTGCTCTACGTCCTGGGCGAAAAGGAACTGACGCGGTTTTTGGCCGGTCTGGGCTACGACATCTCCGCCGCCCAGATTGAAGCAACCGTCGATTACTACCTCGCCCGCACAGCGCACGGCTCCACCCTCAGCCGGGTGGCGCACGCCTCCGTCCTGGCGGCAAAGGATCCGGAGCGGGCCTGGAATACCTTCCGTGAAGCCCTGAGCGCAGACCTTGATGACACCCAGGGCGGCACCACCCGCACAGGGATACATCTCGGCGCGATGGCAGGAACCATCGACGTGGTGCAGCGAAGCTTCGCCGGCCTCAGGTTCACCGGCGAAGGACTCCTCTTCGCACCGAAGATGCCCCAGGGGATCAGGTCAGTGTCGTTCCAAGTCCGCTACCGGGACCATCTGCTCGCAGTCCACCTGGAACACGGCCTGCTAACCCTGGCGGCGGCCCCCGGAGATGCGCCCGCCATCTGGCTGCAGGTCGGCTCCGAACGCACCCTCATCCGTGCCGGCCAGACCCGGCAATTCACCCTTTCCCCCAAACCAGCGCTTAACCACGCGGGGAACACGGAGTAGCAGTGGCACCACGCGAGGGGCCGCCGCAATCCGGGCTGGAGGCGACCGGGTTGAGCTCCGGGCGTGCCGCGGCGTTGCTGCGGGAATCGGGACCCAACGTACTTCCCGAAGCGAAGCCCGTGCCGCAGTGGCGCAAACTCCTCGGTGAGCTGACGCATTTTTTTGCCCTGATGCTCTGGTGCGCCTCGGTGCTGGCGTTCGTCGGAGGAATGCCGGAATTGGGCGTTGCCATCATCGTGGTGGTGCTGGTCAACGGAATCTTCGCCCACATCCAGCAGGAACGCGCACAGCACGCGGCCGAAAAACTCCGCGGGCTGCTGCCGGCCGAGGTCTCCGTCCGCCGGGACGGCCAGACCCGCAGGATTGCCGCCAGCGAACTGGTCCCGGGTGACGCCGTCATTCTGACAGCGGGTGACAGGGTGCCGGCCGACGTCGTCCTGGTTCTTGGTTCCGGCTGCGCCGTGGACGAGTCCCTGCTGACAGGGGAAAGCGAAGCGGTGCAGAAGGGCAGCGGCGAGCCTGCCTGGGGCGGGACGTTCCTTGTCAACGGCGCGGCGGAAGCGGTTGTGACCCACACCGGCGCAAACACGAGGCTGGCCGGAATCGCCAAGCTGACCAGCGGCACCGTCTCGCCCCCAACGCCCCTGGCGCGTGAACTCCGCCGGATCGTCCGGCTCATAGCCGGGGTTGCACTGGCCGTCGCCGGGGTTTTCTTCCTGGTGTCGTTGCTGGTGGGCATCCCGTGGAGTGCCGCCTTCCTCTTCGCCATCGGAGTGGCGGTTGCCCTGGTTCCGGAGGGGCTGCTGCCAACTGTCACGCTGTCCCTCGCCATGGGTGCGCAGCGGATGGCGGCCCGGAACGCGCTGGTCCGCAACCTGGAGGCGGTGGAAACCCTGGGGTCCACCACGTTCATCTGTACTGACAAGACAGGAACCCTGACGCAGAACCGGATGAACGCCGTCGAAGTCTTCACCGCTGAGGGCCGGGTGAAGGTGGCCGGGGAGGGATACCTGCCGGTTGCCCGGATCGAGGGGCAGGCGGTGGGCGCAGCAACCCGCACGGCGCTCGCAGCACGTGCAGCCTCCCAGGGCCGGGCCGTTCAACACGGCGATGAGTGGCGAGCGGACGGCGACCCCATGGAAGCCGCCCTTGATGTCCTGGCCCGCCGCCTTTCCGGGACAACGCCTGAGAATGCCAGGCCGGCGCGAAGGTTCGCCTTCGACCCCCGGCGCCGTCGCGAATCTGTCATCGCCGGCACCACGCTCTTCGTCAAGGGGGCGCCCGAATCGGTCATTCCGCTCTGCAACGGGTCCACGAACGCGGCGGCGGAAGAAGTGGAGGCGATGGCGTCACGGGGACTGCGGGTGATGGCAGTGGCCAGCCGCGAACTTCCCGGCCGCGCCGGGGACTGGCTGGAGTGCCCGGCGGAGGAAGCCGAAAGGGACCTTCACCTGCTGGGGCTGATCGCCCTCCATGACCCGCCCCGGCAGGGAGTGGACGAGGTGATCCGGACCGCGCGGGAAGCCGGCATCCGGATAGGCATGATCACGGGGGACCATCCGGCAACGGCGGCCGCCATCGCGCGGGAAATTGGACTGCTGGGAACACCCGAACTGATTCTGGAGGGAGCAGAACTGCCGGAGGACGAACAGATCCTGGGTGCCCTGCTGGACCGGGACGGCATCGTGGTCAGCAGGGTCTCCCCGGAACAGAAGCTTCGGGTGGCCAGAGCACTGCAGAGCCGGGGTCACGTCGTGGCCATGACCGGTGACGGCGTTAACGACGGCCCGGCGCTCCAGGAAGCCGACATCGGGGTGGCGATGGGGCTCAGCGGAACGGACGTGGCCCGCGAAGCCTCCGATCTGGTTCTTCTGGATGACCACTTCGGGACCATCGTGGCAGCAATTGAACAGGGACGCGCCACCTACGCCAACATCCACCGGTTCCTGACCTATCACCTGACCGACAACGTTGCCGAGCTGACCCCCTTCATCATCTGGGCACTCTCCGGCGGCCAGTTTCCGCTCGCCCTGGGCGTTCTTCAGATCCTCGCCCTGGACATCGGTACCGATTTGCTGCCGGCACTTGCCCTCGGCGGTGAACCGCCGGGGAAGGGAGTGCTGAAGCGGCCGCCGGAGCGGCGCCACCTGATGGACCGCCGGCTGATGTTCCGGGTGTTCTGCGTGCTGGGGCCGGTGGAAGCCCTGGTGTCCATGACGGGATTCTCCGTGGTGCTGTTCAGCGGCGGCTGGATGCGCGGGGGCCCGCACGATCCGGGGCTGCTGATGGCGGCATCCGGGGCGGCCTTCACCGCTGTGGTGCTTGGCCAGCTGGCGAATGCGTTCGCGTGCCGCAGCGCTACCCGGCCGCCCTGGAAACAGGGCTGGCTGACGAACCGGCTGCTGCTTTGGGCGGTACTGGCCGAACTCGCTGCTTTGGCGGTGTGCCTCTACGTCGGTCCCGTCGCGGCCGCCCTGGGTCAGCTGCCCCCGCCGCCCGTCGGATTCGCCATGGCCGCCCTGGCGGTCCCTGCGGTGCTGGCAGCGGACTGGCTGCACAAGAAGCTGCGGCGGCCTGTGGGTAGCGGCGCCCGGATATCTCCGCCGGTTCCCCGCCAGGGGTCCGCAGGACCAAAGACTCTGATGCTGGAGCATCTGTCCCGTAAGGATCAAACCATGGCTGATACGACGGCGATAACTGGCGTTCATGTGATGTGGTTCGATGAAGTGGGGATGGGCGACGTGCCGGCCGTAGGCGGCAAAAACGCGTCGCTGGGTGAACTGACCCGCTCCCTGCTGAGTTCCGGCGTCCGGGTTCCGGAGGGCTTCGCCACCACCGCCGCAGCGTACCGTGCCTTTGTGGCCGCGAACGGCCTCGAGGGGCAAATACGCACCTCGATTGAGAACTACCGTGCGGGCCGCGCAACCCTGCGGGAGGCGGGGGAGGCCATCCGGGAGCTCATTCTCGAAGGCCAGTTCCCGCCCGACATCGCCGCCACCATCCGGGAACACTACAGGGCACTGTGCGAACGCACCGGCCAGGCCAGGGCGTCGGTGGCTGTGCGCAGCAGCGCCACCGCCGAGGACCTTCCGGACGCGAGTTTCGCCGGCCAACAGGAAACATTCCTGAACATTTCCGGGGAACGGGAGCTCCTGGAAGCCTGCAGGCGCTGCTACGCCTCCCTGTTTACTGACCGGGCCATCTCGTACCGGGAAATCAAGGGGTTCGACCACCTGGAGGTGGCACTGTCCGTCGGGGTGCAGCGGATGGTGCGCTCAGACATTGGCGCGTCCGGGGTGATGTTTTCGATCGACACAGAGTCCGGGTTCCCCCGCAGTGTCCTGATCAGTGCTGCGTGGGGACTGGGCGAAACAGTGGTTCAGGGAAGCATCAATCCGGACAAGTACCAGGTGTTCAAGCCGTTGCTGGCTGATCCGGAACTGACGCCGATCATCGAAAAGACCATGGGAGCCAAGGAACGCAAGATGGTCTACAGCCGCGGCGGCCATGCGCGGACCAGGACGGTGGATACCTCGGACCAGGAACGCCGGTCCTTCGTCCTGACCGATGCCGAGACGGTGCGGCTGGCCCGCTGGGCTGTGGCGGTGGAGGACCACTACGGCCGTCCGATGGACATGGAGTGGGCCAAGGACGGCGCCACCGGGGAACTGTTTATGGTCCAGGCCCGGCCCGAAACTGTCCAGGCGAGGCGCAGCGGCTCAGTGTTCAGCGTCTACCACCTTCGCGAGTCGGGGCGGCTGCTGGCGGAAGGCGCGGCGATCGGCGGATCGATCGCGCACGGCCTCGCCTGCGTGGTGCGGGACGCCAAAGACATCGATGATTTCCGGGACGGCTCCATCCTGGTCACCCGCATGACCGACCCTGACTGGGTTCCCATCATGCAGCGGGCCGCCGGCATTGTTACTGACCACGGCGGCCCCACCAGCCACGCCGCCATCGTCAGCAGGGAACTGGGTGTCCCCGCCGTCGTCGGCACCGGGAACGGCACCTCGGTGCTCGAGAACGGCCAACCCATCACGCTTTCCTGCGCCGGGGGAGAGGATGGGCAGGTCTACGCCGGCACCCTGGCGTTCGACGTGGAGCAGGTTGACCTGGGGGCGCTGCCGGAGACGCGGACTGCTGTGATGGTCAACATCGCCAGTCCCTCAGCCGCCTTCCAATGGTGGCGCCTGCCGGCGGCGGGCGTGGGCTTGGCGAGGATGGAATTTATCATCAGTAACCTCATCCGGATCCATCCCATGGCCCTGGTCCACCCGGAACGGGTACGGGATCCCGGCGAGGCCGGGCGCATCAGGGAGATCACGCACGGCTATCCGGACCTGCAGGAGTACTTCGTTGATGTGCTGGCAACGGGCATCGGAAAAATTGCCGCGCCCTATCACCCGAACCCGGTGATTGTCAGGCTCAGCGACTTCAAGAGCAACGAGTACGGCCACCTGATTGGCGGCGGCTCCTTCGAAGTTGCCGAGGAGAACCCTATGCTGGGCTTTCGCGGGGCCTCGCGCTACTACAACGAGCGCTACCGCGAAGGGTTCGCCCTGGAGTGCCGCGCGCTGAAGCGGGTGCGGGAGGACCTCGGGTTTACGAACGTCATCATTATGGTCCCGTTCTGCCGGACACCCCACGAGGCCGGCCTGGTGATCAAGGAGATGGCGGCAAACGGCCTGGTCCGCGGCGAGCAAGGCCTGAAGGTGTACATGATGTGCGAGATTCCCTCCAACGTCATCCTTGCCTCGGAGTTCGCCGGCCTCTTTGACGGTTTCTCCATCGGATCCAATGACCTGACCCAGCTTGTCCTCGGGGTGGACCGGGACTCAGAGCAGCTGGCGGGACTGTTCGATGAGAGGGACGAAGCCGTGACATCGATGATCGGCCAGGTCATCGACCGGGCTCACGCGGCCGGTATCAAGGTGGGGATCTGCGGGCAGGGTCCGAGCAACCACGCCGATTTCGCGGAGTTCCTGGTGAGGGCCGGCATCGATTCGATTTCGCTCAACCCGGACACTTTCCTCAAAACCGTCCCGGTGATCGCGGCCGCAGAGAAATCCGCTTCGTGACCCGCCTGGGCATTCTGACCAGCGGTGGGGACTGTCCCGGAATCAACGCCGTGATCCGTGGCGCCGTCCTGCGGGGAGTCATTACCTACGGCTACGAGTTCGTCGGGTTCCGCGACGGCTGGCGCGGGGTGCTTGACCGGGATTTTGTCCCGCTGCCCCGCCATGCTGTGCGGGGGTTGTCCCGCCTGGGCGGAACCGTGCTCGGCACGTCGCGGACCAACCCGCTCAGGGATGGCAGCCCGGAAACGTTGCGCCGGAGCCTTGAAGAACTGGGTGTGGACGGCCTGGTGGCCATCGGGGGAGAAGGGACGCTGGCGGCGGCGCGGGAACTCTCCGACGCGGGGATCAACGTTGTGGGCGTTCCTAAAACCATTGACAACGACCTTGACGCCACCGACGTCACGTTTGGGTTCGACACGGCGGTCCAGACAGCCACCGAGGCGATCGACCGGCTGCGGACCACCGGCGAGTCACATCACCGGTGCATGATAGCTGAGGTGATGGGCCGGAACGCCGGCTGGATTGCGCTGCACGCGGGGATGGCGTCAGGCGCCCACGCCATCCTCATCCCGGAGCAGAGAGTCACCTTGGAGCAGGTCGCCCGGTGGGTGCAGTCCGCCTACCACCGCGGGCGGGCCCCACTGGTGGTGGTTGCCGAGGCGTTCGTCCCTGCGGGCCGCGAAGCGCCCTATTCGCCGCGCGGGCTTGATACTTTCGGCCGGCCCCGGCTGGGCGGGATCGGAGTTTTGCTGGAACAGGAACTGCAGCACATGACGGGGATTGAGACCAGGGCCACCGTCCTGGGGCACATCCAGCGCGGTGGCGCCCCGACTGCCGCAGACAGGGTGCTTGCGACGAGGTTGGGAATGGCGGCCACGGCGTCGGCGGCGGAGGGCCGCTGGGGGACAATGGTCTCCCTGCGCGGCACCAACATTGTCAATGTGGGCTTCGAAGCCGCCCTTGGCCGGCTCAAAACCGTGCCAGAGGACCGCTACCTGGAGGCAGCGGTCCTCTTCGGTTGAGCACGGATCGGTTGAGCACGGGGTGGGCGCGGTTCGTGGTTCGTGGTTCAGCGGGCCCGTCCTGGTTTAGCGGGCGCGGTGGTCAGCCGCGGGTGATCTCGATCTTCCGTGCGGGGGCTTCCTGCGACTTGGCCGGTACGGGGGTGCGGACCTCAAGCACGCCGTCCTTGTAGGAGGCGGTGATGTCGTCCGGCTTGACACCGTCAGGCAATGCCACCCTCCGGACGAACGAACCGTACCGGAACTCGGACCGGTAACTGTCCTTTCCCTTTTGCTCGGATTGTTCCCTGCGCTCGGCCTTGATTTCCAGGGCCCCGTCCACGATGGAAACGTTGACGTCCTTCTCCGGATCGATGCCCGGCAGTTCAGCGCGGACAACCAGCGTGTTCCCTTCAACAGCTTCTTCGACCCGGATGCCCGATGCCGCAGTATCTCCTTCAAAAAGCCTCTCGATCATTTCGACGGGGGACCGCCGGGTGTCGAACCACTTCATCAAATCAGCCATTTTCTGCCTCCTTGCAATGATGGCCGGTGGGGATAAAGATTGGTGCTCCTTAAGACTCCTGCCGTGCACCGGACGGTCCCAGAGGCTTTGGTCCCGGCAGGTAGTGAGCAACGGTGAAAGGCACACGGCAACGGTGAAGCGCGCGTCACCTCGCAGGCCGCACACACCGGGCGGGGGATGCAGGGGGTGGGGATACAGCAGGCCGGGGATGCAGGGGGCTAGGATCAGTGCATGAGCACCTCCCCGCCAGAGTCTCACATCGAAAACCTCGCCCCGGACGAGTGCTGGAAATACCTGCGGTCCTCGTACATCGGGAGACTGGCTGTGATCAACGGCGCGGCTCCTGAGATTTTCCCGGTGAATTTCATGGTGGTCGAGGAAACCGTGGTCTTCCGTACGGCGCCCGGGACGAAACTGCGGGCCCTCCTGAAGGGCACCGCCGCGGCCTTCGAGGTGGACGGCCTGAACCCCTATGGAACCGAGGTCTGGAGCGTTGTGCTGAAGGGCGAGCCTGGGACTTTCGACGGCGATCCGGCGGCCCTGCAGGAAGCCGGTCCTGACCGGGACCCCTGGCAGCCGGGCCTCAAGGAACATTTGGTGCAAATCCGTCCGGCCGAAATTTCCGGCCGACGCTTCCCCGTGACGCCGCGCACGCGCTGGTGGCCGCCGCAGGACTTTTCGGCCGACTGGCTCTAACGGCAGGCTCGGACAGCAGGCTCTAAACAGCAGTCACTACGCGAAGCGCCGCTCGTGGAGCCGGCCCAGCACCAGCACGGCCAGGACGGCGGCGGCCGCGGCGGTGAGGGAGGCGGCCAGCAGCGGGGATGGCGGCCATTCCAGCATAAAGAACTCCGTCAGGAGGGGCACCGTCATCAGCAGGACAAGCCCGGCACCCATGGCACCTACCACTGCAAGGCGGAGCCCTGTGACCGGGCGGCTGACGGTCAGCAGGACGGCGAGCGCCGCCAGGGACAGCGTCAGCACCGATGCCGTCCGGGTCGAGGCGGCGCTGAAGCCTCCCACGCTCATGGAGTAGGCCTGCACGGCCAGGACCGCCGCCGTCACCACAATGCCCGCCGGAACGGCAAGGGACAGCGAGCGCCGCAGAAAGCCCGGCCGATAGCGCCGGGTGTTGGCCATCAGCGCCAGGAAGAAGGCAGGGATGCCGATGGTGAGCCCGTCGGTTGCGGAGAGCTGCCGGGGCAGGAACGGGTAGCTCCACAGCAGGGCTCCAAAGGTCAGCGACAGGCCGACGGCGTAGGTTGTTTTGCTGAGGAACAGCACCGAGACCCGCTCAATGTTGGCGATGACCTGACGGCCTTCAGCGAGCACGGCGGGAAGCCGGTCGAACCGACCGTCCAGGAGGATCAACCGGGCCACCGCTTTTGTGGCCGGCGCCGCGGTGTCCATGGCAATGCCGATGTCCGCCTCCTTCAATGCCAGGGCGTCGTTGACGCCGTCGCCGGTCATGGCGACGGTGCGCCCCGCGCCCTGCAATGCCAGGACCATGTCCCTCTTTTGCGCGGGCGTGACGCGGCCGAACACCGAGAAGGTGCCCAGGGTTTCGGCCAGGAGCCGCGGGTCCGTTGGCAGGTGCCGGGCATCGTAGCCGGCGTCGACGTCGAGCCCCACCTCCCGGGCCACGGCCGTCACCGTCCTGTGGTCATCGCCCGAGAGGATTTTGACCTCGACGCCCTGGTCCCGAAAGTAGGCGAGGGTCTTCGCTGCGTCCGGACGCACTTTCTCGCGGAATGTCAGGAGGGTGGCAGCCGCGAGGCCGCCGGGCAGCTCCACGTCCTCTGACGCCCCGTCAGCGAGCAGCCCGTCAGCGGGCACCGCGGGCGTGTATGCGAGTACGAGGGTGCGCAGCCCCCGGGATGCCAGGCGGCGGGAACGGAGCAGAAGCTCATCCGCGGACGCGTCCGCTGGGCCGGTTCCCGGAAACACCATCTCGGGGGCACCCAGCACCCAGGTCCCCGCGGCAGGGTGCGGGGATCTGAAACTGGCGGCGCTCCACTTCCGGGCGGAGGAGAAGGGGACGACGGCGGCCGGGCGGGCGCCGTCGTCGAACGCGAAAGCGGGTGCCAGGCACCGGGCGGTGGCATTGGCGTGGGGATCGGCACCAAACCATCCCAGCGCCTGCCGCCATCCCGCGGGAAGCTCCTGGCCGGTGCCGCGAAGGCCGGTGTCGTGCACGTCGTCGAAGACCACCCGGCCCTCCGTGAGGGTGCCGGTCTTATCGATGCAGAGCACATCCACGCGCGCCAGTCCCTCCACGGCGGCGAGCTCCTGGACCAGCACATTGAGGCGGGCAAGCCGTGCGCCGCCCACGGCGAACGCCACGCTGGTCATGAGGACCAGGCCCAGCGGGATCATGGCGATTGCCGCGCCCACCGCACCAACCACGGCTTCCTCCCAGGCGCCGCTCCGGAAGGCCCGGTCCCAGCCGCCCCTGGCCTGCATCTGGCCGTTGGTGACGATGGCGACCACAGGCAGGAGCGCCCAGGTGATCCAGCGCAGGACGCGGTGGATCGAATTGCGGATCTCCGAGTTGACCAACGAGAAACGCTTGGCTTCCGCGGTGAGCCGGCTGGCGTATGAGCCGGCGCCCACGGCCACCACCCGGGCCCGCCCCTGGCCTGCCGTGACGGTGGAGCCGGACAGGACCGGGGAGCCCTGGTCCTTGCCCACAGGTTCGGATTCTCCCGTGAGGACGGACTCGTCCAGCTCCAGGCCGTCGTCGTCGATGATGACGGCGTCAGCTACAACCTGGTCGCCGGCCTGCAGCACGCAGACGTCGTCCATGACCACGTCGGCCACGGCGACGTCCTGGACCCGTCCGTCACGCAGGACGCGTGCCCGGGGAGCGTCCAGGACGGCCAGCCTGTCCAGCAGCCTCTTGGCCCGGTACTCCTGGACAACGCCGATGGCGGCGTTGCTCAGCGCGGCAAAGCCGAACAGGGCGTCCCTCCACTCGCCCAGCAGCAGCAACAGCAGGAAGCAGCCGCCAACGATGCCGTTGAACAACGTCAACACGTTCGCCCGAAGGATCAGCCACAGGCTGCGGCTCGTTTCCTCCGGTGCGCCGTTCGCCAGGCCTGCCAGGGTCCGCTCCCTGACCTCCCCGGTGGACAGGCCGGACCCGGCGGGGGCATCAGAGCCGGACGGGCGGGGAACCGCTGCTGTGCCCACCCGACCCCTCAAGGCGCCTGCGGGAGGGCTTTGTCCGGCGTCTTTGCCCGGGCGGCTGCTTTGTCCGCGGCACCGGGGCCTTTCATGCCGAGATGACCACCTTCAAGGCGCTGGTTTCGGCGGCGCGGGCGAAGGTGTCGTAGGCCTCGAGGAACTGGTCGAAACTGAAGCGGTGCGTCGCGAATTTTTCCGCAGGCAGCTTCTGCTGGGCCACGAGCTTCAGCAGCATGGGCGTGGTGTTGGCGTTCACCAGTCCCATGCTGATGTTGATGTTCTGAATCCAGAGGTTCTCCACATGGAGTTCAACGGACTTGCCATGGACCCCGACGTTGGCGATGTTGCCGCCCGGCCGGACAATGTCCGTGCACATGCTGAAGGTGGTGGGAATTCCCACTGCTTCGATGGCTACGTCCACGCCCTGGCCGTCTGTCAGGGCCAACACCTGTTCCTTCCAGTCGGCGTCGCCGGACCGGACCACATGCGTGGCACCGAACTCGCGGGACTTCTCCAGGCGGTTCCCGTCCAGGTCCACGGCGATGATGGTGGCTGCACCGTAGAGCCCGGCGGTGGCGATCGCCGCGAGGCCCACCGGGCCGGCACCAATAACGGCCACCGTGTCGCCGGGCTTCACCCGGCCGTACTGCACCCCGATTTCGAAGCCCGTGGGGAGGATGTCCGAGAGCATCACGGCCTGTTCGTCGCTGACCCCGGGCGGCAGCAGGTGCAGGGAGTTCTCGGCGTAGGGGACGCGCACGTATTCGGCCTGGGTACCGTCGATCAGGTGGCCGAACACCCAGCCGATGCCCGGGGCTCCCTCCTCGCCCATGCAGTGCGAATAAAGGCCCACTTTGCAGTTGGCGCAGTGGCCGCAGGACTTGATGCACGAGATGATGACGCGGTCGCCGGGTTTGAGGCTGGTCACTGACGAGCCGACCTCCGTGATGGTGCCCACGCCTTCGTGGCCCAGGATCCGTCCTTCCGTCACGGCCGGTACGTCGCCCTTGAGGATGTGCAGGTCAGTGCCGCAGATGGTGGTGGTGTCCACCTTGACGATGGCATCGGCCGGATTCTTAATCGCCGGATCGGGCACATCGGTCCAGGATTTCTTCCCGGGGCCGCCGTAAACGATAGCTTTCATGTCCGTTCCTCGCTGTTGTTGTTCAATGGGGTCCACCCTGCGGGCGGAACACTGCTCCATCTCAACGATGGAGCGCGGGCGCCGCCGCGGTAAGGGACAAAGGTCCCGGAAAGCACGACGGCGGTAGGTCGCCCCTGCGCAGCCGCCCCGCCGGAACGGTTCAGTTGCGGGAGATCAGCACCGGGCCGGTCGCATGGTGGAGGACGGCATGGGCATTGGAGCCGATGGTTCCTTTCAGGAGGCCGTGGCCTTTGCTTCCGACCACGATGAGGGCCGCGCCGCGGGAGGCATTGAGGAGTGCCCGGGGCACGGAGGCGTCCCGGACAAGGTCCTGGCTGATCGTCACCCTTGGAGCAAGGGCCTTGGCATCCTCAGCCACCCCCAGCAGGAGACGGCGTGCCGCTTCTCTTCCGGTTCCGGTTGCGTGGGCCATGCCATCGTGGGGCCGGATGACGTGGATGATCATCAGTTCGCTTCCGGTGGCACTGGCGAGGTCGCAGGCAAGCCGAAGTGCGCCGGCGGACCCGGACGGGTCGATTCCCACTACGATGCGTCCCTCCGGGTGGTTATCGAACCGGATCACCGCAACAGGGCAGGAGGCCGTTGCGGCGAGTTCCAGGCTGACGGATCCCACGAGGAGACCCAGGAACCCTCCTATCCCGCGGCTGCCAAGCACCAGCATGCGGGCATCGCCGGCTATCCGCCGGAGGTGGCCGGCCGGCAGGCCGTACAGGAGCCGGCCGTGGACCGGGACCCGGGGCGCTACCGACACTGCCTCGGCTTTTCCCTGCTCAAGGATGGTCTGGGCCTGATGTTGCAGGCCGCTGCCCTCGATTCCCCTGACCGGGCCAAGGTCGCTGGTCAGCAGGGGCCACAGCGAGCAATGGATCACGTGCAGTTCACAATCCAGGTAGGTGGCATGCCGGGCGGCCCAGCGCACCGCCGCGCCCGCCTCTGCCGAACCGTCGTAGCCAACAACAATGCGGTCAGGCGCGGGCATGGCTGGACCCGGTCTGGCCACCCCCTTCTGCGGAGAGCTGCCCGGGAGCAACGGAGAACGCGGACGGCAGGTCGGTGCCATGCACCACCAGGACGGGGCATTTTGCGTGCTCCGCCACGGCGGCGCTCACCGCACCGAGCAACAGGCCCTCAAATCCGCCCCGGCCGCGGCTGCCCACCACGACCATCCGCGCAGTCCTGCTTTCTTCCACCAGGACTTTCGCCGGCGGCCCCTGGGAGGCGACCATTTCGAGCCCGACCGGAGTGGCGCCGTCGAACGCCTCCGACACAGCGGCCGCACAGACGCTCCGGGCCTCCTCTTCGGGGTCCCAGAGGAGGGGTGTAAACGTGCCCAGGGCAATCTGGAATTGCCAGCACGTGACCGCCCGCAGACGGGCATTGAGCAACGGGGCCAGCGCCTGGGCCCAACGGAGTGCGGTGATGGACGGCACGCTCCCGTCCACTCCCACAACAATGACGTCGGGGTCAGGGGTTTGTTCCATGGTCTTCCCCGGCTTCCTGGCTGACCACCACGACAGGACAATGCGCGTGGGCCGTGCACGCGGCACTGACCGAACCCATGAGCTGCCCCAGCAAGCCTCCGCGGCCCCGACGGCCCACCACGAGCAGCTGGGCGTCCCGGCTTTCCTCCACCAGGACCTTGGCAGGGGAACCCACTTTGACCACTGCGACGAGGTGCTCGGGACGCTCCTGGCCAAAGGCCCTCTCGATGGCCTGCTCCATCAGGCGGCGGGCTATGGCTTCAAGTTCCGCGGGGGTGTCGAGGTCACCGCCGGGGGGCATGCGTTCCGGGAGATAGAAATCGGAGTAACCCAGGCATGTGAGAACCTTCAGCGGAGCGTCCAACGCCGTGGCCAGCCGGCCGGCGAGGCGCAGCGCCGCGGGGGAGAATTCGGAACCGTCAATTCCAACCAGGATGTTTTTGCTTTCACTCATGGCACCACCTTTGCCCAAAATCCGGCCCCGCAGCTAGGGCCGAAGGGCACCAAGGTGGCCGCGGTGGCGGCCGCATGTCAGGCCGTGCGGAGGAGCACGGCGGCCCCCGTGAACCGGTCCAGGGACAGGTCAAGCAGTGCTTGGTCTGCTTTTGTCCAGGGATAGGCCACCGTGGTGGGGTTCAGGGGGATTCTCCCGGCGAGCGCCAGGAATTCCGTCCCGTCGGTTCTGGTGTTGGCGGTCACGCTGCGAAGGCGGCGTTCCTGGAACAGGTCCTTTTGATAATCAAGGGCCGGGATGTCGCTCAAATGGATTCCTGCCACCGCAAGGGTCCCGCCGCGGTCCAGGGCCCGGAGCGCGACCGGCACGAGTTCGCCGACGGGAGCGAAGAGGATGGCCGCGTCCAGCGGTTCCGGCGGCGTGGCATCGGCGGGGCCGGCAAACCTGGCCCCCAGCTCCAGGGCAAGTTTCTGCGCCGCCGGCGACCGTGTCATGACGTAGACGCTGGCGCCTTCGTAAATGGCCATCTGGGCTGTGAGGTGGGCTGAACCGCCGAAGCCGTAGATCCCAAGGCTGCCGCCCGGCGGGAGCCCGGAGCTGCGAAGCGCCCGGTAACCGATGATTCCTGCGCAGAGCAGGGGCGCGGCTTTCTCGTCCGAAAACACGTCGGGCAGAGGGTACACATAGTCCTGGTGGGCCACCATCAGCTCCGCATAGCCGCCGTCGGTGTCCCAGCCGGTGAAAGTGGGACTGAGGCAAAGGTTCTCCGCCCCGCGCCGGCAGAATCTGCAGGATCCGCACGTCCGGGCCAGCCAGGCCGCCCCCACGCGGTCGCCCAAGCGGAACCGGTTGCTTCCCGCTCCCAGCCCCACCACCTCGGCCACCACCTCATGACCGGGAATCCTGCGGGCGCCGCGGGGACGCAGGTCTCCTTCGGCAAGGTGAAGATCTGTCCGGCAGACCCCGCATGCGCGCACGGACAACAGGACCTCATCCTGCCCGGGCAGCGGGTCCGGCCGTTCGCCCAGCCGCATCGGGCCGGACGCCATGGGGCCGGGTTCTTCCACCCACCAGGCCCTCATGGAAAGGTCACTCCAAACCGGCGCGGGTGGCCTCGTCCAGCGAACCGCCCCAGGTGAGCGGCGCGGAAATCCGGAAGCGCCGTCCGCTTACTTCTTCCGGCACAATGCGCAGGAAGTGGTCCTTCCGGCCGGTCTCCCAGGGAAAGAGCAGGTGCCCAAGGGAGGCCACCACCTCGGGCGTGTTGGGCAGCGCCGTGGCTGACCCTTTCACCACCACACTCCACGCGACGCCCGAATCCGTGTCAGCACCATCTGCCTCAAGCGCCACCATCTTGCCCAGCGCCGATGCCAGCTTGGTGCCGGCACCGGTCCGGAAGACCAGCGATTCCTGGTGGACTTTGTAGTTGATGGGAAAGATCTCGGGATGGTCCTGCACCCAAACAGCCAGGCGCCCCACGGAAGTGCCGCGCAGCAGCCGCCAGCACTCCTCAGTGGGCAGTTGGGCGGTTTCGGGAATCGATGCATCTGTGGTCATGCCCAAGAGCATAGGGTCGGTATGGTGGGGGACCTAGGGCACAAAGACCCCTAAGACGGCCCGCGGGCATGGAGGAAATACTCAGGGAGGCGTATTCTGTGTTCGACTGCTGCAGCCGGTCCACTTGCGTGAGCGTGACGAATTGTGTGTGCGTCAAACACCGCGGAAGGCGGTTTCGGTGAGTGAATCCGTCCGGCAGTCCACCAGTGTTCCGGAACCAGTTGCTACCTCCCGCATGGACGAACTTCTCAACGACTTTGTAGATCGTGCCGGGGAGCTGGCGAGCGCCCAGCAGCGGATGCGCGGGCTGCTGAACGCTGTGGTGGCACTCGCCGAGGACCTAAGCCTGGAGGCCGTACTGCTCCGGGTGGTCAGCTCAGCGTGCCACCTGCTGGAAGCCGATTACGGAGCACTGGGCGTCATTGGCAGCGACCAGGGCCTGAGCCACTTCATCACCGTGGGCATCGACGACGACCTCGCCCGCAGGATCGGCCCCCTCCCCACCGGCCATGGTGTTCTTGGCTTACTGATCCGGGACCCCAAACCGCTGCGGCTGCATGATCTCAGCCAGCATCCGGATGCCTACGGGTTCCCCCGGCATCACCCGCAGATGAAGTCGTTCCTCGGGGTACCCATCCGGGTGCGGGATTCAGTGTTCGGCAATCTCTACCTCACCCAGAAGAAGGGCGGAGGCGACTTCACGGACGAGGATGAAGGCCTCGCGGAGGCGTTCGCCGCCGCGGCCGGCGTCGCCATCGAAAATGCCAGGCTTTACGATGACGCCCGGCGCAGAACGGCCTGGCTTCAGGCATGCATGGACGTGACCGGCAAGGTGATGGACGACGAAGCTGCCCCCGTCAGCCAGGACGACGGGCTGGACATGATCGCCGCACGGGCACTTCAGGAGTCCAGTGCCGCCCTCGCCCTGATCCTCGTCCCGGAAGAGGATTCCAAACTGTTCCGCGTGGCCGGAGCTGCCGGAAGTACCGCCCTGGAGTGGACCGGCCGGCTGTCGCTGTTTGATCCCGGGGAGGTGAAAGCGGTCCTGGCCGCAGGCCAGGCGGCCGTGATTGAAGACGCCTCGGCGGCCCTCAGCGGGGGGCCAGTGCCGGCTGATGGCCGGCTCTTGGTGGTGGACCTCCGGGCCCGGGGCACCCATCACGGACTGCTCGTCCTGGCACGTGAAGGTTCGGCGGGAATGTTCAGTAAGACCGACGTTGAAATGGGCGCCGTGTTCGGTTCACATGTGGCCCTGGCCCTCGAATTGGCCCGGGCCCACCGGATGCGTGAGCAGCTGGCGGTATTCACTGACCGCGACAGGATCGCCCGCGATCTCCATGACCTGGTTATCCAACGGCTCTTTGCCGCCGGCCTCAGCATCCAGAGCCTGCGGCGCCTGATAACGGGCGAGCAGGCCGCGCGGACCCTTCAGACGGTGACCGCCGAACTGGATGAGGTGATCAGGGAGCTGCGCAACACCATCTACTCCCTGAACGGCGCCACCACGGAGAAGGAACTTCTCAGCAGCCGTGTGCTGCAGGCGGTCCGCAGCGCTGCAAGGTCGCTTCGGTTTGTGCCCCGGCTGACGCTCACCGGACCTATCGACGCGATCAGGGACGAGGAAACGGCGGCAAACATCCTGGCCGTCGTCACGGAAGGGCTCAGCAACGCCGTCCGGCATTCGGGAGCCGATTCCATTCGCGTCTCCGTCTCGGTCGACGACGGATTTGTGTACGTCCGGGTCCAGGACAACGGCGCCGGCTTCAGCGTCCGCACGCCCGGCAACGGAATGACCAACATGCAGCACCGGGCCAACAAGCTCGGCGGCACCTTCGAGGTCACCAGTTCCCCCGAGACCGGCACGGCGCTGACCTGGAAGGCCCCTGTCTTTTAGGCCCGCGCGGTGTTGCACGGCCAACCGGCTGCGGTCTCCCGCTGCAGGATGCTACTGGTCGCGATGCTGCGCCACATGGACGGCTGCCTGGGTGCGCCGTTCAAACCCCAATTTCGCAAGCAGGGATGAGACGTAGTTTTTGACGGTCTTCTCGGCAAGCATCATGCGCTCGCCGATCTGGCGGTTGGTGAGGCCCTCACCGATGAACTCCAGCACCCGGCGTTCCTGGTTGGTCAGCCCCGCGATCCTGGGATCCACCCGCTCCGGCTCGGCAAGGCCCTGAACGATCCTGGCCTTCAGGTCGGCATCGAACAGGGATTCTCCCCTGGCGGCCCGGCGGAGTGCTCCGATCAGGTCTGAACCCGCGATCTCCTTCAGCACGTACCCTGCGGCTCCGGCGAGCACGGCGCCGCGAAGTGCCTGCTCGTCGTCGTAGCTGGTGAGGATCAGGCAGTTGATGGTCTCATCAACGGAATGCACATCGCGGCAGACCTCGATCCCGGTGCCGTCCGGCAGGCGCGCGTCAAGGATCGCCACATCAGGACGCAGCGCAGGAATCCTGCGGGCCGCTTCGGCGGCGGAACCGGACATGCCCACCACCACGAAACCTTCGCTTTCCAGAAGGTCCTCCAGGCCGCGGCGCACCAGTTCGTGGTCGTCCAGGATGAACACCCGGATCCCGTCGTCCGGCAATCCAACGCCGTGATCGGATGCTGCTGAGGCGTTCATAGTGTGATCCCTTCTGCGCCCCCCGCGCCAACCCGGACGGGAGTGCTGTGCTTGCGCCTGAATCATTCTTTAGGACGGGCGGTGCCGCCACAAGGGTCCAACGGCCCCAAGGCAGGCCATCGGGGAGTGGGGGGAGCTTCCAGTTATGACCTTTGGCCCTACCGGTGCGGACGTCCCGGCACAACGCTGGTAGGGACTCAGCGCACGGCAGGGGGTGCGGAGCCACGTTGTTGCTGCGACGGAAGGACTCCCATGAAAGCCCGTTCAATCACCATGCTCATCGTGGGGATCCTGTTTTCGATGCTGGGTGCGGGACTTCTGTTCGGCGGCATAGCAACGTCCTGGGTCAATTCCCTCCAGAACGACGGCGGCTACCTCACCTCTCCGCGGGAACGCTTCGCCGTGGACTCATCGGCCATAGTCTCCGCGCGGGCCGACAGTATCCGCGGCGACACGTACCCGGAACCGCTGCCGTTCGACGTGGGCAGCATCCGGATCACGGCGTCGTCCGGCAGCCCCGGAAAAGACGTCTTTGTCGGCATTGCGGCCAGAAGCGATGTTGAACGCTATCTTTCCGGCGCCAACTACTCCGAACTGCGGGAGGTGAGGTTCCGGCCGTTCCGAACCGAGTACCGCGAGGTGCAGGGGACAAAGCCGCTGGCAGCTCCGGCAGAACAGACGTTCTGGGTAGCCTCGGCTTCCGGCAGCGGCGAACGGAACCTGGATTGGAAGATAGCTGCCGGAGACTGGTCCGTGGTGGTGATGAATGCCGATGCCAGCCCTGGCGTCTCAACGGATCTGCAGGCCGGGTTCCGGTCCGAACTGTTCGGTCCCATCGCTGCGGGACTGCTTGCAGCAGGCGCCATCCTGCTTGTCCTCGGTGTGCCGCTCCTGATCTTCGGCGCCCGGGGGCTGGGGCGCCATGCTGCCGGGCCGTCGGCTCCGGTGCCCGGGGCGTATTCCGGTCCTGTAGCCTCCGGACCCCCTCAGGAACGGCCAGATCAGTCCGTGAGCGCGCAGCCCGGGGGTAATCAGGCCGCCCAGGTCCAGGCCGGCGCCGAGCTTCGGCCCTATCCTTCGCGGCTTCGGGGCGAACTTGACCCTGTGCTATCCAGGGGTCTGTGGCTGGTGAAGTGGTTCCTGGCCATCCCGCACTTTGTCCTGCTGTTTTTTCTGTGGTTCGCGTTTGTTGTGGTGACAATCATTGCCTGGTTCGCCATCCTGTTTACGGGACGCTTTCCCGGTGCCCTGTTCGACTTCAACGTGGGGGTCCTGCGGTGGAGCTGGCGGGTGTCCTTCTATGCCTATTCGGCGCTGGGGACGGACAAATACCCGCCGTTCACGCTGGCCAGGACGGACTATCCGGCTGACTTTGACGTCGAATATCCGGAGCGTCTATCCCGCGGTCTCGTGCTGGTTAAGAGCTGGCTTCTTGCCCTCCCGCACCTGATCATTATCGGAGCGCTGACCGGCGCGAGCACGGTCCGCTGGAACGACCCCCGGAACCCCGGAATCAGGTACGAGACGGCAACCGGCATTTCCTTGTTTGGTTTCCTGGTTCTGGTTGCGGCCATCATCCTGTTGTTCACCGGCAGGTACCAGCGGCCCCTGTTCGATCTGCTCATGGGCTTCAACCGCTGGATCTACCGGGTCATCGCCTACGTGGCCCTCATGCGCGACGAATACCCGCCGTTCCGTCTCGACCAGGGTGCCCGGGATCCCGGCGAGCGCGGGTACGTTCCCTTGGAGGGCCCGGTGCCGCCGGGAAGCCTCGCGCCGCCGTCGGACCCTACAACACGCGCCTAAGGCCGTCCGGCGTCCAGCGGCGGCCACCAGCGCGCCGGGGGATTGATCACAAAACGCCGTCCGCTGACCTCTGAGGGCGTCACCCGCACCAGATGGTCCTTGATGCCGGTTTCCCAGGGTGAGAGCCCGGCGTCGGCGGCCTCCTGAAAGTCCTCCGGCGAGTCCACAACCGCCGCTGTGCCCTTCACGACGACGCTCCAGGCGATGGTGCCGTAAGTGTTCAGTCCGTCGGCTTCGAGCACGACGGAGCCGCCGCCCAGAACCGCATCCAGCTTGGTTCCCGATCCGGTGCGGAATACCACGGTGCCGTTATCGGGCACATAGTTGACGGGAAAGATTTCCGGTTCACCGTTGCGGATCAGCGCAACCCGGCAGACCGAGGCTGAGCGGAGGTACTTCCAGCAGTCATGTACGTTGAGGACTTCCGTTGCGGGTCCCGAAGTGTCGCTATGCATGCTCGCAGGCTACTACGTCCGGCGCTATTTGCGGTGAATTGGGGTGATGACCGTGGGGCACGGAATCTGCGTCAGGACCGCATGAGCCGTGGAACCGAGGAGCAGGCGTTTGAAACCACCCCGCCCCCGGCTGCCAACAACCAGCATTCGGGCGCCGTCGGCGGCTTTGATCAGCGCTTCCGCCGGTTCGCGCTTGGTGTCCAGAATCTTGTGAACCACCAGATCGGGGTAGTCCTCGCGCAGGCCGGACACAGTTTCGGCCAGCACCATCTGTTCCTCGTCCTCTATGCGCTGGGTCAGCGTCTCGGTGAGCGCTCCGCTGTCGACCCACTTGTCCGGTTCCCAGATGGCGTATACCACCGTCAGCTCCTGGCCTTCCCGGTCCGCCTCGGCGGCGGCAAAGGCCACGGCCTGGGTGGACTCTTCCGATCCGTCCACCCCCACCACCACGCCCTGTCCGCCTTCAGCCCCCGTGACGCCAACGACGGCGACCGGGCATTTCGCGGCGGCGGCGACCTGGAGCGCACGGTCCGTCAGGGAACCGCCCAAATGCGGGGAGCCTGAACCGACCACCAGCATCGAAACCTGCGTGGAGTACTTTCGCAGCGACCCGGAGACTCCGCCCTCCAGTACTTTGGTGCTGAGCTCAACCGGAAACTTGTCCCGCACCCGCCCGGCAGCGGATTCCACCAGCGATTCGCCCCGCTTCACCAGCTCCCCGGTCCACGGGACGGGTTCCGCCACCCACCGGTCATCAACTACGTACAGAATAACCAGCGGCAGGTCAGCGCCGGCGGCCCTGCGGGCAGCCCACTCCACCGCCGCCTGGCTTTGCGGCGAGTCATTGGTAGCGACGGCAATGGGTTTAGAGGATCTCACGGCTGGGTTTCCTTCGTTTTCTTGTCGGGGCTGTGCACAACCAGCACGGGGCAGTGTGCATGGGCAACACAGGCTGAGCTGACAGAGCCCAGGAGCAGGCCACCGAAGCCGCCATGGCCACGCCGGCCAACAACGATCAGGTCCGCGTGGCGGCTGGCATCGATGAGGGAGTCCCGGGGGTGGCCCCGGACGACGCGCGGGACCACGTTGGCCGGGGTGGTGTCGCCGAAGGCCTGTTGCAGGGCGTCGTTGAGGACGATCATGACGCGTTCCTCGAAGCGGTCTATTCCCATTGCCACGTATCCGGCATAAACCTGCGGATCATCCCAGTAGGCCGTGGCCAGGATCTTCGCCCCGATGGGGGCGGCAAGCCGCTGGGCCTGCCGCAGCGCCTCCACGGACGCCTCCGATCCGTCCACCCCCACCACAAAGATGGCGCCATCTGATGCCGGCTCGGTCATAACGAATTCCCTCCATTGGACTCTTGCTGCTCTTCAGCCTGCGGCTCCGGGCAACGGACGTGTAGGGCCTAAAGTCACTCAGAAACCGGAAGAACTTCCCGAGCCTGAGAAGCTTCCCCCGCTGCTCCCGTAGCCTGTGGTTCCGCCGCCGCCCCTGGCGGAGTTGACGCTGCCCACGCCGGTGTTGAGGCCGGAGTTGAAGGCCGGGACAGAGAAGAAATAGTAGGACGGGTAGACCGTGCCCAGAATGCTGGGTTCATACGTCCGGCGGTGGTGGCGGTCAGTACCTTCCTGTGCTTCTTCCATGCCCCTTCGCATGAGCGTGGCCTCCCGTTCGGTCTTTGCGTACCCGGCGATCACGGTTTCGGTGTGCTGCCTGAGCAGGTCCGACAGGCGGCTGCGGGCATCACGGAGGCGGTCCAGTGCTTCTTCGGGTGTTATGGCCCCGTCTGTGAGTTGGGCGGTCCAGCGTTCGATGTCCGCCAGGCTCTGATCGCGGAAGAGCCGCAGGGACGCGGCCGTGGCGGAATCGCCCTGACCGTGACCCTTACTCAGGAGCTGCTCGAGTCCGGCGAGGTCGCTGCGGAAGGGTGCCAGCTGGCGGTCCCAGGCCGTTGGCCAGCTGCTCAGCCGGTTCAGCAGCGCGTTGCTGTCGGCAATGACGTCATCCAGGGCATCCAACTCGGCGGCCGCGTCCGCGTACTCCCGGACCAGTTTGAGGTTTGGCCGGCGGCTCAGCGCCCCCGGTGTCAGGGCGTGCACCCGGTTCGAAAGCTCCGTGGCGGCGTTGTAGCGGTTAAGGAAGGTGCGGTGCTTCTCCAGGACACTGCTTCCGTAGGAGGAGGACTCGGGGATGGTGCTGGCATTCAATTCGGTGACGTCCAGGTCCGTGCTGACATTGGCGTAGCTTCGGTCGCCCCTTTCCAGCTCCTTGCGGCTGCCGGCCCGGGTCACGGCCCGCACGATCACCAACGCGGCAGCTCCGGCCGCCGCCAGTGCACCGGCCACCCACGCTGTGATCACGAAGGCAGCAGACTGGTACCACGGCTGGTTGATCAGTTCGGCGCCGCGCCGCACTCCGGCGATGGTGCCGTCCGTCCATTGGGCGTCGCGCAGGAGATCCTTTGCGGCGTTCTGGATGTCATCACGCTGGTCCAGGGAGACCTTACGGTCCTCGCCCATGTACGTGCCCACGTGCCGGCCCACCGGATCGAGCGCGAAGATGAAGAGACCGTCGGCCCATTTCTGTCCGTCGGGGCTGATCCAGTCCGGGTGCTCCGCGCGGGCGAACCGGAGGACCTCCTCGTTCAGGTTGTCCGCGGCGCTCCCGTTGTAGGTGTAGATGGCCACTTTGGTGGGCTCATGGAATTCGATGCCGGAGATGGCCGGGATCAGGGTGTTGCGGTCGAGCACCCCGGCCCGGTCCTCAACCACCACGCCGGTGGGCGTGACGGCCCCGGCCGGCCCGCTGCCTACCAGCAGCAGGGCAAGCACCAGCAGCACAAACCTCAGCGTCCTGGGCATCAGGTCACCGGCCACACCACCCGGGTCTGCCACTTCCGGGGGTCCGGTTCGGCGGGAGGCCCGTTCAGGTAGTACTCCCACATGGCGTCGGACGGGGTCCTGCCCGCCGCCCTGATCCCGTCCTGGATCGCCGAATACGTCTCACCCAGGGTTTCATAGGGTCCGGTGTGGATCGCCTCAAATGCATCGGCTTCAGGGAGGGTGCCGGTGAGCACTGTTTGGGTGGCGGACAGGTTACCGGTGATCGGAAAGCCCGCTTCGACGTCGACCGTTTCCGTTGGCATTCCCCGATAGAGCGCGAATGGCGGTCCGGTGAGTTGGACATTCTGCCGCTGCGCTTCGGCCATAACGGACCCGAAGGCTCGGCTGAAGAAGTCAGCAAGGGCAGTCATCGGCACGGTTTCCCGGACGACGGCGGTTGGTTGGGCGGCGCAATGGACCTGGACGGGTTGAACGCTCCGGTTAGTTGGCCGGGCGTTCTGCCAAAGCCCCACCACGTTGCCTTCCGTGTCCCGGAAATATGCGTTCCAGCCGGATCCGGGAACCTCCATCCGGCTCCGCACTGTTTCCCCGCCCAGGCGCTGGACCTGATCCAGTGCGGAATCGATGTCCTCCACGTCGATGGTGACCACCGGCGCCGGGAGCATGTCACCGCGGCGGAAGATGCCGCCATTGATGGCTCCGGGCCGGTCGGGCATTCCGCGCTGGCTGGACGGCGTGGTCATGGCCAGGCTGTACTCCATGTCCGGCAGCACCTGGAAGGACCAGCCGAACACGGATTCGTAGAATTTCCTCGCCCGGTCTTCGTCGTCCGCGGGGATTTCGAAATGTACCACTCCACTCATTTCACGAACCTTTCGGTGGCAACGGACCGCGAGGACAGCCTCGGGGCCGCCAGCGGTATGACGTCGATCCGCGATGTTTGGCCGTTGGGCGGACCAACCAACAAGAGGACGTGCGTGGCAGTGACGCCGCCGAGGGCACCGATCACCCTGTCGGTCAGCCCATCCTCCGGTGAAGGTTCCGCCGGCAGCATCCCGCCGGCGTCGGCCCTCGTCCATACGGTGACGTGAGCTCCGGTGGCGGCGGCAATGGCCTCGGACAGCTGCCCCGGGTCCGAGGCGGTCACCAGAATGACCTCGTCAATGGTGGGGGCGTTCGCCCGTGCGGCGGCGGCCAGCAGGGCGTGCTCACGGCGCCACTGGGCAAAGTGATAGGCGGCAACCAGTCCCGCCGCGACCATGAACCCCAGTGGCGAGCGGATCCGTTCCAGGAGGCTGCCTCCGGTCGCCTCGCCCAGCAGGAACACGAAGAGCCGGTATCCGATTACCAGGACGGCCACAAGGGCCACAGCGGCGCTGATGCCGAAGAACGCCACGAGGTAGACGCGCCGTCCCGGCGGGATTTCCTCCGCGGTTTGCGGTTGGTTCAGCGGCTGCCACGCCCGCCACCACACCGGTCCGCCCACCACCAGGGAACTGAGGCCGCCGAGCAGCAGGGTTCGGGTTCCGCCGCCGGCCAGGGGCGAAACGGCCATGGCAAGCGCTGCATTGATGACCACGCCCACCCCGGTTGCGGCAGCGGCCAAGGCAACGCCGGAGGTGACCAGCCTGCCCGCACGCCGGGTGCGCGCAGAGCGCTGCGCGCCACTGACGCGGTAATACCGCCAGATCAGAACGCCGATCGCGGCAGCGGCGGCTGCAGGGCCCAGGGGAGCCAGTAATTCGCTCAGCGGATCGTTCCGGTCGAAGGCGATCCTGAGGAGCACAAAGACCACGACGCCGGCGCCGCCAAGTGCCGTGATGCCTGCGGCGAAGATCCCCACCCCAATCAGTGCCACATCCACCAGGGCCGAGGCCATCTTTCGTCCGCTGCCCCTGATCCAGTGCCACCACCACACCAGAATTCCGCCAATGGTCCACACCACAGCCCGCAGGACAGGCTGCCACCAGCCCTCCACCTCCGGGGTCAGGCTCATCTGCCCGCGGATCGCCACGTCAAGCAGGCTGCCCAGGGCATTGATGGCCCCTACCCCTCCGACCAGAAGCCCGAAGACCCACCCGATGACGGCCGGGATATCGTCCAAAGCCTCCGGCCGTTTGACAGGGTGCCGCCACATCCAGCGGTGCAGGATCCAGACGGCCGCCCAGACGATCCCGTTCGACAGCGGGGAGTACCAGAGGGGTTCCCGGCTGCCGATCAAGGAGCTGGCAGCCGCGAGGAGCCCGGTCACCGCCGCGATCAGGGAGACCAGGTAGACGGCAGACAGGTAGACGCCCCATCCCGCGGAGCCGCGTTCCGCCGCGTCGTCAAGCCTCCGCCACACCAGCCACCAGAGCAGGGCGGCGAGCGGCCCGCCGATCAGGGTGAAGGCCAGGGAACGGGCCACTGTCTCCACATCAGCGGCTGCCACCAGCGCTCCAGTGCTGAACAGGCGTTCCAGCAGCCCGCTGAGCCCCACGGCCGTAATCACCACCAAGGCGAACAACAGAACGTAGAGGATCAGGCGGCGGAGTGTGGCCTGCGCTGACCCCGCCGGTGAATGAGGCGTTGGGGCTGCGGCGTTCATGGTTTGGACAGTCCGGTGCAGGACACGAGCGGGTACGGCGCCTGCTCGATCCGCCAGGTGCCGCCGGATTTGACCAGGGAGAAACGGTCCTCCATCTCATACTCCGCCGGCCCGAACGGGCCGCCCCCGCCTGAACTGACGAGTGAGACCCGGACCAGGGCCGAGTCGTCCCGCTCCGTGGTGGAGATCAGAACTACCCGGACGGGACGCGGGCCGCTGTCGTAGTACCCCCGGCAGACGGATTTGGCGGATTCCGTGAGGAAGGAGTTGGCTGTGGCCGTATCGCCGTTGATCACCGCAGTACTGTAACGCTGGACGACGCCCTCCGGTCTGGACTCATCCAGGGCCTCGGGGGCGCCGCGGGTGAAGACGACGGCCAAAGCCACCACGACAAGCAGCGCAATCGCGGACAGGATGGCCACCAGGGTCCGGTCGGGCTTGCCCGCCGCAGTCTTGGACGGACTCATGCCGCGCCGGCCCGGCCATGGCCAGCAGGCCCCCGCGGGGCCGAAAGCGCGGACCTACCCATGGTTCCTCCTAGGCCTGATGACACCCGAACCTGCCCAGTGTCCGGCAGGGCGCACGCTGCGCGGTAGGGGCGAACGTCCCGGTGGGTCTTTGGACGCTACTTCGGCTCATGTCCCGCATGTAAGGATGGGCTCATGACGTACCTGCGTGACCGCATTGAGTTGCTGTTCTTCGTTGCCTCGATCCTTCTGCTGGCGGCCGGCGGTGCGGCCTGGCTGCTCGGCCAGGACCCGCCGGCGGAGCTGCTGTGGGCGGCTGGCACGGTTCTGGGTCTGGTGTTCGCCGTCGCCTGGGTGGCAGGTGCCCTCAGGCGCCGGGAAGCCACCGTGGATATTATCGCGGTACTGGCCCTGGCAGGTGCCCTGTGGGTGAATGAGCCCTTCGCCGGGGCAATGATCACCGTGATGCTGGCGACCGGCCGGCTTCTGGAGGCGCGGGCCGGCGCGCGGGCAAGGCGGGAGCTGAGCCTGCTCGTTGAGCGGGCGCCCCGGACCGCCCGCAGGCGGGTCCAGAGCGGTGTGGAATCGGTTCCGGTGGAGGCGCTCGCGGCCGGTGACCTCATCGTGGTTGGCACCGGGGAAGTCCTCGCCGTGGATGGCCGCCTCCTCTCGGCAGGAATCCTCGACGAGTCCGCGTTGACCGGCGAATCCTTGCCGGTGGAAAGAGTGGTCGGCGAAGACCTCCGCAGCGGCGTGGTGAACGCCGGGGCGCCCATTGACGTGATCGCAACGGCAACCGCCGCGGACTCGACCTACGCCGGCGTGGTTCGCCTGGTGGAGCAGGCCCAGGCCGCTTCAGCTCCCTTCGTGCGGACCGCGGACCGGTTCGCTGCCTTATTCGTGCCGCTGACGCTTGTATTGGCCGGTGCGGCCTGGGCCCTCAGTGCAGACCCGGTACGGGCCGTGGCGGTCCTCGTTGTCGCCACACCCTGCCCGCTTCTCCTGGCAGCCCCGATCGCCATCATGTCCGGACTGTCGCGCGCCGCGAGCATCGGTGTGGTGATCAAAGGCGGCGGCGCCCTCGAACGCCTGGCAGCGGGCAGGGCTGCCCTCTTCGATAAGACAGGCACCCTCACGCGGGGGCAGCCCACCGTCGCCGACACGGTCACGGCCGCCGACACTGTTGACGCCGATGAGATCCTCCGCCTGGCAGCTTCCCTCGACCAGGTCTCACCGCATGTCCTGGCCAGTGCGATCGTGACCGCAGCCACCCGCAGGGACCTGAAGCTTGAAATGCCCGAAGACGTGCACGAGGAACACGGCTACGGGCTCAGGGGAATGGTCGGCGTCCACGAAGTCAGACTCGGGAAGGCAGCCTGGATCGCGCCGGGCGTTGAACCGGGCTGGGTGCGCCAGGTGCGCCGGCGCGCCGACCTGGACGGATCGCTGACCGTCTTCATCGCGGTCGATGGCGAACCCTGCGGAGCGTTCCTGCTGGAGGACCCGGTCAGGCCGGACGCCCCGCGAATGATCCGGGCCCTGCGCGCCGCGGGCATCGGCAGGATCGTTCTGGTGACAGGTGACCGCGAGGACATCGCGCATACAGTGGGCCGGGTGGTTGGAGTTGATTCCGTCCGGGCCGACTGTGACCCGGGGGAGAAGCTCCAAGTGATTACGGCTGAATCCGCCAATGCCTCCACCATCATGGTGGGGGATGGTGTGAACGACGCTCCGGCGCTCGCCGCCGCCGGAGTCGGGGTGGCCTTGGCGGCACGGGGTGCCACCGCGTCCTCGGAAGCTGCGGACGTTGTGCTGACCGTGGACCGGATCGACGCCCTTGCCGACGCCATCCTCATCGCGCGCCGTTCGATGAGGATCGGCATGCAGGCCGTCGTGGTGGGCATGGGCCTGTCCCTGGCCGCCATGGTCGCTGCAGCAGCCGGCTTCCTCGCCCCGGCAGCCGGAGCCGTGCTGCAGGAGGTCATCGATGTCCTGGCGATAGGCATTGCCCTGCGTGCAGTGATCCCCGGAATATCCCACACCATTAACATGGCGCCGGCGGATATTGCCACCGCACGCCGGCTGAAAACCCAGCACGACGCCGTAAGTGCCGTGGTTGAGCAGATACGCGCCGTGGCTGACACCCTCACCACCCGCGACCCGGACCTGGCCCCGGCCCGGGTCCTGCTCGGCCGCCTCGAAACCGAACTGCTCCCGCACGAGCGGGCCGACGAGGAACTCCTGGTGCCGCTGGTGGCCCGCGCCCTTGGCGGGTCGAACGCGACAGCCGACATGAGCCGCACCCACGCCGAAATCGAGCACCTCATCAGCCGGCTCCACCGCTTGCTGAACGGTCTCGAAAGAGACGCGCGCGCCGAAGACATCATCGAGCTCCGCCGGCTGCTCTACGGCCTCTACGCCATTCTCCGGCTGCACAACGCCCTCGAGGAGGAGGGCGCCTTCAGTCTCGTGCCCGATGCCAGGGCGGAACCGGAGAACCTGACTTCCCCGGCGCAGAACACCCAACGGAAAGCTGACCGCTAGCTGCCTTGCAGGTGCCGGTCAGCGGGCCGCCGCGTCATCGGGCGCGGATTCGATGATGACGGTGCCGGCGTCGCCATCCACCGTGATCCGCTGGCCGCTGGTAATCCGCTGGGTGGCTACTCCGGTGCCGAGCACCGCAGGGATGCCGTATTCCCGGGCCACGATTGAGCTGTGGCTCAGGGGGCCGCCGACGTCGGTCACCACCGCCGAAGCCATGGCGAACAGCGAAGTCCAGGCGGGAGTGGTGATCCTGGCCACCAGGACGTCGCCCGGTCTCATCAGGGCGAAGTCGTGAGGACCGTGGAGGACGCTGGCCGGAGCACTGACCCGGCCCGAACTCGCGCCGGCGCCTTTGATCACGTTGCCCACCTGGTGTTGCGGGCCCGCCGGCATCATCGATCCGAAGGCCCTTTCCATCCACCGGTTCTCGGGGAGCAGCTGGGGGGCGGCGGCCTTGACCTGGCCGCGCCACAGCATCCTGCGCTCCTCCACCGCAGCGGCACGGACGGGCCGGTCGGCGCCGGTGATGGCCACGGCAGCCGTTCCCGGTGCGGCCAGGCCGAACTCGACGGCGCTTTGCAGCTCCCTGAAGCGCAGCCAGAAGACGTCGTCCGCTTGGGTGAGCACAGCGGAGCCGACCAGCCGCTGTCCGAGTTCGAGCAGGATTCGGCGCAGCAGCGGCCACGCGAGCCCGACATCGGCCAGGGCGTCCTCACGGATCGGCCCGGTGCTCTGGGCCCAGCGGAGCAGACGGTAAAACACGGCGCGCCGGCGCGGTCCCAGCCGGGCGGCCATGCGGCTGGTCTGCTCCTCCCGCCGGTCGGCCGCGAGCCGCTGCCGCTCGTAGGGGTTGTTGCCCTGACCGCGCAGGTAAAACTTCACAGTCTCCAGCAGCGTTGCGGGATCATCCGCCGGCACGGGGCTGGCGAAGTCCAGGTTGTACACCGCGTGTCCGAAGCGGTCCAAATGGTTCTGGAAACGTTGATGCCATTGCTGCCACAGTGCCTCCCCGAACGCCTCCGGCGCGGTGCCCGTGCGCTGGGAGGCGGCGAGCGCCGTCGTCGATTCTTCAAGGATGACCGAGGCCAGCCCCGGCACCCCCCGCACCCACGCCGCGAGGTCAAACAGGGACTTTTCCGCCCGGATGGGTTCGCTGTCGTAGCCGAGCAGGAAAATCTGGGCCGGGGGATCGCCGTCACGCCGGACGAACCTGTCGTAAAACCCCCGGAAAGAGAGTTCACTGGTGGCGGCCAGCGGAATGATTGACTGCACGGCGGTGTAATACACGGTGCCGGCGTCCAGCAGCACCTGGACCCCGTCAAGCAGTTCCTCACCGGAGAGCCCGCGGACCGGTTTGGCGGACCAATCCCTAACCACTTGTTCGTAGCGCGGGTGCGAGTATTCCCGCCAGCCGGCCACTCCCAGGCGGGCCTGGCCGCGGAAGAGGGCCCGTACTGCCGTGAGCGACCTTACCGTCACCCGCCACATTGCCGAGGTGCGGTAGTAGTAATAGGCGTAGCCGTTCACGGTGGGTAACCCCACATCGCCTTCGCCAACAACGTTCCTGCCGACCGCTTCGGCCATCAGGGCCCGAAGGGATTTGGATACCGAGCCATCGATGAGATCGGCGAACAGCGGCGAGAGCGGATCGGGCATCTGCTCCACGATGCTTGCGCGGAAGTAGAGGCCTTTCGGGTAGGGCACGGGCCACGAGTCCGGAACGTCCGCGGCCGGTTCCGGAAGGGCAGTGATGGGACGGGACTGCAGGATATGGAATCCGTTGCCGGCCCGCGCCCACTCAATGTCCTGTGGTTGCCCGAAATACGCCGCAATCCGCCTTCCGTAACCGGCCAGTTCGGCCGCATCCCGGTCATTGAGAACGGGCACCCGGCGCCGTCCTTCCGGGACGGGCTGTTCCTTCGTACCATGCTCCGCGGAGACGGTCATGACGTCCTTGTCGGCAGTTTGCCGCGAGGATACCCGGCCCGTCCCGGCATCGACCACGAGATCATCGGTGGTGACCGTTCCGCTAACCACTGACTCGCCCAGACCCCACGCGGCGCTTATCACGGTCTGGTCGCGGCGCCCGGTGGCGGGGTTGGCGGTGAACATGACGCCGGCTGACTGGGCCTCCACCATGCTCTGGACCACCACGGCGAGACGGACCGTGTCCGGTGCTATGCCCTCGCGGGCGCGGTAGGCCATGGCGCGTGCGGTCCACAGGGAAGCCCAACAATTGATGACCGCTGTGTGCAGCTCCCCGGCCCCCACCACATTCAGGTAGGTGTCCTGCTGGCCGGCGAAGCTGGCCGAGGCGAGGTCCTCCGCCGTGGCGGAGGATCGCACGGCGACTGCTGCGTTTCCATCGCCGAGACGGCCGTAGGCGTCGTCCAGTTCCGCGGCGACGCCGGACGGCACTGTCCCCTGTGCGAACAGCGCCCGGATCCGGGTGGAAGCATCCTCGTAATCCTGCGGCGACGCCTGCAGCGGCAGTGCGGCCAGACCACGTATGTCCGTATCCAGGTCATTTTCACGCACAAAATCCGTGTAGGCGGAGGTGTTCAGCACAAAACCTTCAGGAACGGGAACCCCTGCCTGAATGAGGCCGCCCAAGCCCACAGCCTTGCCACCGACGAGGGGAACATCCCCCGGCCCCACATCCACCAAGCTATTGACGTACGTCATGTCCGCCCATCCTTCTGCCCGGATCCGGGGGCGTTCTGTCTGGTTCTCCACATAGTGGCACCACCGCAGGCAGGCGTCCACCGGCAACGGGGATTATTGGGGCCTGGGTGGCTGCGTATTCCTACCTCGCCGCAAGGGCATGGAGTAAGCTGGAATGACCGTCAGGAAGAGCGCGGCCGCAAGCTAGAACTGGGGAAACGACCCCGGCATCCGGAAAGGTTGCCCATGGCTGCCCGACTACCCCGCACCTATCCCGCCGCCGATATCACCGGCCACGTCGAGGACCTTGTGTTGAATTGTCCGGATCTCGCCGGCTTCCTCGACGACCTCACCGCCTTCTGCGCTGACCAGCAGGCCTATTTTTCAGGAAACGTATCCTGCGGAATTACTGTACTGAGGACTTCCGGCGTCCCGGATGTGGCCGGCTCTGATGAAGCCACCCATATCCTTGAGGCCACGCAGAGCACCAACAGGGAGGGGCCAGGGCTGGCTGCCGCCCTGGACGAGTCCATGGTCCTGGTACCTGACCTGCGGGCTGAAGAACGCTGGCCCAGCTTCATCGAGGCCGCCGCAGGGCAGCGCGTGCTGTCCGTGCTGGCACTGCCGGTCCCGCTGGATGGGGTGGCCAAAGCAGGCATCAGTTTTTACAGCCTCAGGCCACACGGATTCGGCCGGGAAGCGATCGTCAGTGCGCACGCCCTGGCAGCCGATGCCTCCAAAGGGCTGCGCCTGGTCCTGAGGATCGCGCAGCTGAGGGAAGCCGAGCACAATCTCCGGACGGCGATGGCGGACCGGTCACCCATAGACATCGCGGTGGGTGTCATCATCGGGCAGGAGCGGTGCACCCAGGATGTTGCGCTGGAGTGGCTCTTCCGTGCCTCGCGCTCACGAAACATGAGCATCCGTGATCTGGCGGCCGAAATTGTGGCCTCCGCCGGGGCCGCCCATCCGACCAGGATCCATTTCGGCGAATGAGGATGCCTCGGAGGATGCCGGAAGTCCTGGTGCAGCCAAGAGGCCACATGCTGGAGTTGCCACATGCCGGAGCGTCGTCTGGTGCTGAAAGCCGTTAAGGGATTCCACACCCTGGCATGGTTCACTATCGAGGCGTGCATGGTGTTCGTCCTCTATTCAGGGATCCGGAGGCGGACTGACCGGCGGGTGGGGCAGGCCGCCGCGGTTGTGGCCGGTGAGATCCTCATCTTCGCCGCCAACGGTTTCCACTGTCCGCTGACACCCCTGGCCCGGCGGCTCGGAGACCCCACCGGTTCGGTGACGGACATTTATCTCCCCACGTGGTTCGCCCACAATCTGCCGGCCATCCATGTGCCGCTGATCATCATTGCCGTGGTCCTTCACGCCCGGAACCTGAAGTCTGCCGGAGCGGGCTTTTCCGGAGGCCCTCCAAGGGGAGCGGAGGGAAGGCATGGCGGAGTCCACCAAGCTCGTTAGCGCAGCAGTCTTTGTCCTCGCCGTGCTGTTGTGGGCAGTCTTCGGTGCCTTCCTGTTGCTTCGGCAGGGGAACCTTGGCGAGGTGTGGGCGGCTTTCCGCGGACAGCCCTGGATCCTTCAGGGGCTGGAGTTCCTGGTCTTCCTCCCGTGGGCCGCCGCCTTATGGCTGTGGACCACACCATGGGAGCTCTGGATCCGCGCCCTGCTGGTGCTGGGGCTGGCCTGGGCAAGCCTCTATCTTCTCTATCCGTGGCGAGCCGGCTGAGTGGTTACGGCCCGATTTGCGCGGTCCGCAACCGGCTCACTGGAAGTCAGCCAGCCACAGATCCGGGCCGAACACCTCGTACTGAATGTCCTTTGCCGGCACACCCTTGGCGATGAGGTCACTGCGTACCGCCTGCAGGAACGGCAGCGGCCCGCAGAGGTAGTATTCGGCGTCCAGCGGAAGCTCCACGGCACTGACGTCCATGAATCCCTGGAAGGTGGAGCCGGACCCGGCCGGATCCTCCGCAGGATTGACGAACCAGCTGTGCAGCGAGCCCTCCGGCAGCCGGCCGATATCCTCGGTGACCTGCCGGCGGAGCGGAAACGCATCCGGACTCTCGTCAGCGTGCAGGAGCATCACCCGGCGCTGCGAGCCGGCCTTTACCAGGTGGGAGAGCATCCCGGCCATGGGGGTGATGCCGATTCCGGCGCTGGCCAACACCACAGGCCGGTCCGTGTATTCCAGCACCACATCGCCGAACGGGGCGGAAAGCACCACTTCGTCGCCGACCTGGACATCCTGATGCAGCAGGTTGGACATCTCGCCGTCAGGAGTGGATAACCCATGAACACGCTTCACCGCGAAATGCCGATGTTGTCCGTCATCGGCCCGGGTCAGGCTGTATTGGCGCGGCTGATGCACGCCATCTTTCATGGGCATTTTTATGGTCACGTATTGCCCGGGAAGGGAAGGCTTCACGTCCCGTTCATCCGTCCTCTCCACCACAAACGTGACCACGTCCGCCGTCTCCTGGATGCGCTGGGCCACCCGCCAGGTCCGCCAGATGGTTTCCGGCGAGAGGTGCACCGCGCCGTAAAGACCGCGTTCCTTGTTGATCAGCATGTTCCCCATCAGCCAATAGACCTCGTCCCAGGCGGCCGCGACCTCGGGCGTGACCGCATCGCCCAGCACATCCACGATGGCCCAGAACAGGTGGTCGTGGACAATTTGGTACTGGTCCGGGCTCAGGCCCAGTGACACGTGCTTGTGGGCAACCCGGGACAGAAGTTGGTCCGGCAGCTGATCCGGCTTTTCGATGAGGTAGGTGGCGAAAGCGGCAATCGACCCGGCCAGCGCCTGCTGCTGCCGGCCGTCGGCCTGGTTACCCCGGTTGAACAGGCCATCGAGCAGGTCCGGCCTGGCTTCGAACATATGTTTGTAGAACCGTTTGGCGATCTCTTCAATGTTTGCGCCCACTACGGGCAGCGTTGCCTGGATAACGGGACGAGAGGTGTCAGAGAGCATAATGCGTCCTTCCGTAGTGGCCGGCGGAACCCAGCGGCGAACCGGCTTGGCCGGGCTACTGTAACAGCCGGGCCGCACTCGGAGAAGAGGCTAATGGCTGTTACGGCCGGGCAGTGGGACACTCGGTTCCATGCGTGAGTTCGTTGCCCTCGGCACAGCTTCCCAGGTCCCTACAAGGAGCCGTAACCACAACGGTTACTTCCTGCGCTGGGATGGCCAGGGCCTGCTCTTTGATCCCGGCGAGGGCACACAGCGGCAGATGCTGCACGCGGGGGTCTCTGCAAGCCGGATCACCCGTATTTGCTTGACCCATGTGCACGGCGATCACTGCTTCGGGCTCCCGGGGGTGCTTTCCCGGATGGCGCTTGACGGCGTGAGCCATCCGGTCCATCTGCATTACCCGGCCTCCGGCGAGGCCGTGGTCCGTGCCCTCGTGTCCGTCAGCACTCCCGGACTTGACCTCCGGCTGTATCCGCACGACGGTCCCGGCACCATCGCTCCGGGGCTGCAGGTCCGGCCCCTGAAGCATCGCATCGAAACATACGGGTACAGGCTGGACGAGCCTGACGGCCGCACTCTTCTGCCGGACAGGCTCGCCGCAGCCGGGATCCGGGGCGCCGACGTGGGGAGGCTGCAGCTGGCGGGCGCTCTGGGCGGTGTCCGTCTGGAGGATGTGAGTGTTCCCCGGGCGGGGCAGAGCTTCGCCTTCGTGATGGACACGGCGCCGTGCGCAGGGGCGCAGGAATTGGCGGATCGGGTGGACCTCCTGGTGGCGGAGTCAACGTTCAGTGACGACGACGCCGGGCTGGCCAGGCAATACTCGCACCTCACCGCCGGGCAGGCGGGTGAGTTGGCGGGCAGCGCCGAAGCCCGCACGCTGATCCTGACCCACTTCTCCTCACGGTACGGCGACGACCTCACCCTCCTCGTGGACCAGGCGCGGCGCCGCGCCGGCGGCTCCGCAGTGATCGCCGCCAGGGACCTGGACCGGTTCGCCTTTCCAAAACGGCGTCGGCTGCCTTAGGCCGCGGGACGGAAGGGGCAGCCGCCCCTTGCCGGAGATTGTGTTTCGGGAGCAGGATATTAGCCTCACGCGAGGAGGCCGGCCATGATCCAGCTTGGAAAGTATGAACGGTACCTGATCGAGGAATTCTTTGATGATTACCGCGCCCGTGCCATGGCGCATCAAACGTTCACGCGGCGGGTCGCTTTCATCACGGGCAGCATGGCCGCGGCGTCGGCCGCGATGCTGCTGGTGGGGTGCACGCCCGAGGAAGTCCCGCGGGGAACCGAACCGATGCCGTCGCCCTCTGCTTCGACGACGGGTACCGGCATGGCATCCGGCGGGCCGGTACCGGGGGCGAAGAGTCCGTTGTCCGTCCCCGAGGGTGCGGCAGGATTGACGACGGCGACCGTCGCGTTCGGTGCGGACGGTACAGAAATCAGCGGCTACCTTGCCCGTCCCGCGTTGGGCGCTGCGGGTCCGGCCGTACTGGTGTGTCATGAGAACCGCGGGTTGACCGCGCACATCCAGGACGTGGCGCGCCGTTTCGCCAAAGCCGGCTATGTGTCGCTGGCACCGGACCTGCTGAGCAGGGAAGGAGGCACGGGCAGCCTGGATCCGGACGCCGTCCCCGGAGCGCTGACCAACGCCGGGTCAGCCCGCCATGTTGCCGATTTTGCTGCGGCCTTTGACTATCTGCGCGGCCAGGAGTTCGTGGACAAAGGACGGATCGCCATGAACGGCTACTGCTTCGGCGGCGGGATCACCTGGCAGGCGGCCACGGAACTACCCGGGCTCAAGGCCACGGCAGCGTTCTACGGGCCCGCGCCGGACCTGAACCGGGTGCCGGAGATCAAGGCCGCGGTGTTCGGGGTGTACGCCGAACTGGACAAGCGGATCACCGGAACCATGCCGGCACTCCGCGATGCCCTGGACGCCACCACGGTGGCGCATCAGCTCACCGTGTACCCCGGCGTGGACCACGCCTTCCACAATGACACCGGGGACCGGTGTAACCAGACCCAGGCAACGGCTGCCTGGAATGACATGCTGTCCTGGTTCGGGAAGTACGTGTGAGTGCGCAGCAGCGGCGGACGACGGCGGTCGGCATACTGCCGCGCGCCGCCGTCCAACCGGCCGGGGTCACGCCACGTGGACGAAGGATGCGCCCTGGAGCCAGCTGATGGAGTGGACCTGGGTCTTGAAACCGTCGACGCCGCCGCTGACAACCTGGCCGTTGCCGGCAAAGACACCAACGTGTCCGGCGGTGATCACCAGGTCACCCGGAGCGGGCGTGCCAACAACGCTTCCGTACTGGAAGAACTGGCCCGGGGCAAGGTCTCCGACACTCTTACCGGCTGAGCGCAGTGCCTTCTCCACCATGGCGGTGCAGTCCTGCTGGACGCCGAGCTGGGAGTAGGCAGAGGCCAGGATCGCCGAGCCGGCTGCTCCGGTGGCAGCCTGGGCCGGGGCCGGGCTGGACGCGAGCTTGACGCCGGTGTTGGCCGGTGCAGTCGGCGCCGCGGCGGCCTTGGCTGCGGGGGCGGGAACCGATGCCGGTGCCGGTGCCGGTGCGGCCTGCCCGGCGGCAGGGATCCGGATTTGGTTGCCCGGGTAGATGATGCTGTCCAGCGACAGGCCGTTTGCGGCCAAAACGTTGCTGAGTGCCACGCCGTTGGCCGCGGAGATCTGGCCCAGTGTGTCGCCGGATACGACAGTATGCACAGCGGCTGCGGCCGGAGCCGGAGCCACGGCTGCTGCGGGTGCGCTTACCTGGCCTTGAGGGGTGACCGTTCCGGAGTCTTCGGGTCCGTGGACGCCGGCGTGGGCAGGGGTGCTGAAGCCGAAAAACAGGCCGGATGCGGCGGCGACCACGAGGGCCGGCCGTCCGATCATCAGTGCACGGGATGTAGTGGGGGTGGCTGCACGATGGCGTGCGGCAGTGGACTTCTTGGACATGGTTGTTTGCCTCTCCCATGCCTGCGGGGTGAGCTGTCGGGTTCGGGTTGGAGAGACCCGGCCGGGATCGCCGCCTCAAGGGACGGGACGAGTGCCGACTTAACCCCAAGGCCTGTTCAGGCCGTGGAAATGTGGTTCCCCCGTCCCTGCCAGTTGCATTGCGTCTGGGATCCCGGGTCAGTGGCAGGGCTCGGCATACTGACGGGAATGTCCTGGCCTAAAACCAGGGCACCCAACGACCATAGCGGCTGCTTTTCCCGAATGTCACATTCCGGTAACGGAATGTACGGCCGGAATTCATCCGCGCGGCGCGGAGCGTTCCTGGGCCAGGGACGACGACGATGCAGGTCACCGCGCGGGATGCGTATATGCCCCCACAGGTCATCCAACTGATTCAATTCTCCCCAAAAAGGGCACTGGAACGCCGTCCGCAGGCCGGCCAAGGCGAATATTTCCTGGCGCCGGCAAGGCCGGAGACGTGGACCGTGGCGGGCTGACCGGCCCGGTCCGGGGCCTGACGCGGGACCGATATTCCCCGGAATCGGAGACTTGCCCGGTAGGCTCACGGACTATGTCCCTGCTTGCCCACAAATTGCGGCTGACCGGCCTCGCGGCCGTGCTTGCACTGGCTGTGGCCGCCTCGTCTTCCATGCTGCCGGCCCGCGCCGCGGACCCGGCTCCTCCCGGCGGCTATCCTTCCTGGCAGGACGTGGAGGGAGCCAAAACAAGCGAGGCCGCCACGGCCGCTGAAGTCACCAAAATCGGTGACCTGCTCGGCGGCCTGCAGGCCGAGGCAGAGGCGCTGGGCAATGCGGCCGTCACCGCTGCCGCCGGATACTCGGTGGCGCAGGACGATCTTCGGGCTGCCGGTTCCAAGGCGGACGCCCTGGCCGTGCAGGTGGCACGGGCGAAGGAGGAATCGAGCCTGCATAAGAGGGAAATCGGAGCCCTCGCCGCGCAGTCCTATAAGACCGGCGGCACAAATATGGGGTTCTTCGTGGCGCTCGATGCCTTGCAGACGAACAGTATCCACGCCCTGAACATTGTCCGGATCGTCAGCGACAAAACCTCGGTGCTGGTTCACAAATCAGCTGAGGCCGAACGGATCGCGGACGCGCTGGCCGAGCAGGAGCGCGCCGCCAAAACTGAGCGCGAACGCCTTGCCGGCATTGCCGAAGCCAAGCTGTCCTCGGCGCAGGCCGCCCAGCGCGCAATGGTGCAGCACGTCACGGAACAGCAGCAGCACAGTCAGGAACTCACCGCCCAGCTCGCTTCCCTGAAGGGCACCACGGCAGCCGTCGAAGGAGAGTTCCGGCAGGGCCAGGCTGCTGTGGCCGCCTACGAGGCATCCCAGGCGGCCAAACGTGCGGCAGCGGAGGAGCGGGCACGCCAGCAGGCTGAAGCTGCTGCCCGGGCTGCCGCCCAAACCCCGGCAGATCCTGCGCGCCCAAATCCCGAACCCCACAATCCGGCGCCCCAAAATCCGGCGCCGCAAAACCCCGTACCCCAAAATCCGGTACCCGCACCTCCCGCACCGCCGCTGGAAAGCCCGACGCCGGCCCCGCCGCCCGCCGTCGTCGTTGTACCTTCCGTTCCGGGCGGCGCCGTCAACGATCCCGCCGGTGCCCGCAATTATGCCGCCGGGCGGCTTTCCGCATACGGCTGGGAACAGGACCAGTTCCAATGCCTGGCGCAGCTATGGACGAAGGAATCCAACTGGCTCACCACGGCCACCAACCCGTATTCAGGGGCCTACGGCATCGCGCAGGCGCTCCCGGCCAGCAAGTATGGCAGCACAGGCAGCGACTGGCTCACCAGCTACCGCACCCAGGTTGACTGGGGGCTTGCCTACATCCTGAACCGCTACGGCTCCCCGTGCGGCGCCTGGAATCACTCCGTCATCAGGAATTGGTACTGACGGCCCCGCCGGCGTGCGGCCCGGCCCCTGCAGCCTCGGTGAAGCTGCAGGTCCGGCGGACTCCGCGGCGTTAGGCTTTTCCCATGGCTGACTTTGAACGGTTCCGGATCCTGCTGGAGGAAGAGCGGGGCCGGAAGCTGGCACTGCTGCCAGCGCTACGGGCCGATATTTCCGCTGCCAATGCCGCCCGACAGGACTCCAATGTGGACGACGAACATGACCCCGAGGGCGCCACCATTGCCTTCGAACTGTCACAGGCAGCGGCGCTGCTGAACCAAAGCAGTGCCGGTCTGGCGGAGGTCGAAGCGGCACTGCACAGAATCTCGGACGGCACCTACGGGGTGTGTGCCGTCTGCGGAGGACCAATCGCCGAGGGCCGCCTTGAGGCGCGGCCCTGGACCCTGTACTGCATTGAGCATTCCGGCGCGGGACGCCGGCACGGTAGGTGAGCCCGGTGAATCAAACCGTGCAGGACGCGGCCCGGTTCATCGACACCACCCTGCAGAATGAAGGCACCTGGTACCGGTCGGAGGAAGTGGAATCACGCCTGGGCGGGGCCCTCAGTTCCTACGGCGCATCAGTTGGAGCCGTGCGGGGAACCATCCGGGACGCCGGCACGAAATTCAAGGGCCTCGCCCACGACGACGTGACGGCACTCGCCTCGCAACTGTGGGGCCAGCCCGGGCCGGGCAGGCGGGCCGTCTACGAGCGGCGCCTGGCCGCCGTCGTGCTCCTGCAATCCCGGGTGGCCCTCCTGCGGCACTCGGACCTGACCCGGCTGGAAGGCTTCATCCGGTCGGCGCACACAGCGGAGTTGGTGGACCCCCTGACGGCCGACGTCGTGGTTCCGCTGCTCGCGGCGCTGGAGGGCGCGGACCGCCAACGCGCCGGGGTGGTGATGGCACGCTGGAGCCGGGATCCTGACGGCTGGGTCCGCCACGCCGCGGCCCTCGCTACCGGAACCCCGGCCCCCACAACCTGAATTCACGCCTGACAGAAGGAGACGCACATGACCACCACCTACAACCTGGAACGCTTTGTTGAGGCACAGGAGAGCGGCGGTACGTACCGGCAGGCGCTGTCGGAACTGCAACTGGGCAGCAAACGGGGCCACTGGATGTGGTTCATTTTCCCCCAGATTGCCGGACTCGGCAGCAGCCCCACGTCCGTGAAGTATGCCATCAGCTCATTGGAGGAGGCACAGGCCTACCTGAAGCACGACGTCCTGGGACCCCGGCTCCTCGAGTGCAGCGTAGCCGTGTCCACCCATACCGGGCGTTCCGCCGCCGATATCTTCGGCGGCATCGACGCGAAGAAACTGCGTTCCTCCATGACCCTGTTCCTGCGTGCAGCGCCCGGCGAGACGGTTTTCAAAACCGTGCTGGCACAGTTCTTCGACGGCCAGCCGGACCCCGCCACCGACGAACTGCTCGCCGCGCACCACGACTGACCCCGCCGGCCCGGCATCATTGCTTCCGGACCACCTCCAGCTGCACGTGCCCCAGGATCCCGCCGTCCACCGTCGCGGTCATGTACGTGCAAAAAGGCTGGCGCCGGCGGTCCGTGGGCGAGCCGGGGTTGAGCAGGCGTAAACCTCCTGGCGACGTTGCGTCCCAAGGGATGTGGCTGTGGCCGAACACCAGAACATCGGACTCCGGGAACAACGCTTCGGCACGCTCGTTTCTGCCCTTTGCCGGACCGGTCTCGTGCACTACGGCGAACCGGACGCCTTCGAGCACCACGTACTGCCTTTCCGGAAGCCTGCGGCGGATCTCCGGCCCGTCATTGTTGCCGTAGACCGCCACCAGCTGCCGGCTCCGCTGTTCAAACCGGTCCAGCAGTTCCGGGTTCACCCAGTCGCCGGCATGGAACACCACGTCCGCGCTTTCGACGGCGTCCCACACCTGGGCGGGCAGTTCCCGCGCACGCTTGGGGACATGTGTGTCTGAGACGAGCAGAAGGCGCAGCGGCATATGTGAATCCTGCCATGCGCCCCTGTTACTGCCCGCCGCCGCGTCGTACTCTGGGCCTTGGAGGTGATTGACATGGAGGCAACCCAAGGCGACAGGATCATCGTCCGGGGCAGGACTGTCGGTTCGTCCGACCGGCACGGGGTGATCGTGGAAGTGCGGGGTCAGGAAGGGCACCCGCCCTACCTTGTCCGCTTCGACGACGGACACGAAACGGTCATGTATCCCGGCGGTGATTTCGCCGTCGAACGCGGGCACGCAGGCCAGTAAGACCAGCCCGGTCCGGCAGGTGCCCGGCAGAGTCGCTGTGCACCTGTCAGACTGGAACCATGGATCAATCACTGGCTTCCACGTCCGCTGATGCCAACCGCCATTTTCCGCCGGCACGCACGGGTCCGCGGGACCCGGGTGACGCGTGGGTGGAGGGTGACCGGGGGAAGTTCTGGGGCAAATTCGGTGCCGCCGGGGTGTTGGCCTACGACCCCGGCAAAGGGGTCCTGCTCCAGCACCGCGCGTTGTGGAGCCACAACGGCGGAACCTGGGGACTGCCCGGCGGCGCGCTCCACCAGCACGAGGACCCCGTGACCGGCGCGTTGCGGGAGGCCTACGAGGAAGCGGCTGTGCCGGCGGAGCACGTGGATGTCCTTTTTACGTCCGTGCTGGATGTGGGCTACTGGACGTACACCACCGTTGCGGTTCTGGTGACCTCACCCTTCGATCCCGTGATCAGCGATCCGGAGAGCCTCGAACTCCAGTGGGTGCCGCTGGGGGATATGGACCGCAAAGAGCTGCACCCCGGCTTCGCGCGGTCCTGGCCGCAGCTGCAGCCCCGGCTGCTTACCCACGCCACGCGGATCAGATAAGGGTACTCAGTAGCCTTTGCCGTACTCCGCGCTCACCAGGATGGGCAAATGGTCCGATTTGCCCCGCGGCAGGGTTTCCACGCTGGCGATGTCCAGGCCCAGCGACGTGGCGAAGTCGAAATGGCCCCGGAACACCTTGTAGCGCGTGTAGGTCCGGTGGTTGCTCAAGGACAGGGCATAACCCGAGTTCTTCATGTGGGCGTGCAGGTTCTTGGTGAAGAACGGATAGTTGAAGTCACCCACCATCAACGTCATCAGGCCGCTGCCCATGCTGAGCAGCTCCGCGTGCGCGGCATGGATCTGCTTCCTCCGCAGCGAATTTGATGCAGTGAGGGGAGCGGCGTGGAAGGAGCCGATCACCAGCTCCTGCCCGGTGTCATTGTCCACCACGCGGGTACCGATCAAACGCTCATGTGCCGGCGCCAGGAGCCTGTCATGCACTGATTTCTTCAACGCAAACGATTGGGTGTCCACGGCTGTGAACCGGCTTGTCCGGTAGTAGATGGCGAGGCCCAGGCGGTTGCCCTTGGTGGTATCCGCGAGGCGCAGCGGCCCCAGCGCCTCGGGCAGGTCACCGGCGTCCACCTCCTGCAGGCACAGCGCGTCGACAGCGAAATTCCGCGCAAGGGCGAGCAGCTCGCCGCTGGCTTTGTGCTTCCGAAGGTTGTAGCTGATGACGCGCATTCGTGGAACACCTCACTTCGAGGGTCGCTGACAGGACCAATTTCTGAGTTTAGTCCGATCGGGGCCTCCGCTGCGCGGGAACTTGCGGGGGTTCAACGCCGGGGTTCCAGGGACCGGCTAGAGTTAATGATCATTCACCCGGAATCATCGGAGGGGCCAACGTTGACCAAGGAACTGCCTGAACTTGCCGAGGGCGACTTCTACTATCAGTCACTGGGGGGCGGCCGGTTCCGCTCAACCATTCACGCCCAAGGTGCCTGGAACGAACATGAGCAGCACATGGCGCCGGCCGCGGGGCTGATGGCTGACAGCCTGGAGCGGCATGAACCCCGGGCAGACATGCGGATGGCAAGGCTAAGCTATGAGATCCTCGGCCTGATCCCGGGCGGGGAGTTCCACATAGAAACCACCACGCTCCGGCCGGGCAGGACCATTGAATTGCTGCAGGCCGAACTGGTCGCCAACAACCGCGTGGCCATCAGGGCCACCGCCTGGCGGATGATCACCAGTGACACGGCCGCGGTGGCCGCCGTCGAGGATGCCGCCATTCCTGCGCCGGATGACTGCAAACCGTTCGACGGCGCCGCCATCTGGCCGGGCGGGTACATCCGTTCCCTTGAGATGCGCGTGGCTGAAGGGCACCGGGACGGGGCTGGAACAGTATGGCTGCGTACCGGGCATCCCCTGACCGACAAGGCGGACAGCAGCGACTTTGCCCGCCTGATGGGGTTGGTGGACACCGCAAACGGCATCGCGGCGAGGGTCCCCCCGGGGGAAGGGAGCTACGCGTTTCCCAACCTGGACCTCCAAATCCACATGTACCGCAGGCCTGAGGGTGAGTGGCTTGGCCTGGACAACGCCGTGTCCTTCGGCGCGGACGGAATAGGCCTGACTTCCACCGTCCTCCATGACCTCCAGGGACCTTTCGGCCGGGCTGAGCAGATCCTGACACTGCGCCGGACCTGAGGTCCGGACGCGTACTGAGGTTTTCCAGTCCGCACGGGTGCGGACTACGCCTTTCCGGCCCACTCCCTGTACGCGCGCACCGCGCTGTGCACTGTGGGGTAGAAATGGTCCGGGCTGAACCTGGATCCGGCACCGAAGCGGACCAGCCGGTCCTTGACCGGTCCTTTCATTTCGGCGAAGACCAGACTGACACCGCGCCGCGCGAGTTCATCGTCCAGCTGCACCACTTCGTCCAGTGCCGTGGTGTCCAGCCCGGTGATTGGTTCGGCCGCCACAATCACCCACTTCGCCGGCGACGGTGCGCCGTCCACCAGGTTGCGGATGTGGTCCGCGAAGACTTCGCCGTTGGCAAAAAACAGTGGTGCGTCGAAGCGCGCGATCACCAGGCCCGCCACCCGTCGGCCCTCCGGGTGCCGGTCGAGGTCGTGGAAGCCGGGCACTCCGTCAACACTCGCGAGTTCGGTCCGGTACGGGTCCCACGCCCGCCGGACGAATGCCACCAGGGACAGCCCGATTGCCACCACGATTCCCTCCAGGACCCCCACAAAGGCCACGCCCAGGAAGGTGACTACCAGGAGGAGGGTCTCCAGCTTGCTCATCCTGAACAGGCGCAGGAGTGTTGTCACATCGACGAGTGACGCTGCCGCGACGATCACCACGGCAGCGAGAGTCGCCGTCGGAAGGAAAGCCGTGACGCCCGGTACAAGGACCATGAACAGCACCACAAGCAGGGCTGCCACCACACCGCTCAGGGGCGATCTCCCGCCGGCGTCAAGGACAATGGGCGTCCGCGAGGAACTTCCGCTCACCGGAAAGCCGCCGAGCATGCCCGTGGCAATGTTGGCGATTCCCAGCGCGCCCATTTCCTCATTGCCGTTGACTCTTTCCCCGCGGCGGCCGGCAAGGCTCTTGGACAGGGTGGACGTGTCCGCGAAGGCGATGAGGGCAATGCCTGCCGCCGGTCCGATCAGCGCCGTCACGTCCTCCCAGCCGATCCCTCCCAGCGCCGGCGAGGGCAGGCCCCGGGGGAGGGCGCCGACAACCGGCAGTTGCCCGGCGAGGTCCAGCCCGGCTACCAGGGCGATGGCCCCGCCCACGGCAAACATCACGCTGGGCACTTTCCACGGCAGGAAGCGCCCGCCCACGATCACGGCCAGGCTTCCCGCCCCCACGCCCAGGGCGATCGGATTGATCCCGCCGCTGAATACCGCGCCGGACAGGGATGCCAGGCGTTCAATAAGGGTCTGCCCCGAGCTGTCGATGCCCAGCAGCCGCGGAAGCTGGCTGACGGTGACGGCCAGTGCGATGCCGTTGAGGTAGCCAACGCGGATGGGTTTGGACAGCAGCCCCGTCACAAACCCCAGGTTGAAGATCCGGCCGGCAACCAGGAACACGCCGATCAGGATTGCCAGCACGCCCGCCAGCGGGACGGCGTGCTCCGGTTCCCGTCCCGCCAGGGGAAGAATGGCGGCGGCAATCATGGGGGCCAGTGAGGAATCCGGGCCCACGATGACCACCCGTGAGGGCCCGAACACGGCATAGAAGATCATGGGCACCACCGAGGCGTAGAGCCCGTTCACGGCAGGGAGCCCGCTGGCCTCGGCGTACGCCATGCCTGCCGGCACCAGGGCTGCGCTCAGGGCTGCGCCGGCCACCAGATCGGGCTTCAGCCAGGCTTTCTTGTAGCCGCGGGCCACGCGGACGCCCGGTATCGCCTTGCTGATCCAGTCGTGCCGCACGCGCGCCTCCCAAAAAATGCAGTCAGGCGGCCGGTGGCTCCTGCGCGGGGGCGGAATCCTGACCGTATTCGGCGGTGACCAGGATGGGCAGGTGGTCCGACGCGCCACGCGGCAGCGTCTCCACGTTCTCAATGTTCAGTCCCAGTGACGTGGCGAAGTCGAAGTGGCCCTTGAAGACTTTGTACCGTGTGTAGGTCCTGCGGTTGCTGAGCGAGAGCTCGTACCCCGAATCCTTCATCTGTTCGGTGAGGTTTTTGGTGAAGAACGGGTAGTTGAAGTCACCCGCCATCAGGGTCATCAGGCCGGAACCCATGCCCAGCAGTTCCTTGTGGGCCGCGTTGATCTGGTTCCGCCGCAGCGAGTTCGTGGCCGTGAGCGGGGCGGCATGGAAAGAAGCGATGACCAGCTCATGGTTGGTCTCGTTGTCCCGCACGCGGGTACCGATGAGCCGCTCATGTGCCGGTGCCAGGACCATATCGTGCAGGGACTTCTTCAGCGCAAAGGTGTTGGTGCCGTGGGCGGTGAACCGCTCCGGCCGGTAGTAGATGGCAAGCCCCAGACGGTTTCCCTTGGTCGAATCGGCCAGTTGGAGCTGCCCCAGCGTGTCCGGCAGGTCGGTGGTGTCGCACTCCTGCAGGCACAGGGCATCGATGTCGAAATCCCGGGCCAGGGCCACGAGTTCTCCACTGGCCTTGTGCTTGCGAAGGTTGTAGCTAATGACGCGTATCAGTGGATTGCCTCTCCTGAAGGAGTGTGGGGGGTGCCGCGGTTTCTGAGTTTAGCCACCCGGCGGGGGACCGGACGTAACAGTCCGCGCGTGTCAGGTAGCTTTTGCCGGAGCCCGGTCAGGTTGAACGGAACACCAGCCAGCCGGCGAGGGTGGACAGGCCGGTCAGCGCGGCGCCCCAGAGAATGTCCACCACAATGAGCTGCAGCGGCCAGGTCTTGAGTGTGGCGGCGTTGGTGAGGTCATACGTTGCGTAGGCAAAGGCGCCCAGTGCGGCACCGTAGCCGACGGCGGTCAGCCAGCTGCCGCCGTCGAGCGCCGGCCGCAGCGCGAAGAAGAGAATTCCCGCGATGTACAGGACATAGAAGGCCACGGCGTAACCTAAGTTGGGCTTGTCGGCGAGCAGGTCACCGATGTGGCTGCGGTAGAACGGGTTCATCAGCTTGAGCCAGATGGCGTCGATGACCGCGAATGCAGCGGCAACAACAAGGAATTGCAATATGACCATAAGGGAGCTTAGCAACATGCAGGACGTCGAGGCCGACCGGACGCTCACCGTGGTGCGGCAGGACCACACACTCGGCGCCGCCCGGGACCTGGAATTCGGCCTGGAACTGCTGACCCTGGCCAGGACCGGCGGGATTGGCCCCGCGCTCCGGCTGTACCGGCCGGCCCCGACTGTTGCGTTCGGCCAGCGCGATACCCGCCTGCCCGGTTTCGAGGCGGCAGCAGAGGCCTGCCGGGACCACGGCTTTGAACCCCTGGTGCGGAAGGCGGGCGGGCGGGCCGCTGCCTATCACGAGGGCACGCTGGTGGTTGACCACGTCATGCCCGAGGCTGATGCGATTGCCGGCTCCAAAAGCCGGTTTGCGTTTTTCGGTGAGCTCCTGGCGCAGACCCTGCGGGACGTTGGTGTGCAGGCCGCCGTCGGCGAGATCCCGGGCGAATACTGCCCCGGCGAGTTCAGCGTCCACGGCACCCACCCCGCAGATCCCACCCGCCAGGTCAAACTGGTGGGCACTGCCCAGCGCGTGGTGAGCGGCGGCTGGCTGTTCAGTTCGGTGATTGTGGTGGAAAACTCGGCACCCATCCGCGCCGTCCTCACCGACACCTATGCGGCCCTGGGCCTTGACTGGGAGCCGGCCACCGCCGGGGCAGCCGACGATCTGGTACCCGGTCTGACAGTGCAGGCCGTTGAGGATGCGGTGGTTGCATCCTACGCAGCGCACGCTTCCCTCACATACGCCGACTTCGCCAGCGTGTACCGCAGGTAAGCCGTATACCGCAGGTAAGCGGAGGGCTGCTTCAGCGCACACAAACAGGACGGGACCAACCTGGGGTTGGTCCCGTCCTGTCTATTCCTTCGCCTGCGGACCTAGGCTGCCAGCCGGCTCTTGACTTCGGCCAGTGAGGGGTTGGTGGCGGCGGTGCCATCCGGGAAGAGCACTGTGGGAACGGTCTGGTTGCCGCCGTTAAGCTGCTCCACGAGTTCGGCGGTGCCGTCCACCTCTTCGATGTTGATTTCCGTGTAGCCGATGCCCTGCGCATCCAGCTGCTTCTTGAGCCGGTTGCAGTAGCCGCACCAGGTGGTGGAAAACATGGTGATGGTGCCGTTCTCGGGGGTAAAGTCCACGGAGCTCTCCTGAAATCGTTGAGGGGGTTCGTTCTCCTCAACGGTAACCCGCGGCGGCCTATTCCCAGGGCTACAGCCGGGGCTGTTCCGGGCGGAGGCTGCGGAGGAACTGCGCCGGCTGACACGGACCACCGCTAATGGCATGCTGGAGCCATGTGTGGACGCTATGTGATGGCCCGGGCCGTGGGGGACCTGCTCGCCGAATTTGATGCCCGGCTGGAGGAGGATGTGCAGCTGCCCCCGTCATGGAACGTGGCGCCCACAGACGATGTGCCGATTGTCCTGGAACGGCTGATCGACGAGGAGCCGGTTCGGCAGCTGCACGTGGCCCGCTGGGGCCTGGTGCCCTCATGGGCGAAGGATCCGGGCATAGGGGCCAGGATGATCAATGCCCGGAGTGAGAGCGTGCTGGAGAAGCCTGCCTTCCGCAAGGCGGTGAAATCGCGGCGCTGCGCTGTCCCCGCTGACGGGTACTACGAGTGGAAGCAGGGGGCCGGCAAGCAAAAGCAGCCCTATTACGTGCATCCGGGCTCAGGAAGCCCATTGGTGTTTGCCGGCCTGTATGAATGGTGGAAGGACCCCTCCAAAGCCGAGGATGATCCCGGCCGCTGGATGCTTTCCACCTCCATCCTCACCACGGACACTCCGCCCCCCGGTGCCGAGTCCACGGTGTTTGGCAAGCTGACGGAGCTGCACGACCGGGTGCCCCTGCCCATGGACCGGGCCACCATGGCCTCCTGGCTGGATCCGCAGATCGACGACGCCGCCTTCCTCGTGGACCTTGTCCGCGCCCATGTGAGGGATGCCGCCGCCGACTGGCATGTGGACTCAGTGGGCCGGGAAGTCGGCAACGTGCGCAACAACTCCCCGGAACTCATCCGCCCGGTGGAGGCTCTCTTCTAGAAGGCGGCGCCCGGAAGGGGCGCCCCCCAAAGGGTGACGGTGCCCCTAGACGGTGACCTTGCCGTCGTCGTCCACTGCCCACGTGGGGTTGTAGGCAACCTCCCAGCGGAACCCGTCCGGATCGGCAAAATAGCCGCTGTACCCGCCCCAGGGCTGGGTGACAGGTTCGGCCACGATCTGGGCGCCTGCGGCCCTTGCCTCGGCCATCACCCGGTCCACGTCCTCGGTGCTGGGAAGGTTGTGGCTGAGCGTGATGCAGGGAACGGGTCCGGGAAGGGCCACTCCCGCTTCGGCGTGCATCTGCCCGGCATCCCACAGGGAAAGGATCAGGCCGTGATTAACCTGGATGAACACCACGTCGCCAGGATGTTCACCCCGCACCGGCCAGCCGAGGCCTTCCACATAGAAGCGGCGGGCGGCATCAACGCTGCGAACGCCTAGTGAGATGAAGTCGACTCTGGGCTGCATGCTTCGATACTGTCAGAAGATGGCAACAATTCAAGGGAACGATCGGGAAGCATCTGCCGACAAGGAACAGCTCGCTGCCGTTCGAGTTGCCGTCGACGAAGTGGATGACCAGATTGTCACACTGATTGCGCGGCGGGAACGCCTGATCCGGATCGCAGGGACGCTGAAGGGCGACGACGCGGAAGTCCGGGCGCCCGGCCGGGTGGAGCGCGTGATAGAACACGTGAGGGACGCTGCCGAAAAGAAGGACATTGACCCGGACATCGTGGAATCCACCTACCGGGCCATGATCTCAGGGTTCATCGAACTCGAGCTGAAGGTCCACAAGGAAAACAGCTGACGCTAGAGCGCTTCCTCTACGGGGACGCCGCCCTGGAATTCGCGGCCGTCAGCCTCGCTGAACGCGGTCATGAAGTGCCCCTTGCCCAGGCCTTGGATGGCCGCCATGGGAAAGTTTCCCGTGATGGTGTTTCCCGAATGAGTCACTCCGGACAGGTCATAATTTTCCTCGGCGGTCTGGTCATGGCAGAACGAGTAGAAGGCGATGGCCTCCCCGTTCAGGAATTCAATGCCTAGCCGTCTTTGCGAGGAATGGTCAGGGCTCGACGCCACCAGTCCCACCACGTACGCACCCGCTCCCGGTATGTTGCCATCGATATCAAAGTTGGCCACGAGCGTGTTGTCCTGGGCCTTGATGCTTACGTGCTTGAGAAGTGCGTCATGGGAGCTCATGGCACCATCCTGCCCCCAGCCGTCCCGTCAGTCCACCCCTGTCTAGGTTTTGTCAGGGCACCCTTGTAGACTGAATTTATTCGAATATGTATTCGAACTGCCAGCTGTTGCAGCCGTATTCCGCAGCAGCCATCATTCAGTCCGGGAGGCGCCCCATGGGTATGTTCAGCGAGTCCGTGGACGTTCACTGCACCGCTTCCGGCCAGCCTTTGAAGCTCGTGTGGGCCGGCAGGCCGTACACCGTCTGCGCCGAACCTGTCCGCTGGTACGAACGCCGCCAGTGGTGGGCCGAGGAACGCCGGGCACCCCTGGGCAGCGGCCCGGGCCTGGTGGACCACGAGATCTGGCGCGTGCAGGTCCGGCCGGAACCTGATGAAGCCGGGGAGCCCCTTACCCTGGACCTCAGCAGGCACCTCGGCAGCGGCCGCTGGCGGCTCCTGCGCATCCATGACGCCCTCCACCCCAAAACAGCATGAGCTTCACCCATCTCCACGTTTCCACCGCCTTCAGCGCACACTATGGAGTCTCCTGGCCCGACGAACTGGCCCAGGTCGCTGCCGCGGACGGCGCAACGGCTCTTGCCTGCACGGACCGTGACGGGTTGTACGGCACCATCAAACACCTCAAAGCCTGCATGGCGGCAGGCATCGACCCCATCGTGGGGGTGGACCTGGCGGTCTTGGACGACGACGGCGACCACCGGACCCAGCTCGCTGGCAGGGTGGTGGTGCTTGCCCGGGGGAACAACAACGGAGCGGGCTACCGAGCCCTGTGCCGATTGGTGTCCGATGCCCATGCCCGCACCTCCGGTAAAGCCGGAGGAGCGGTGCCCGTGGCAGTTACCCGCGCGGAGCTCGCTTCACGGACCCTTGACCCCGCCACCTTGAAGCCGGTTCTGACCGTCCTGATTGGACCGGACTCCGACGTCGGACGCGCCATGGGCGGCCGGCGCTACCTCCGTCCACGCACCCTCTTCAAACAATGGCTGGACGCCATGCCCGCCGGAACCCTGGTTGCCGAAGTTGTTTCCCAGCTGACTGCCCCGGGAAAGCCCCTGAGCACTGCCCACGCGGTGCGCATGCTCAAGCTCGCCGAAGAACACCGAGTCCCGGCAATCCTGACCAACGCTGTCCGCTACTGCGCCGAGGACGGAGCCGCCACGGCTGACGTCCTTGATTCCGCCCGGACCCTGAAATCACTGCCGGAACTGGCAGCCGAACCGCTGCTCCAGCCCAACGGGCAGGGGTGGCTCAAGTCAGCCGGGCAGATGCTTCTGTTGGGGAAGGAAATCATCCGTGCCGCGGGATATGGCACAGCAGACCTCAAACAGCTCATGGCGCAGACTGAGGCGCTCGCCGATTACTGCAGGATTGATCCGGTGGCGGATATGGGGTGGAAGCAGCCCGTGGTTCCGGAGGCGTCGGTTATCGGCATCAGCCAGGACCCGCACCTTGAACTGGTCCAGCGTTGTGAAGCAGGAATAGGCAGGCGCTTCCCGGGCATCTCCGGTCAGGCGCACAAGGAAATGCGCTCGCGGCTGGAACACGAGCTGGGCATCATCCGGAACCTCGGATTCTCCTCCTACTTCCTGACGGTGGCGGAAGTTTCCCGCATGATCCTGGACATGGGCGTGCGTGCGGCTGCCCGCGGTTCCGGGGCTTCCAGCCTGGTCAACTACCTGATCAACGTCAGCCAGGTGGATCCGCTGCAGCACGACCTGATCTTCGAACGCTTCCTCTCCCAGGACCGGGCAACCTTGCCGGACATTGACATCGACGTCGAAAGCGCCGAACGGCACAACGTGTACCGGAAAATCTTCGACCGGTTTGGTTCCGAGCGGGTCACCCTGATGAGCATGCAGAACGGGTACCGGGCGCGAGGCGCTGTGCGGGATGCAGGCATGGCGTTGGGCATGGACGATGACGATGTCGGTGAGATCGCCAAACAGTTGTGGCGTTTCTCGGCCCGGAAATTCCGGGAAGCCCTGGTTGAAAAACCTGAGCTCCGGGAATTCGCCGGACGGGTGGAACAGCGGGGTTTCGCCGAAAACCAGCAACTTGACCTGCTGGTGGACCTCACCGAACGCCTCGACAGGCTTCCCCGGCATATTTCCATGCACCCCTGCGGAGTGATCCTGGGCGATGCCACGCTGCTCGACCGGACGCCTGTCCAGCCCAGCGGCCTGGGGCTGCCGATGAGTCAGTTCGACAAACACGACATGGATCCCATGGGCATGCTGAAACTGGATGTCCTGGGAGTGCGGATGCAGAGCGCCATGGCCTTCGCCATCAGGGAAGTCATCCGGATCCATCCTTCCAAAGCGGAAGTGGTGGCGGCCGGCCACCACCCTGCCGGACCTGACGGCGCCGGGCCGGACTACATCGCTGAGAACGGCCACATCGAGCTCAACGCCGTCCCGCTGGATGATGAATCCACCTTCGAGCTGATCCGCAGCACCCACACCCTGGGCTGCTTCCAGATTGAATCACCTGGCCAGCGCGAGCTGATCGGCAAGATGGCCCCGCGTGAGTTCAACGACCTCATCATTGACATTTCGCTGTTCCGGCCCGGACCCATGAAATCAGACATGGTGCGGCCGTTCCTGGAGCACAGGCACGGCTTTGCGCCGGAAGTGTATCCGCACCCTGACCTGAAACCCGTCCTGCAGGAAACACACGGCGTCACGGTCTTCCACGAACAGATCCTCAAAACCTTTGATGTTATGACCGGCTGCGGGCTGGCGCGGGCGGATGAGTTCCGCCGGGCCCTGGGCAATGAGGTCCTGGAATTGAAAGTGGAGGAGTTCTTCCGCCGGGAAGCGCGGCTCAAAGGATATTCGCCGGAAGTGGTGGACAACGTCTGGGGGACCCTGAAAGCGTTTGGAAGCTTCGGTTTCTGCAAGGCCCACGGCGCGGCCTTTGCCGTACCCACCTACCAGTCCGCCTGGCTGAAAGCGCACCATCCCGAGGCGTTCCTGGCCGGACTGTGGGAGCACGATCCCGGCATGTATCCCAAACGGCTGCTCGTGGCCGAGGCCAGGCGGCTGGGAATCCCCATCCTTCCCCTGGACATCAACCGCAGCCAGGCCGAATACCGGGTGGAACGCGTGGCGGCCGGCGCCGATGCCGGCAAACTGGGAATCAGGCTGAGCCTCAACGGCATCTACGGCCTCTCAGGGGCCGAGCTCAAGCGGATAGTTGCCGGTCAGCCCTACGACTCCCTGGCCGATCTCAGGGCACGGTCCAGGCTGAGCAAACCCAGCATCAAAAGGCTCGCTCAGCTGGGAGCCTTTGATTCCCTGCACCGGGAGTCAGGCGGGGTCGCAAACCGCGCCGACCTCGTCCAGCATCTGCAGAAACTCCAAACGACTGGCACCAGGAAGGGTGCGGACATCATGGAAGGGCAGCTGGCGTTGCCGTTAGGTGACGTGGAGCTGCGGAACGTCAAACCCGGCCTTCCAGCCCCAACCCTGGTGGACAATGTCCGGGCAGAACTGGACCTGATGGCCATGGATGTCAGCGGGCACCTGATGGACAGTCACCGGCCCATGCTGGACAAGCTGGGGGTCACCACTGCCGATCAACTGCTGGGCCTGCGGAACGGCACCGAGGTTCTGGTGGCGGGGGTTCGCATCGCCACCCAGACCCCGCCGATGCGCGGCGGCCGGCGTGTGGTGTTCATCAGCATCGATGACGGCACCGGCTGCATCGACTCCGTGTTCTTCCACGAAGCCCAGGAACAGGCGGGACTGTTGCTGTTCGGCACCAGGTTGCTGCTCATCCGCGGCACCACGCGGCGGACAGGGCCCCGGGGAATCAGCCTGAGCGCCAGCATGGCCTGGGACCTGAGCCGGGTGGAAACGCTTCCGTTCCCGGAAAACCAGGGCGGCCATACCGATGTGCCGCATCCCCTGGACGGGATCAGCCGAAGCCTTGCGATCACCGGAATGGGCGGCTGAACCTCTCCAAGGTGCCCTGACCGGCCGCCCCAAACCCGCGGGTCCCGTTGGTCGGCCTCCGGCGAAACCGATAGCATTGACGGTGGCTGGCTGTGGTCCCCGTATGCCGCAAGCTATGAAGCCTAAAACTTTGAATAGGAGACACCCGTGTCAGATGCCCAGCAGATCACCCTCATCGTCGATGGCGAAGAGACCAAGGTGACTACCGGGACAACCGGTGCGGAACTCTTCTTTGAGCGCCGCGACGTCGTTGTTGCCCGCGTCAACGGCGAGCTGAAGGACCTGGACCAGGAGCTGCCCGACGGTGCCGACATCGAGGGAGTCACCATCGACTCCCCGGACGGCCTGAACGTACTCCGCCATTCCACTGCGCACGTGATGGCCCAGGCCGTGCAGCAGCTTCGCCCCGATGCCAAGCTGGGCATCGGCCCCTACATCACCGACGGTTTCTACTTCGACTTCGACGTCGCCGAGCCCTTCACTCCCGAGGACCTCAAAACCCTCGAAAAAATGATGCTCAAGATCGTCAACCAGAACCAGAAGTTCGTCCGGCGCGTCGTCAGCGAGGACGAAGCACGCGAGGCCATGAAGAACGAGCCCTACAAGCTTGAGCTGCTGGGCAAGAAGAACGAGGCCGCCGAAGCAGGCGAAGGCGTCAACGTGGAGGTCGGCGCCGGCGACATCACCATCTACGACAATGTCGAGCGCAAAGAAGGGACCACCGTCTGGTGCGACCTCTGCCGCGGCCCGCACCTGCCCAACACCAAGCTCATTTCCAACGCCTTCGCCCTGACCCGGTCCTCCTCCGCGTATTGGCTGGGCAATCAGAAGAACCAGCAGCTCCAGCGCATCTACGGCACGGCCTGGCCCACCAAGGACGCACTGAAGGCCTACCAGGAACGCATCGCCGAAGCAGAGCGGCGCGACCACCGCAAGCTCGGCGTCGAACTTGACCTCTTCTCCTTCCCCGACGAACTGGGCTCAGGCCTGCCGGTGTTCCACCCCAAGGGCGGCATCATCCGCAAGGAGATGGAGGACTACTCCCGCCAGCGTCACGTCGACGCCGGATATGACTTCGTCTACACCCCGCACATCACCAAGGGCCACCTGTACGAAGTCTCGGGCCACCTGGACTGGTACAAGGAGGGCATGTTCCCGGCCATGCACGTGGACGCTGAACTCAATGAGGACGGCACCGTGCGCAAGCCCGGCCAGGACTACTACCTGAAGCCGATGAACTGCCCCATGCACAACCTGATCTTCCGCTCCCGGGGACGGTCCTACCGGGAGCTGCCTCTTCGGCTCTTTGAGTTCGGCGCCGTCTACCGCTACGAAAAGTCAGGTGTGGTGCACGGCCTGACCCGGGTCCGCGGCATGACACAGGATGACGCCCACATCTACTGCACCCGCGAGCAGATGAAGGACGAACTCACCAAGACCCTGACGTTCGTGCTGGACCTGCTGAAGGATTACGGCCTGAACGACTTCTACCTGGAACTCTCCACCAAGGACCCGGAGAAGTTCGTCGGCGATGACGCCGCATGGGAAGAAGCCACCAGGACTTTGGCCGAAGTGGCCGAGGAATCCGGGCTGGACCTCGTCGCTGATCCGGGCGGAGCCGCCTTCTACGGCCCGAAGATCTCCGTTCAGGCCAAGGACGCCCTCGGCCGCACCTGGCAGATGTCCACCATCCAGCTGGACTTCAACCTACCCGAGCGGTTCGAACTGGAATTCCAGGCAGCCGACGGCACCCGGCAGCGTCCCGTCATGATCCACCGCGCGCTGTTCGGTTCCATTGAGCGGTTCATGGGCGTGCTCACCGAGCACTATGCCGGCGCCTTCCCGGCATGGCTGTCGCCCGTCCAGGTGGTGGGCATCCCGGTCGCCGAAACGTTCAACGACTACATGTTCGACGTCGTGGACCAGCTCAAGGCGGCGGGCATCCGCGCCGAGGTGGATACGTCCTCTGACAGGTTCCCCAAGAAGATCCGCACCGCCAGCAAGGACAAGATCCCCTTTGTCCTGATCGCAGGCGGCGACGACGCCGAAGCCGGCGCCGTGTCCTTCCGGTTCCGGGACGGCAGCCAGGACAACGGTGTGCCGGTGGCGGAGGCTGTCAAGCGGATCACCGAAGCCGTCCGTAACCGGACCAGCTAACGGAACGGACGTGAATACGGTGCAGGAGAACACAGGCGCGGGTTATCCAGGGGATGCCGGCGTGACCGATGACTTTGATCTCGCGGGTGTTCCGGACGCATTCCAGCGCCTGTGGACTCCCCACCGGATGGCTTACATCAAGGGCGGCCAACACCAGTTCAAGAACGAAAACGACTGCCCCTTCTGCCTGGGCCCGGGCCGGACTGATGAGGAAGCCCTCATTGTCCACCGGGGCAAGACCTGCTACGTGGTCCTGAACCTGTTTCCCTACAACCCGGGCCACCTCCTGGTCTGTCCCTACCGTCACGTCCCGGACTACACGGACCTCACGGTGGAAGAGACTGCGGAGTTTGCCGAAATTACCCAGACGGCCATGCGGGTGCTCCGCAAAGTGTCCAACCCGGGTGGCTTCAACCTCGGCATGAACCAGGGCGTGGTGGGCGGCGCAGGCATCGCAGGCCACCTGCATCAGCACATTGTTCCGCGGTGGGGCGGGGACGGGAACTTCTTCCCCATCATTGCCCAGACCAAGGCTATTACCCAGACCCTTGACGAGGTCCGCCGGCTGGTCGCCGAGGCCTGGCCCGGGGAGACGGATGCTGAATAGGTACGCGCGGGGCTTCTTCACCGCACTGTTCACCCCGCTTGCCCGCTGGCTCCTGAAGATTGGAGTTTCGGCTGATGCGGTCACGGTCATCGGCACTGCAGGCGTCGTGATCGGTGCCCTGGTCTTCTACCCTTTGGGCCAGCTTTGGTGGGGAACCCTGTTCATTACGGCGTTCATCTTCTCGGACGTACTCGATGGCATCATGGCGCGCATGCGGGACACCGGGGGACGCTGGGGCAACTTCCTGGACTCCACGCTGGACCGGATCGCGGACGGGGCCCTGTTTGCGGGCGTCGCCATCTGGTTCTTTACCGGGGGAGCGGACCACGCAATTGCGGTCGCAGCCATGGTCTGTCTCGTTTTGGGCATGGTGGTGTCGTACGCGCGTTCCAAGGCGGAGTCGTTGGGTTTCACGGCCAACGTCGGCATAGCCGAACGTGCCGAAAGGCTGGTTTCGGTGCTGGTTGTCACCGGATTCACTGGTTTGGGTCTGCCGCCGGTGGTTCTTCTGGTGACGCTCGGGCTGCTGGCACTGGCCAGCCTCATCACCATCTGCCAGCGCATATCCACCGTCCACCGGCAGGCATTCGCGGAGTCCGCGGCTTCGGATTAAGCCCTGATTAAGGCCAATTAAGCCCGCCGCCTGCCGGGGGACTAGTATTGGCAATGCCCGGTCAATGGATCCGGCAACCCGGCGCGTGTCCTCCCGGCTCCTTGCCGCCCTCACGTCCGGCGAAGATCGTCTATCTACCCATAGGGGTTTTTGTGTCTACACCTGATGTAAGCAGCGAAGCCGGTTCGTCCGCGAACAGCGTCACGGGCAGCAACCGCGTCAAGCGCGGCATGGCAGAGATGCTCAAGGGCGGCGTCATTATGGACGTCGTTAATGTCGAACAGGCCCGCATCGCCGAAGATGCCGGTGCCGTTGCAGTGATGGCGCTGGAACGTGTTCCGGCCGACATCCGCGCCCAGGGCGGCGTGTCCCGCATGTCCGATCCGGACATGATCGACAAGATCATCGACGCCGTGTCCGTCCCGGTCATGGCCAAGGCCCGGATCGGCCACTTCGTCGAGGCCCAGGTCCTGCAGTCCCTTGGGGTGGACTACATCGACGAGTCCGAGGTCCTGACCCCGGCCGACTATGTCCACCACATCGACAAGTGGAACTTCAAGGTTCCCTTCGTCTGCGGCGCCACCAACCTTGGTGAGGCACTGCGCCGCATCAACGAAGGCGCGGCCATGATCCGCTCCAAGGGCGAAGCAGGCACCGGCGACGTCTCCAACGCCACCGGCCACATGCGCCAGATCCGCTCCGAGATCGCCAAGCTTGCCGCCCTGCCCGAGGACGAGCTCTACGTCGCCGCCAAGGAACTGCAGGCCCCGTACGAACTGGTCAAGGAAGTTGCCGCCGCCGGCAAGCTTCCCGTGGTGCTGTTCACCGCCGGCGGCATCGCCACCCCGGCTGACGCTGCCATGATGATGCAGCTCGGCGCTGACGGCGTGTTCGTCGGCTCCGGCATCTTCAAATCCGGCAACCCCGCCCAGCGCGCCGCCGCCGTGGTCAAGGCCACCACCTTCTTCGACGACCCCGACGTCATCGCCAAGGCCTCCCGCGGCCTGGGCGAAGCCATGGTGGGCATCAACGTCGAAGAGATCCCGCAGCCGCACCGCCTGGCCGAGCGCGGCTGGTAACTCTCTTCTCGCGTCCTCTTGTGGCGCCTGGCGGCGCTGATCCTCTGCGTGCTATCCCCGCGCCCGGTTGCTGGCTCTGTAGCTGGCCGGGGCGCGGGGCCCCTTTACGCACGCTGCCGGATCACCAACGCCTGTCGCTGGTGGTCGCCTCGCCTAAGTAATGACGACGCCGGTTCCTCACCTTCTTTTGGTGGGGACCGGCGTCGTTCTTTTTAAGGGGGGTGGGTTACTCGAGGCCGCGGCGCTTGAGGAGGGGCTCTAGTTTGGCTTCGCGGCCCCTGAGGATCCGGAAGGATTCCAGCGGGTCGCGGCTGTTCCCGCGGGACAACAGCTCCCGGCGGAACAGTTCACCGTTGCTCCGGTTCAGGCCGCCGTGCTCGGTGAACCAGTCAACCGTTTCCGCGTCCAGCACCTCACTCCAGATGTAGGAATAATAGCCCGCAGCATACCCGTCACCGGCGAAGATGTGCTGGAAGTAGCCGGTGCGGTAGCGCGGTGGAATGAGGGCGTGCGCCACCCCGGCTGCAGCCAGCGATTTGGCCTCGAAGGCCACGACGTCGTCCGGGACGTCGGCCCCGTCCAGCACATGCCACGCCAGGTCCAGCAGCGCGGCACCCAGGTACTCCGTGGTCGCGAAGCCCTCGCCCCAGAGCCGCGCCTCATTGAGCCGGTCCACAACGTCCTGGGCGAGCGGCTCGCCTGTTGCATGGTGCCGGGCGTAATTGGCCAGCACGTCGGGCCAGAGGATCCACATCTCGTTGACCTGCGAAGGGTATTCCACGAAGTCCCGGGGAACCGCTGTGCCGGAGAACCGCGGATACGTCACGTTGGAAAACAGGCCGTGAAGGGCGTGTCCGAACTCGTGGAACGTGGTGCGAAGCTCGTCCAGCGTCAGGAGCGTGGGCTCGCCTTCCGGCGGTTTGGAGATGTTGAGGTTGTTGATGACTACCGGCCGGGTGCCCAGCAGGGCTGACTGGTCCACGACCGAGTTCATCCATGCCCCGCCCCGTTTGGACTCGCGTGTGTAGTAGTCACCCAGGAAAAGCCCGAGCCCGGTTCCGTCCGGGTTCCGGACTTCCCACACCCTGACGTCCGGGTGGTAACCCGCCAGGTCGTCGCGTTCATGGAAGGTGACACCATAGAGGGCTGTGGCAGCAAAGAACACGCCGTCGCGGAGGACCCGGTCCAGCTCGAAATAGGGCCGGAGCGCCTGCTCGTCCACGGCATACTTTTCGCGGCGGACTTTGGCGGAGTAGAACGCCCAGTCCCACGCCTCCAGCGGATGCCCTGCGATCTCTGCCAGGGCCGCAGCCTCGGCATCGGCATTGCGGACAGCTGCAGGCGCCAGCCGGTTCACCATGGCCTGGACAGCCTCAAAATCCGGGGCCGTCTGGCGGTCAACCACAAGTTCGGCATAGTTCGCAAAACCAAGAAGCACGGCCTTTTCAGCGCGGAGCCTGGCCATTGCCGTGACCAGGTCCAGGACGTCGGTGCTGCCGCCGCCACTGCCACGGCCGGTGGAGGCCTCAAACAGCCGACGGCGGACGTCCCGGTTTTCGAGGGCAGCCATGGCGGGCTGGTTGCTGGGCTGGATCAGGGTCAGCAGGTATTTGCCGTCGTGACCGGCGGTGCGGGCAGCCTCGGCGGCGCTGGCGATATCGTCCGCCGGCAGCCCGGCCAGTTCCGCTGCGCTGTCCAGCAGCAGAGCCGCGGACTTCATCCCCTCCTTGACCCGCTGCCCGAACTCCGTGCCCAGGGCGGACAGTTCAGCATTGATTCCCTTGAGCCGGTCCTGACCGGGCTCATCGAGCTGGATCCCGGATTGGCGGAACTCCTTCAGGTACTCCTCTACCAGCCGGACAGCCTCAGGATCGAGGCGGGAGGTGTCGATCGCCGCGAACCGGTCGAACAAGGCGCGGTTGAGGTAGACCTCATCCTGGTGGGCGGAGAGCCGGGGCGAAAGTTCGGTCTCCAGGGCCCGGATGTCCTCGGACGCGTCGGCGGAAACGAGGGTAAAGAAAGCGGCAGCCGCCCGCTGGAGCAACTGGCCGGCCCCTTCCATGGCCACGGCAGTGTTCCCGAAGGTCGCCGCGGCAGGGTTGTCCACGATCGCCTGGATTTCGGCCAGATGTTCTGCCAGGCCGGCGGACACGGCCTCTGCGTAGTCGGACGGTGCGAGGTGGGAAAATGGCGGCAGTCCGTAGGGCAGCGCGCTCGGGCTGAGAAGGGGATTCGTCATCACGCTAACCTTTCACACCGGCCTGGGCTTCTCAATGCACGGCTTGCCGGTTATGGGTGCCTGCCGACCCTAGAATGGCGCCTATGGGTAACAACCACGCCAGTGCGCCGGGCGACCCTTTGCCCGGAGAGCGAAGGCGCACGGCTTTCCTGGGCATGCCGTTACGGCTGTTGGGCCCCCTGGCAATCGGGCTGTTCGCAGTTGGCTACGGTGCGCTCTGGGTGCTTGAACGCCCGGCGGGGGAGCCCTGGCCGCGCCATCTGGGCCAGCTGTTCGGCGGGGAATCCATCCTGCTGATGTCCATCGCGCTTGTGCTGACCAGTACCCTGCCACACGTTGAGCGCATCTTTGGCGGCATCGACTATGCCGCCATCTGGCACCGAAGGCTCGCCGTTGCCGGGGCGGTGCTTTTGCTGCCTCACGTGGAACTGGCCTCCAACCCGGAAGCCACCAGCCTGGGCAAAACGCTGGCCGTCCCGGCCGCGCTGGGGCTGGCCGCCATGATCGTCTGGGCCATCCTGCCGCGTTGGCGCTCCATGCTGCCCGGGGTCGTCCACGGGGCTGTGCTGCGCACCCGCAACACCTGGCCCGTGCAGATGGTGGCCCGGGTCCTCGGCGGCTACGAGCGGTGGCGCGGCTTTCACCGGCTGACCGGTCTGTTTGTAGCCGCCGGCTTCCTTCACGGGCTGCTGGATGCCACCGCCTTCGAATCGACGCCGGTGCTGCGCTGGAGCTATGTGCTGATCGGCGGCGTCGGACTGGCGTTTTACGCCTACCGTGAAGTGTTGGCCCGGCACTTCCTGCCGCATCACGACTACCAGGTGCGGGAGGTCAGAACCGTGGCCCCCGGCTTGGTGGATGTCCACCTCAAGCCGCTGGGAAAACCGCTGGTGTTCAGGCCGGGCCAGTTCGCCATGATCTATCTGGAAACGAAGGACGGCTGGCAGCGGCATCCGTTCTCGATTTCCGGTGCGCCTGGCGGCGAGGATATCCGTATCACGGTAAAGGCGCTCGGAGACCACACGGCCAAGCTCCCTGATGTGGTCCAGCCTGGCATGCCCGCCGTGGTCAGTGGCCCCTATGGCAGGTTTGACCGCCGGGCCGGGACCGCCCGCCAGGTGTGGATCGCCGGCGGTGTCGGCATTACGCCGTTCCTGAGCTGGCTTCGGTCCCTGGATGATGAGCTCGGGCAAACCGTCGATTTCTTCGTCACCTCAGCCGGCCCTTCGCCCTTCGCCGATGAGATCCACCGGATCGCGAAGGACCACCCCCGGCTGACAGTGCACCTGATTGACACCAGCACGGACGGCCGGTTAACGCCGGACCGGGTGCTTGCCGCCGTTGACGCTGATCCGCAGGAGCTCTCGGTGTTCATGGGTGGCCCGGACCGGATGCTCCGTCAATTCCGCAGGGCGCTGCGTGCTTCCGGCGTCCGCGCCGCCAACATCCACCGGGAATACTTCCACTGGCGATGAGCCGGCGGCTCCGCCCTCAACCGGCGGCCGCCACCGGTCAGCGCGGGCGGCGCGCAGCGTGCTCGCGGGCCAGCACAGCGAAGCGGTCGTCAGGGGTGCCGGGCTCGAAGGTGCCGAACTTGCGCTCCGCCGCCGTCCGGATGAGGAAGTCGGCGATGGCAGGATTCTTGGGCAGCAGCGAACCGTGCAGGTAGCTGGCCACCACGTTTTTGTACCGGGCGCCCTCGTGACCGTCGCTGCTGTTGTTGCCGGTTCCCTTTGCCGTGGTCCCCAATGGCCGCACGCCGGGTCCCAGCGTGGTTTGCCCGCTGTGGTTCTCGTAGCCCAGGATCTCGCCGAACTCGTCCGAGTCGACCCTGACGTTGCCGATCAGGCGTTCGTCGGTACCGTGGGTCTCCACGTCCAGGACGCCGATGCCCGGAATGATTGTTCCGAGGTGGGTCTTGAAGAAACGGCCGAAGAGCTGGTACAGCCCGCAGATCACCAGCATGGGCGAGCCGTCCTCGGCCAGGTCCTTCAGGAGCGGGCCGCGTGACTGAAGGTCGTCCTGGATGATCAGCTGGCCGCTGTCCTGCCCGCCGCCGCCGAGAATGAGGTCCACCTCGGCGGGGAAGTCGTCGCCGACGTTGTATTCGAGCAGTTCAGGGGTATAACCGTGCCAGCTGATGCGGCGCTTCAGGACCAGGGCGTTGCCCCAGTCGCCGTAGATGTTCATGTCCCGCGGGTACAGCTGGAGGACCCGGAGGGTGCCTTTGCTGCCCGGTCCGGAGCCGGTTTTTTCAGCGGTCATGAGACCACCTCCACTGTGGTGATTTTGGACAGCTCGCGGCGGATGGCCAGCATGGCCGTGTAGGTGCAGAAGATCCGCTTCGGTTTGTCTTTTCCCGCGCGGATGAAGGCTGCCAGGGCGGGCGCGATGTCCGTCTGGACGGCGCCGATCCCGACCTCGTCGTACTGCAGCCGCAGGGCCATGTCGTAAGCGCGGGACCCGGCCAGCTGGTCCACGCCGTCCTCGCGGAGGGAATCGAATTCCACATCCCAAAGCCAGGACATGTCGCGGCCGTCGGCGTAATTGTCGTTGATGGCGATCATGGTGGCGTAACCCGCCGCGGGGAAGGATTTCAGGCCGAGCCGGAAGCCGCTGGGGTTCTTGACCAGCACCAGGTCCAGGGGCTGGCCGTCCACGGTGAGGCTTTCCCCGCGGCCGAAGGCCGGCTCAACCTGGGACAGGGCCGTGAGCAGCGTCGCGTGGTTGGCGGTCGCGGCGCCCGCGCCGCAGATGCTGCGCGCCAGGACGAGCGCGGCTGCGGCATTAAAAATGTTGTAGACGCCGCGGAGCTTCATCGCGGTGGTAACGGTGCCGCCGTCGTACTCAAAATCCGCGGTGTCCGGCCCTACCTTGCGGAGTACGACGTCGGCGTGCGGCTTCTGCGGGAGGGCTGCGGGAGCGGGGCTTCCCGGCGCCGCGCGCATGTCATCGTCATTGGGGAAAGTGCTGAGGAGGGAATCGTCCAGGCCGAAGTACCGGACCTCCTGGCCGTTGAGGGTGTCCGCAATGCGGGCCACGCGGGGATCCTCGCGGTTGAGGACAACCGTGCCGGTGGTTTTTGCCGCAATGTGCTGCAGGAGCTGGGCCGTCTTGTCGATTTCGCCGAAACGGTCCAGCTGATCGCGCAGCACATTGAGCAGGAGGCTGTAACGGGGCGGGACGCGGTTGACGAAATGCACGGCGTGGGCTTCATCGAGTTCCAGGACGGCGACGTCGGCATTGAGCCGGCCGCGCCAGTCCACCTCGCCGAGCAGGGCCGCCGCCACGCCGCGGGTGAAGTTGCTGCCGGTGCGGTTGGTGAAGACCTTCAGGCCCTGGCTCTCGAGGAGCTCAACCACCATCTTGGTGGTGGTGGTCTTGCCGTTGGTTCCGCTCACCACAGCCACACCGTGGGGGAGCGTGGCGAGGGTCCGCTGCATAAAGCCGGGATCGATTTTTTCGACCACCAGGCCGGGCAGGGCGGACCCGCCGCCCCGGAGCCGGGACACCCGGCGGACGAGTTTGCCGAGCGGAACGCTGATGTAAAGCATGCTCTGTAATATATCCCAGCAGCGGCATAGAACCCTGCGCCGGGGCAGCCCCGTTCCCGGGTGCGCGCCGTCGGCGCACTATGCTGAGGGGATGACAAACCCCCCTTTTGCCGCTGACCCACGCCTGGGCGCGGGGCTGCGGATCGGCGTGCTGGCGCTCCAGGGTGACTTCCGCGAGCACCTTCGGGCCGTCGAGGCATCGGGCGCAGCAGGCGTGGGAGTCCGCAGGCCCAAAGAACTGGACGGCCTGGACGGCCTCATCATTCCCGGCGGCGAATCCACCGCCATCGATAAGCTGGCGCGCGCCTTCGACCTCGCAGAATCGTTAAAGGACTGCATCCGCGCCGGCCTGCCGGTCTACGGCTCCTGTGCCGGCATGATCCTCCTTGCTGACGACATCGCCGATCCTGCCACCGACCTGGCCGGCTCTCCGCAGCAGACGTTCGGCGGCCTCGACATCACGGTGCGCCGTAACGCTTTCGGCCGGCAGCGCGAATCCTTCGAAACGGACCTCGATTTCAAGGGCCTGGATTTCAGCGCCACCGAGTCCGGTGTGGCCCCCGTGCACGCGGTGTTCATCCGCGGTCCCTGGGTGGAGCGCGTCGGCGCGGGCGTGGAGGTCCTCGCCCAGGTGGAGCCGGCCGACCTTGAACACGCGTCCCACGCGGCGGGCCTGCCCGGGACAGCTAGAATTGTTGCAGTGCGTTCCGGCCACCTGCTGGCCACCTCCTTCCACCCGGAAGTGACTGGGGAGAAACGCGTACATGAACTTTTTATCCGCATGATCAGAGGAGACGCGTAAAGCATGTCAGGACACTCCAAATGGGCAACAACCAAGCACAAAAAGGCCATCCTTGATAGCCGCCGTGCAAAATCGTTCGCCAAACTGATCAAGAACATCGAAGTAGCTGCCCGCATGGGCGGACCGGACCTGCAGGGCAACCCGGGCCTGGAACTGGCCGTCACCAAGGCCAAGAAGACCTCAGTCCCCGCCGACAACATTGACCGTGCCATCAAGCGCGGCGCCGGCCTGACCGGTGAAGTGGTGGACTACACCGAGATCATGTACGAATGCCGCGGCCCGCAGGGTTCAGCACTGCTCATCGAGTGCCTCACGGACAACAAGAACCGCGCTGCCTCCGAAGTCCGGCTGGCCATTTCCCGGAACGGCGGCACCATCGCCGATCCCGGTTCGGTCAGCTACCTCTTCAGCCGCAAGGGCGTGGTCTCGCTGCCAAAGAAGGAGCTCACGGAGGACGATGTCCTGATGGCCGTCCTCGATGCAGGCGCCGAGGAAGTCAAGGACAACGGCGACACGTTCGAAATCCACTCGGAACCCACAGACCTCCAGGCCGTCCGCGACGCCCTCACAGAGGCCGGCATCGAGTACGACACGGATGAAGCCGAGTTTGTGCCCTCGATGGTGGTGCCGCTGGACCTGGAAGCCGCCAAGAAGTTCATGAAGCTGGTTGACGCCCTGGAAGAGCTCGACGACGTCCAGAACGTCTACAGCAACGCCGACCTCAGCGACGAAGTCCAGGCCGCCCTGGAATCAGAGTGAACCAGCGCCTTGCAGCCTAGGGCGGTTGGGGGAGCGTGACCCTCCGCGTACTCGGCGTTGACCCCGGGCTCACCCGCTGCGGCATCGGTGTGGTGGACGTCGAGCGGAACAGGCGCGCCACCATGGTGGCCGTCGGCGTGGTGGGAACCTCCCCCGAGGAAACCCTCGACCAACGGCTTCTGGTCATTGCCCTGGCGATCGACGAGTGGCTGGACCGGTACGAACCCCAGGTGCTCGCCGTCGAACGCGTCTTTTCCCAGCTGAACGTCAGCACGGTGATGGGTGTGGCACAGGCGTCCGGCGTGGTGATCACTGCCGCCGCCCGGCGGGGGATCCCGGTGGCGCTGCACACGCCGTCGGAGGTCAAGGCCGCTGTTACCGGCAGCGGCACCTCCAACAAGGACGCGGTCACCAAGCTCGTCACCAAGATCCTGCGGCTCGATGCGCCCCCGCGTCCCGCCGACGCCGCGGACGCCCTGGCGTTGGCCATTACGCATGCGTGGCGTGCCGGCAGCGGGGCAGCGGTGGCCACCACCGGCCCGGGCAGCCTGTCCCTGACCCCGGCCCAGCGCGCGTGGGCCGATGCCGAGGCGAAGGCGCGCCGCGCACGCTGAATGTCCGCAGCCCTTGCTAGGGTATTCGTAGATATGTTCGGATAGCCGGTGGTTCCATCAAGGGCCCGGCAGTACACCAGGAGCCCGGCTTTGATCAGTTTCCTTCGCGGGACCGTGGCGCACGTTGGCCTTTCCACAGCAGTGATTGACCTCAACGGCGCCGGTATGAGCGTCAACGCCACCCCCCAGACGCTCAGCGGCCTCCGCACCGGGGAAGAAGGCAAACTCTTCACCTCGCTGATTGTCCGGGAGGACTCGCTGACGCTCTTTGGGTTTGCCTCCGACGATGAGCGGGAAGTTTTTGACGTCCTGCTCAGCGTCAGCGGCGTGGGGCCACGGCTGGCCCTGGCCGTGTTGGCGGTCCATGAGCCCGAAGCCATCCGGGTGGCCGCCCACACCGGGGACAGCAAGACGTTCACCAAGGTGCCGGGTATCGGGCCCAAGGTGGCAGGCCGGATTGTCCTGGAGCTCGCCGGCAAGCTGGTGCCGCACGGCACAGCCGGAGCCGCCGCCCCGGCCACGGCGGCGGAAGCGGCCTGGAAGCCTCAAGTGGTGGCGGCCATGACCAGCCTGGGCTGGTCGGAAAAGGACGCGACTGCAAGCATTGACAAGGCCCTCGCGGACGAGCCGGAAGTCTCATTCCGGGGCAACGTTGCCGAAATCCTGCGGACCACCCTCCGCTGGCTTGGACAGGACGGCGCGCGGGCCGGCAACCGCGTAGGCAGCCGTGGCTGAGCCGTCAGTGGTGGCAGCGGGGGAGGAGCCTGAGGAGCGCGCCATTGAGGCCGCCCTCCGGCCGAAGAACCTGGATGATTTTGTGGGCCAGCACCGCGTCCGCAAGCAGCTCTCCCTGGTCCTGCAGGCCTCAAGGATGCGCGGCCGCAGCGCCGACCATGTGCTTTTCTCCGGTCCTCCCGGTCTGGGAAAAACCACCCTGGCCATGATCGTGGCGTCCGAAATGAACGCGCCGTTGCGGATCAGCAGCGGCCCCGCCATCCAACACGCCGGTGACCTCGCCGCCATTCTTTCTTCCCTGTCCGAAGGCGAAGTCCTCTTCCTGGACGAAATCCACCGCATGTCCCGGCCCGCCGAAGAGATGCTGTACATGGCCATGGAAGATTTCCGGGTGGACATTGTGGTGGGCAAGGGCGCCGGCGCCACCGCCATCCCGCTGGAGCTGCCGCCGTTCACCCTGGTGGGTGCCACAACCCGAGCCGGTCTCCTGCCGGGTCCGCTGCGGGACAGATTCGGATTCACCGGCCACCTGGAGTTCTACAGTGTGGCCGAACTGGAACTGGTGCTCCGGCGTTCTGCCGGGCTGCTGGACCTCAAAGTCAACTCCGCCGGGTTCAGCGAAATCGCGGGCCGTTCCCGGGGTACACCGCGTATCGCCAACCGCCTCCTCCGCCGGGTGCGGGACTGGGCCCTGGTGCACGGTATTGACCAGATCGACGCCCGTGCGGCGTCCGCCGCGCTGGACATGTACGAAGTGGACAAACGCGGCCTGGACCGGCTGGACCGGGCAGTTCTTGAGGCACTCATCACCAAATTCGGTGGCGGCCCGGTAGGTCTTTCCACCCTGGCCATTGCCGTGGGGGAAGAAACCGAGACCGTGGAAACGGTGGCCGAGCCGTTCCTGGTCCGCGAAGGCCTTCTGGGCCGGACGCCCCGGGGCCGCATCGCCATGGCGCCGGCCTGGACGCACCTTGGATATGCGGTGCCGGCCGGTGTGTTCGGACAGGAACCCATGGACCTGTTCGAAATAGACCCCGACGACAGCGAAGCAACACCTGATTGGGCGCCGAACAGCTAAGAGGCCGTCCTTTCAGCTTTTCCCTTTAGACTGGTATGAAACCCGGCACGTTCGGGGTCTTTGTTCCCGCCGGCGGCTCCGAGGGGCCGTTGCCCGGCCAGCACGAACATCTGCATGGCGGAACGAAGCGGACGCAGCCACACATCAGACACGCCAGTACAGAACGGAAACCTTCCCTGTGGATCCCATGAACATCGTCTTGTTTGCAATGCTCGGAATCTTTATCTTCATGATGTTCCGCCGCAACAAGAAGACCAAGGAGCAGCAGGCCACGCTGCAGTCCCAGTTCGCGCCGGGTGTTGAGGTCATGACGAGCTTTGGCCTCTTCGGCCGCATCGTGTCCATGGACGACGCCGAGAACAAAGTGGTCCTGGAGCTTTCCCCCGGGAACCTCGCAACAGTTCACCGCCAGGCCGTCACCAAGATCGTTGAACCCGCCGTTGCTGCTGACGAAGAGCCCACCCTGGTCCCCAACGACGCGTCCTCGCTCACTTCCCAGGATCTTGGTACCCCCGCAACGTCCGAAACGCCCGAAGAGACCCTGAAGCGCCTCAACGATGAGGGCAAGAAGGACAGCTAGCGCCCGCTGCCGCATCAGGCTCCACAACACCTCTACGGCCGCGGACTGCCGCCGGTGAGAGCAATTGGCTCACACCGGCGGTTCCTCCGTACATAAGAGAAAGATCGACAATGGCACGAACTGGCCCCAAAAATGCAGGCCTGCGGGTCCTGGTGTGGCTCGGCGTAATCCTCGCCGTCCTGACCGCTGTCCTGGCCGGCGGCACCCTCGCCGGTCAGGCAAGCTGGGCACCCAAGCTGGCACTCGACCTCGAGGGCGGCACCCAGATGATCCTGGCGCCGAAGGTTGAGGGCGGTTCGGACATCAACGAAGAGCAGCTCAACCAGGCCGTGGCGATTATTCGCCAGCGGGTGGACGGCTCCGGTGTGGCTGAAGCCGAAATCAGCACGCAGTCCGGGCGCAACGTCGTGGTGAGCCTGCCAGGTACTCCCACGAAGGAGACCCGCGACCTGATCCAGGCCTCCGCGGACATGAACTTCCGCCCGGTGCTGCTTAACGGTGACGGTGCGGCTGTACCCACGGAGTCGCTGACGCCCGAGGATCAGCTGCCCAAGCCGACGGCGGCACCGGCCAACAGCAGTGATACCAACTGGATCACGCCTGAGGTTTACCGGCAGTTTGAAACCCTCGACTGCAACAAGCCGCCCGCGGACAAGCCGGCCGCCTCCGATCCCACCAAGCCGCTGGTCACGTGCGAGCCCGCCACGGCAACCACTCCGGCGATCAAGTACATCCTGGGCCCGGTCGAGGTCAAGGGCCGCAACATCGTGACCTCATCCTTCCAGTTGCAGCAGGGCTCCCAGGGCGCAGTGACCAACCAGTGGGCCGTCAATATCCAGTTCGACAGCGAAGGCACCGCCAAGTTCAAGGAGGTCACCGAACGCCTGAACCAGTTCTACGTGGCTGCCGGGGGCGAGTCCGGCAACGATCCGAAGGCCCAGTTCGCCATCGTCCTGGACGACAAAGTGATCTCGGCACCGAGGTCGCTGGCGGTCATTACCGATGGACGGCCCCAGATCACCGGTAATTTCAACGAAAAGACGGCCAAGGCCCTCTCCGATCAGCTCCGCTTCGGCGCGCTGCCCATCAGCTTTGAAATCCAGAGCGACCAGCAGATCTCCGCCACCCTCGGCGGGGAGCAGCTGCGGATGGGCCTCCTCGCCGGCGTCATCGGCCTGCTCCTCGTGGTGGTCTACTCCCTGTTCCAGTACAGGGCCCTGGGCTTTGTCACCATTGCCTCGCTGGTGGTGGCGGGTGCCCTGACCTATCTGGCCATTGCCATCCTGGGCTGGACCGAAAACTACCGCCTGTCCCTCGCCGGTGTGGCCGGCATCATCGTGGCCATCGGCCAGACCGCCGACTCGTTCATTGTTTACTTCGAACGCATCCGTGATGAGCTTCGCGAAGGCCGCGGCCTGGTCTCGGCTGTGGAGAACGGCTGGAAGCGTGCCAAACGGACGGTCCTCGCCTCCAAGGCCGTGAACCTGCTCGCCGCCCTGGTGCTCTACTTCGTGGCCGTCGGCAACGTCCGGGGCTTCGCGTTCACCCTTGGCCTGACAGCCATTGCGGACCTCATCGTGGTCTTTATGTTCACCCACCCGACGCTGCAGCTGCTGGCGCGGACCCGGTTCTTCGGGGAAGGCCACCGGTTCTCCGGCCTCGACCCGAAGCGCCTTGGTGCCGTTCCGCTGTACCGCGGTGCCGGCCGACTGCGCACGCCTGAGGTCAAACCGGCAGTAGTCCGGGCCAAGAACACCGGTGCCGCTGCCGAAGCTGAACGGCGCATGACCATCGCGGAACGCCGCCTCGCGGAAAAGCAGGAGCAGCTGACAGGCTCCTCCAAGAGCGCAGCCAAGGAGAACAAGTAATGTCCAGCTTTGCCACTTTCGGTAACGAGCTCTACACGGGCAAGCGGTCCTACAACTTCGTGGGCGCCAAGAAGATCTGGTTCCTCATCGCCATGGCGGCCGTGGCGCTGTCCATCGTGATTCCCGTGGTCAAGGGCGGATTCAACCTCGGCATCGAGTTCCGGGGCGGTTCCGAGTTCACGGTCTCCAACGTCAAGGACACAAACTCCGCACTCGGGGAAAACGTCGTTCAGGACGTAGTGGCCGGCAGCGTGCCGCGCGTCGCGAACGTCGCAGGGACCACCATGCGGATCCAGACTGACAAGCTCAGCGACGACGAGACGCTCAGGATCAAGGAAGGCCTCGCCTCCGCCTACGGGGTTACTGATAATGAAGTGACCTCGACCTTCATCGGTCCGACGTGGGGCGCGGATGTCACCAAACAGGCGCTGATGGGGTTGCTCGTCTTCGTGGGCCTGGCAGCCGTGCTCATGGCACTGTACTTCCGGACGTGGAAGATGTCGGTGTCCGCACTGACCGCCATGCTGGTGACCATGTTCATTACCGCGGGGGTGTACGCCCTCAGTGACTTTGAGGTGACACCGTCAGCCATCATCGGGTTCCTGACGGTGCTCAGCTACTCGCTGTACGACACCGTGGTGGTCTTCGACAAGATCAGGGAAAACACCGCGGACATCAACGCCTCCACGCGCCGGACCTTTGCCGAGGAGGTCAACCTCGCCGTGAACCAGACCCTGGTCCGCTCCATCAACACCATGATGGTGGCCATCCTCCCGGTGGGAGCCATCCTGTTCATCGGAGCCGGACTCCTCGGTGCAGGCACCCTGCGCGACCTGTCGCTGGCACTGTTCGTCGGTATTTTGATTGGAACGGCCGCCACCATCTTTGTGGCGGCGCCCATGTATGCCTGGCTGCGCCAGGGCGAACCCGACCTGGTCAAGCAGGCCAGGAAAGTCGAAAGCCGCCGGGCTGAAAACGCTGCCCGGTCGGAAGAATCGGCAGCGCCCGCAGGGGCTTGACCGCACGCACCTCAAGGGACCGGCCGGCGTCGGAATTTCCACGCCGGCCGGTCCGTTCGCATTTAACCACCGGTTACGGAAGTGAACCGACGGAGGAATAGACTGGGTGTTTAAACAGGTCGTAAGGGGTGCTTCATTGGAAGAACGTTCGGCATCGGTGCCAACAGCAGGTGGGGACCAGGGCCCCGGCCAGGGTGTTCAGGCCGGGCCTGCAGTTTCCGCACGCCCCGGCCCGGTTGTACCGGTCGACAATTCCGGAGCCAGGCCCACTTTCCCGGGCCGGCGCGAGCGGACGCGATCCAGGCTGGCCAGGCTCACCGGCCGCAGCGCCACCACGTATTCTCCGATCCTCGAACCGTTGCTGCGGACGGTCCGGGCTAACAACCCGAAGGAAGACTTCGACCTCATCCAGCGCGCATTCGACGTTGCGGAAAAGAGCCACCGCGGGCAGAAACGCAAGAGCGGTGATCCGTACATCACCCACCCCGTTGCCGTGGCCACCATCCTGGCTGAACTGGGCCTCAGCGGCACTACCCTGGCTGCCGCCCTGCTCCATGACACCGTCGAAGACACGGAATATACGCTGACGGACCTCAAGAAGGACTTCGGTCCGGAGGTTGCCATGCTGGTGGACGGGGTGACCAAGCTGGACAAGGTCAGCTTCGGTGAAGCTGCCCAGTCCGAGACCGTCCGGAAAATGGTCGTGGCCATGGCGAAGGACATCCGGGTCCTGATGATCAAGCTTGCTGACCGCCTCCACAATGCCCGGACGTGGCGCTTCGTCTCCGCCGAATCGTCGGCCCGGAAAGCCCGGGAAACGCTGGAGATCTTTGCGCCCCTGGCCCACCGGCTCGGCATGAACACCATCAAGTGGGAGCTTGAGGACCTGTCCTTCGCTGCCCTTTATCCGAAGGTCTATGAAGAGATCGTCAGGATGGTGGGGGACCGTACGCCTGAGCGGGAAAAGAGCCTGGGAGTTATTCGGGACCAGATTACCGAGGACCTCCGTGCCGCCAAGATCAAAGCCACCATCACCGGCCGGCCCAAGCACTATTACTCGATCTACCAGAAGATGGTGGTCCGGGACAAGGATTTCGACGATATCAACGACCTCATGGGCGTACGCGTCCTGGTTGATTCCGTGCGGGACTGCTATGCAGCCCTGGGCACCATGCATTCGCGCTGGAATCCTTTGCCGGGGCGGTTCAAAGACTACATAGCCATGCCCAAGTTCAACATGTACCAGTCACTGCACACCACGGTGATCGGTCCGGGCGGCAAACCCGTCGAGATCCAGATCCGCACGCACGAGATGCACCGGCGGGCGGAATACGGCGTCGCCGCGCACTGGAAGTACAAGGATCAGCCCAACCGGACGGCCGTGGGCCCGGGCAGCCCCCGCGATGGCGACATGGGCTGGCTGCGGTCCCTGGTTGACTGGCAGCAGGAAACCTCGGATCCGGGGGAGTTCCTGGATTCCCTGCGGTTTGAGATCAACGCCCGCGAGGTGTTTGTGTTCACGCCCAAGGGTGAGGTGATGGCGCTGCCCGCCGGCTCCACCCCTGTGGACTTTGCCTACGCCGTCCACACGGAAGTGGGGCACCGGACCATCGGCGCCCGTGTCAACGGCAAACTGGTGCCGCTGAACAGCGAACTGAACCACGGCGACTGGGTGGAGATCTTCACCTCCAAGGCCGAGGGTGCCGGGCCCAGCCAGGATTGGCAGCACTTCGTTAAGAGTGCCCGCGCCCGGAACAAGATCCGGCAGTGGTTCAGCAAGGAACGCCGTGAAGAGGCGATCGACCGCGGCAAGGAGCTCCTCACCCGGGCCATGCGGAAACAGAACCTGCCGCTGCAGCGGCTGATGACGCACGAGGCCCTCGCTGCGGTGGCCGCGGACTTCAAGTATGTGGACATTTCAGGCCTGTACGCTGGCGTGGGCGACGGCCACACCTCGGCCCAGTCGGTGATGGAGAGGCTTGTTGAAAGTCTCGGCGGCAACGAGAGCACTGACGACGACATCACCGAAGTCAGCATCCCCACGCAGGTCACCAAGACCAAGTTTTCAGATTCCGGTGTGGTGGTCCGCGGCGTCGGTGATGTGTGGGTGAAGCTGGCCCGCTGTTGTACGCCTGTTCCGCCGGATCCGATCCTGGGCTTCGTCACCAGGGGCTCCGGTGTGTCCGTGCACCGGACGGACTGCACCAATATCTCCGACCTCAAGGACCAGCCGGACAGGATCGTGGATGTTGACTGGGCTCCAACGCAGTCGAGCGTATTCCTCGTCGAGATCCAGGTGGAGGCACTGGACCGGAAGTCCCTCCTCTCGGACGTGACGCGCGTACTTTCCGAGAACCACGTCAATATCCTGGCCGCCAGCGTCAACACATCCAGTGACCGTGTGGCCATCTCACGGTTCGCGTTCGAGATGGGTGACCCCAAGTACCTCAGCCACGTCCTCAGCGCCGTCCGACGCATCGACGGAGTGTTCGACGTCTACCGGACCACCGGCAACAAGCGCCGGAGCTAAGAGCGCGAGTTTCTCCAAGGCGGCCCTTTTGTGCGGGACCCTTGGCGTGGCTTCGATGGCGAGGACCAGCAGGCGCAGCCGGACGTCCTGCTCGGGGCGGGCCAGCAGTCCCGCAAGGGCGGGCACGGCCCGGTGCGCCTCGACGTGCAGCGCGATGTCCACGGCGGTCCGGAGCGGGCTGGAGACCATGAGGCCGCCGATGCTGACCACGTCACAGGGGCCAAGCCTGACTTCATGGAGCGTGCAGCCCCGGGTGCTGCGGAGGCTGGAAATGCGCCTTGTGGCATCCACCAGCAACGCCAGCTTGTCCGGTTCCTCGGCGCAACCGTAGATCCAGGCAGCCGTCATCCTGCCCGCCACCACCCGTTGCCGCACCTGTGCGGGCACGGCATTGGCGGCCGCCCGGGCCCTCAGCTGGGCCGAGACCTGAAGATCGGGCAATGCGTAGCCATGCTGATGGAACCGTGTCAGGACACCGTCGGCTGCGAGGGCCTGGAGTTCGGGCCAGCTGAAGGGCCGCCCCGGCGAGTAGAGGTCGGGGTGTTGGGGAGGTGACGGGGTGGCCATCCACCCATCCTGCCGCGTCGCCGGCTAAACGGCACAGGCCCGGTGCCGGTTATGTGGATAACCGGTCCCGGGCCTGTGCGGCCGGCAGCTGGGTGCGTGTTAGGCCAGCTCGCTGGCGGAACGCTGGATCTGGTCAAGCCAGGCCTGCCGCGCCTCCAGGGCTTCCCGTGCGGCCTTGATCTTTCGCTCGTCGCCGGCCTTCTCCGCTTTCTGCAGATCGTCCTGGAGCCCGGCAATGGCGGCCTCCAGCTGCGAGAGGGCGCTGTTGGTGCGGGCCTTCGTCTCCGGGTTGGAGCGCTGCCAGTTTTCCTCTTCGGCGTGGCGGACGGCGTCTTCCACCTTGCGAAGCCCGGCTTCGATCCGCCCCATGTCGGCGCGGGGAACCTTGCCTGCTTCTTCCCAGCGGTCCCGGACGGACTGAAGGGCCTTCTTGGCGGCAGCGAGGTCCTTGACCGGCAGGATGGCGTTGGCCTCGGTCAGGAGTTCTTCCTTCACCGTGAGGTTGGCCGCATACTCCTGGTCGATCTCTTCGTTGGCTGCCTGCCGGGAAGTGAAGAAGACGTCCTGGGCGGCGCGGAAACGGGCCCACAGGGCGTCGTCGTCTTTGCGGCTTGCCCGCGGGGAGGCCTTCCATTCGTCCATGAGCCGGCGGTACTCGCCGGCGGCGAAGCCCCAGTCGGTGGAGGAAGACAATGCCTCGGCCTCGGCAATGAGCTTTTCCTTGGCCGATTTAGCGGCCGAATTGGTGCTGTCCAGCTGGGAGAAGTATGCGCGGCGGTGACGGTCGAATACCGTCCGTGCGGCACGGAACCGCTTCCAAAGGGCGTCTTCGTTGCTGCGGCCAAGACGGACACCGCTCTTCTGGGCTGCCTTCCAGCTTTCAAAGAGTTCATTCATCCGTGCGCTGGACGTCTTCCACTGGATCTGGGCAGGATCCTGGCCGGAGATTTCCTCCGCTTCGGAGACGATTGCCTCACGGGCGGCGAGTTCGGCGGCGCGGACGGCGTCGTGCTCTGCCTTCTCCGCTTTTTCGAGCTCGGTGATCTGCGCCGACACGGCATCGAGGCGCGCTTCGGCTGACCGGAGGTCGCCCACCATGTTGCGCTCGGCCAGCTGCTCGCGAAGATGGGTCACCGTCTTTTGCATGTCAGTGCTGGGCGCCTTGGAGCTGACGCGCTGCTCCAGGAGCAGCACCTGCGCCACAATGTCGTCATATTTCCGCGCGAAGTACGCGAGGGCTTCATCGTCGCTGACGTCCGGGTACTGGCCAACCGGGTGTTCCTCGCCATCGATGGTCAGGAACACGTGGCCATCACCTTCAACACGACCCCACCGGGCAGCTTCCGCCAGCGACGTGGCCGGAGCAACAGGGGCGGGAGTTGCGGCGGGTGCGGCGGCGGCCGGTTTCGGTCGCGCAGCGAAGGCTGCCGGTGACGGAGCGGGCCGCGGCGCAGGGGCTGCCGGCTGCGGGGCGTCGGGCGCGTCCTGCGCATCCGGGGCCACCTGGCTTTCCGGCGCGTCCTGCGCTTCAGGGCCGTCCTGGGCGTCCGTGGCCGCCGGGGTCGCGTCCTGGCCGGCCTCGGCCGGCGGAACAGTGGCGCGCTCGGCGACTGCTGCATCAGGTGTTGAAGGGTCAGCTACTGCCTGCTCGGCCCCGGGGGCCGTTGCCTCGGTCAGGTCTGTTGCTGTTTCGTCGGATTTCTGACTGTCTGTCACCGCTAAAAGTCTTTCGCTTGGAGGAAAATACTCACATACTGCACCGCAGCCGTGAGGCCGGGCTTCCTACTTCAGAGAAACCGAGTCTATCGTGACTGATTCCACGGGCGCGCCGTCCATGTTGCTGCTGCCGGGAGTAATCCCCGCCGCTGCGATGCCGGACACAACATCCAGCCCGGACGTCACCTTGCCCACCACCGTATAACCGCCGGCAGTATCGGCTGGAATCACCGTGTCCTTGTAGACAATAAAGAACTGTGTGCCGTTGCCGTAGGCATTGTTGCCCGTCCTTGCCACGGCTATGGTGCCGGCCGGGTACAGGTTGTCAGCCGGGACATTTTCCAGCGGACCCCACGTGTAGTCGGGGTTTCCGCCGCCCTTGCCATCGGCCGAGCCGCACTGCAGGACGCCGAAGTTGTCCCCGGTGGTGAGGCGGTGGCAGGTCTTGCCGGTGAAGTAGCCTTCATCGCTGAGCGATTTGAACACGGCTGCCGCCTGCGGTGCCTTGGTGCCGTCAAGTTCGATGCCGAGTTTGCCGCGGTTCAGCGCCAGCTCGCCGGTGAACACTTTCCCGGCGGCCGTGTCCGGGGACGGGATGTTGGCCGCGTTGGTGGGCGGTGCGGACGTTGTGGGGGAGGCTGAGGGCGGGGTCAGTCCGGCTTCTGCTGCAGCAAACTCGTCTTCGGTCGGGTTGCCGGCGAAGACGGTGAACTGAAGGACGACGGCGAGGACCACGGCGGCGCCTGCCGCGCCGGCGGCGATGACATTGTCGCGTTTGCGCCGCGATTCCTGGTCCCGCCGCAGCTCGCGCTTGGCCTCCATCTGCTGGACACGCCGTTTGGCTTCGCGGGCACCGCGTGAACTGGCCGCCAAGGGTCCTCCTGTAAGTCGTTCTGCCGCCGGTTATGAAGGCCCGGGCGCAGAGGTGTGGCGGCAGCCTTGCGCGTCCACTGCCCGCGTATTAGAGATGCGGGCAGATGGCGCATAAACTGACTGCCGCACATAGTTTATGCATGAGTTGCTGGACAGCCGCCGTTCCTGGCCCGTTTCGGGTGGAATGCCGGGCGAGTACCAGGCGCCTTTCATCAAGAGGAGAACATCCACCATGGCACGCACCGCCTCCCTGTCCGGATTCCCCGAGTGGCTTCCCGAGGAGCGGCTGGTGGAGCTGCACGTGCTGGACACCCTCCGCAGGGTTTTTGAGTTGCACGGCTTCGGGTCAATCGAGACCCGGGCCGTGGAGACTGTCGGCCAGTTGCTGCGCAAAGGCGAGATCGATAAAGAGGTTTACGGTCTCAGCCGGCTGCAGGACGATGAAGCCGACCCGGATTCCGCCAAGGCAAAATCCGATCCGCACGCACTGGCTCTGCACTTTGACCTGACCGTGCCGTTTGCCCGCTACGTCGTCGAAAACGCCGGCTACCTGGCGTTCCCGTTCCGGCGCTACCAGATCCAGAAAGTGTGGCGCGGGGAGCGCCCGCAGGAAGGCCGGGCCCGGGAATTCACCCAGGCGGACATCGACGTGGTGGGCGACGGCGAGCTGCCCTTCCGGTACGACGTGGAAATCGCCCTGGTGATCGCCGAGGCGCTCAGCGCCCTTCCCATCCCGGACTTCCGCCTGCGCATCAACAACCGCAAGCTCGCCGAAGGCTTTTACCGCGGGATCGGCCTTGAAGACACGGCCGGGGTGCTCCGCAGCATCGACAAGCTGGAAAAGATCGGTCCTGCCAGGGTCGCTGAATTGCTGAAGACTGAACTCGGCGCATCGGACGAACAGGCGCAGCTCGCGTTGCAGCTGGCCGGAATCCGAACCGAGGACACCTCCTTTGTTGCCCAGGTCCAGGCCCTCGGCGTGACCAATGACCTGCTGGAGGAAGGCCTGAACGAACTGGAGCAGGTCATCGAGGCTGCCGTGCAGCGCGCACCGGGCAAGGTGGTGGCCGATCTCAGCATTGCCCGCGGCCTCGACTACTACACGGGCACCGTGGTGGAGACGGTCCTGGTAGGCCACGAGCAGCTCGGATCCATCTGTTCCGGCGGCCGCTACGATGCCCTGGCTAGCAAGGGCAACCGCAAGTTCCCCGGCGTCGGGCTCTCCATCGGCGTCACCCGGCTGGTGTCCCGCATCCTCAGCCAGGATCTGGCCAAAGCCTCCCGGTCCGTTCCCACGGCGGTGCTGGTGGCGCTCACGAACGATGAGAGCTGGGGCGCCGCCCAGGACGTGGCTGCCCAGCTCCGCAGCCGCGGCATCGCCACGGAAGTGGCGGCCAAGGCGGAAAAGTTCGGCAAGCAGATCAAGTTCGCGGACCGCCGCGGCATCCCCTTCGTCTGGTTCACCGATGACGAGGGCAACCACCAGGTCAAAGACATCCGCTCCGGCGAGCAAGTGGTTGCCTTTCCCGAAATCTGGTCGCCGCCGTCGGAAGACCTCACCGTTCAGGTGAGCACCACGGCCGCGGCGGTGCCTGCCCAGGCCTGACCGGCGCCGGCTAGCGGCGCAGCCGGACCACCAGGAACCGGACCGCAACGCCGGCCGCAAGAACGGCAGCCATCCCCAGGACGGACGCCGGCGGCAGCGTGAAGGCGAGCAGCAGGTAGCCCCCGAAGCCGGCCACATTGAGCCACCTGGGTGCGTGGGGCGGGTGCTTCTCGAGGGTGAAGGCGGCGGCGTTGGTGATGGCATAGTAGATCAGCACGCCGAAGCTGGAGAAGCCAACCACAGCCATCACGTCAGTGGTCAGCAGAAGCAGAATCACGACGGCGGCCACGGCAAGTTCCGCCACGAACGGCACAGTATGCTGTCCGCCCACCTTCGCCAGTGCCGCCGGGAGATCCCGCTCGCGTGCCATGGCCAGGGTTGTCCGGCCCACGCCGGTGATGAGCGCCAACAGGGCGCCGAGGCTGGCGGCCGCCGCGCCGGCCTGAACCAGCGGTGCGCCCGCGGCGAGCCGCGAGTGGAGCACGGCGTCCAGAAGCGGCACATCGGTGGCGGCCAGCCGGCCGTCCGGCAGATGGTTCTGGAGCAGCAGCGCCAGTCCCAGGTAGATGACAAACGCGGCGCCCAATGCGGCGAGGATTGCGCGTGGGATGGTCCTGGCCGGATCCTTGACTTCCTCGCCCAGGGTGGCAATCCGGGCGTAACCGGCAAAGGCGAAGAACATCAGGCCCGCCGCAGGCAGCACACCTCCCAACCCGCCGGCGGCCGTCCCGCCTGCACCCGGGCCGCCGTCGGCTGCTACCGCCCAGGTCGGGTGCGGGCCGACGAAAGCCGCTACGGCCACAAAGAGGAGAACGGCCACGACAAAGCAGAGCAGGACCCGGGTGAGCAGTGCCGTGCGGGTAATCCCAAAGAGGTTCACAGCAGTCAGGGAAACCACGGCGGCTACGGCAACGGGCACGGCGTAGTCCGGCGCCATATAGTGGCCGAACGTCAGTGCCATGGCAGCACAGGACGCGGATTTTCCGCTGACAAAGCCCCACCCCGCCAAGAAGCCCGGCCATTCGCCCAGCCGCTGCCGGCCGTAGACATAGGTGCCGCCGCTGGCCGGATACCGGGCCGCCAGTTCGGCGGACGCTACCGCATTGCAGTAGGCCACTGCAGCAGCGAGCAGGACAGCAAGAACCAGGAATTGACCGGCCAGGCCTGCAGCCGGGGAGAAGACCACAAAGACGCCGGCACCAAGCATGGAGCCGAGTCCGATGGAGGTGGCGTCGAACACGCCGAGCCTTCTCTGGAGCTGCCGGTGGGGGTTCATGGGGGAGCGGCGCCTTTCCAGCGGGTAAACTCAAACGGGATTGTTCCCGGAACGATCCTATGCATCTTTAAGTCTTAGTTTTCCTGCTGTCTCCTTCAGAAAGGCGTGCTGTGCTGCGCACACATGACCTCGGATCCCTTCGCTCCGAGCACATTGGACAAACCGTAACTCTGGCTGGCTGGGTTGGCCGCCGCCGCGATCACGGTGGGGTCGCATTCGTGGACTTGCGCGATGCGTCCGGCGTAGCCCAGGTTGTGGTCCGTGAAGAAGAGGTCTTCCACGGCCTGCGCAACGAATACGTCCTGCAGGTCACGGGCACCGTTTCCCAGCGTCCCGAGGGCAACGAGAACCCGGCCCTAGCCACCGGATCGATCGAGGTCATGGCGGACAAGGTGGTCATCCTCAACACCTCGGACCCGCTGCCGTTCCAGATCGACGAGCACGTCGAAGTGGGCGAGGAGGCACGCCTGAAGCACCGCTACCTTGACCTGCGCCGCCCTGGCCCCGCCCGCAACCTTCGCCTTCGCTCCGAGGCCAACCGGGTTGCCCGCGAGCTGCTCCACCAGGACGGCTTCGTCGAAATCGAGACTCCCACGCTGACGCGTTCGACGCCGGAAGGCGCCCGTGACTTCGTGGTCCCCGCGCGCCTGGCCCCGGGTTCCTGGTACGCCCTGCCGCAGTCCCCGCAGCTTTTCAAGCAGCTGCTGCAGGTGGGCGGCTTCGAGAAGTACTACCAGATCGCGCGCTGCTACCGCGATGAGGACTTCCGCGCCGACCGCCAGCCGGAATTCACCCAGCTGGACATCGAAGCCAGCTTCGTGGACCAGGACGACATCATTGCCATCGGCGAAAACATCGTCAAGGCACTGTGGAAACTGATCGACGTCGAGATCCCCACCCCCATCCAGCGCATCACCTATGCGGACGCGATGGCACGGTACGGTTCGGACAAGCCCGATCTTCGTTTTGGCGTGGAACTCACCGAACTCACCGAGTTCTTCAAGGACACCAACTTCGGCGTCTTCAAGGCCCCCTACGTTGGTGCCGTGGTGATGCCCGGTGGCGCCTCCCAGCCGCGCCGCACCCTTGACGGGTGGCAGGAGTTTGCCAAGCAGCGCGGCCACAAGGGCCTGGCCTACGTCCTCTTCAAGGAAGACGGCGAACTGGCAGGGCCCGTCGCCAAAAACCTGACCGACACCGAGCGGGCCGGCCTTGCGGACGCTGTTGGTGCCAAGCCCGGCGACTGCATCTTCTTTGCCGCCGGTGAGAAGTCCGCGGCCCGCGCCCTCCTCGGCGCTGCCCGTGTTGAGATCGGCCACCGCACCGGCCTGATCAACCCCGCGGACTGGGCCTTCTGCTGGGTTGTGGACGCGCCGATGTTCGAGCCGGCCGCCGCAGCGGTGGCATCCGGTGACGTGGCGGTTGGCGCGGGCAAGTGGACCGCAGTCCACCACGCCTTCACCTCGCCGAAGCCGGAATTCCTGGACACGTTCGACATGGACCCGGAATCTGCCCTGTCCTACGCCTACGACATCGTTTGCAACGGCAACGAAATCGGCGGCGGCTCCATCCGTATCCACGAGCGCGATGTCCAGGAACGCGTGTTTGAACTGATGGGCCTGGACCGCGAGGACGCCCAGACCAAGTTCGGCTTCCTGCTCGAAGGCTTCAAGTTCGGCGCCCCTCCGCACGGCGGCATCGCTTTTGGCTGGGACCGGGTGGTTGCGCTCCTGGCAGGCGTGGAGTCCATCCGCGACGTCATCGCTTTCCCGAAGACCGGCAACGGCTACGATCCGCTCACCCAGGCTCCGGCGCCCATCACAGCGCAGCAGCGTAAGGAAGCCGGTGTGGACTTCAAGCCGCAGGCCAAGGCGGAAGAGCCCAAAAAGGGCGAGTAAATGTCGGAGAGGCTCCCCGGAATGAACTGGTCCAGTTCATTCCGGGGAGCCTTTCGCTGTGGAAGGGTGGTTCGCCATGGGAGCTCCTGCACTGCAGGACCTCGAGCTGTTGATGGATGCCGCCTGGCCGGCTCCTGACCGCGGGGACGCCGACGGCTGGGTACTGCGGGCAGCCTCCGGCGTGACGCAGCGGGCCAACTCAGTGTGGCCGCGTGTCCCCGGAGATGATCAGCACGCTCAGCTTGCGGCGTTGCGGCTGGCCCGGCAATGGTACCGGGACCGGCGGCTGCCGCTGATCTTCCAGCTTTTCGACGACCCCCGCTCCGCAGGACTGCATGCGCTCCTGGATGCGGAAGGCTTCACCCGGCAGTCCGAAACACTTGTCATGACGCTGGCAGCCGGGACTGGGCAAGGGGCGGCAGGCAGCGCGGTGCCCGATCCGTCTGCACCGGAACCGCTTAAGCCCGGACCGCTCAAGCCAGAACCCGGCGTCGAACTCTCCGCCGCGCCGTCTTCGGAGTGGCTGGACCTGTGGTGGCAGGTGGACGGCAGGGGCGGTGCTGCGGAGCTCGCCACCGCACGCACGATACTGACCGGCTGCCCGTCGGTGTACGCGCTGGTCAGATCCGACGACGGCCGGCCCGCCGCCGTCGGCCGCCTCGCCCTTCCGCCTGCTCACCCGGGCGGCGGGGGAGCCGGCACCGGCGGCGAGGCAGTGGCCCGGGGAGGGCTGTACGGCATGGCCACCCGCCCGGATGCCCGGCGGCGGGGCTACGCCCGTCAGGTCCTGCTGGCCCTCTTGGGTGAAGGCGCTGCACGCCGGCTGACAGGGTACTGGCTTCTGGTCACTGCCGCGAACCAGCCGGCCCGGCAGCTCTACGCCGCCGCAGGATTCAGCGAAGCGGCCCGCTACCACTACCGGCAGGACCGCCCGAAACGGCATCTGACCGGCTGCTGAGCTCCAGCCGCCGTCCTTCCGTCCAGCACCCATACTTGAAGCTTCAATGAAAACCGGTTAGTATGAAGCCATGACACAAACACTTGGCCAGCCCCCGGTTCTCTTCCTCAGCCACGGCGCGCCGCCGCTTGCCGACGACGCCACCTGGACCCGGCAGTTGCACGATTGGTCCGGCACGTTCAGTAAGCCCAAGGACGTCCTGATGATCTCCGCGCACTGGGAAAATGCGCCCGTGACGCTCAGCGCGACGCAGCGGGATCCCGGACTGGTTTATGACTTCGGCGGATTCGCCCAAAAGTACTACGAGGTCCAGTACCGCGCCCCGCAGGCGCCTGAGCTCGCGGCGGAGGTGGAGCGGCTGGTGGCCGGTCACGGCCACCACGTTGAGCGCGACGAGAGCCGGGGGCTGGACCACGGTGCGTACGTGCCGCTCAAGGAGTTGTTCCCCGAGGCAGATGTCCCGGTGGTCCAGATGTCCATGCCCACACTTGATCCGCAGGGCCTGTTCAACCTGGGAATGTCGTTGGCGCCGCTGCGCGAACGCGGCACCCTCATTGTCGGGTCCGGCTTCACCACGCACAACCTGCGCTGGTTCAACCCCGCCGGCGGCCCGGACAGCGCTCCGCCGGCAGCCTCGAGCGAGTTTGACCACTGGGCCGAGGAGGCCATGGCCCGCGGTGATGTGGATGCGATCCTGGACTTTCTGAACAAGGCTCCGGCCGCGCGCCAGGCGCACCCGCGCAGCGAGCACTGGGCTCCGCTGTACGTTGCCCTCGGCGCAGCCTACGGCTCCGGAGAACTGAAGGCGCGGACTGCAATCGACGGCTTCTGGTACGGGCTGTCGAAGCGCTCCTGGACCCTGACCTAGGACCTAGGACCTGGACCTAGGACCTGGACCTAGGACCTGGACACTGCCTGACCGGCGGCGTCGGTCACCTGAATCCGCACTGAGCAGATATCGGCAGCGGCCTTTCTCAGGACTGAACCGTTGGGATCCGCCACGTCCAGGAAGGCCAGCCGGGGGAGCGCGGCATAGGGCTTCATCGCCGCGTGCGCGAGCACCAGGTTGGCGAGGGTCCGGTCACCGCCTGGGGCAAGGTACCCTATCGCGTGGCCACCGAAAATTGCCGCCGCCTGGACCGCCACCTTCTCCACCAGCTCATCGGCCTGGTTCGCGCGGCGGCCCTGCACGTACCGGGATCCGGTTTTGGACGCCGCCACGCCGCCCTCCCGCGCCACCGCCACCGCATAGCCTCCGCGCCGCACCAGAACCAGTCCTGCCGTCCGCGGCTGACCGGCCATGGAGGCCAGTCGCTCCAAGGGTCCGCTGCCGCGTCCGGGTCGTCCGTCCGGAGGCCAGGGGGCCTGGAGCAGCGCTGTGGTGCCATCGGCCGCCAGAAGCCGCACGCCGTCGTCGTCATCCCTGATCCGGAAGCCGCCGTGAGCGGCGCCAAAGCGCTCGGTCCACCCGACGAGGCGGGCCGCCGGCACAAAGGCGGTCCTGACCGAAGCCGCGCGGCCTGAACCCGCGCGGTCTGAACCGGCGCGGGCCGATCCCGCCTGGCTGACGCCATCTGGGCCGGGTGCAGTCATGGTGGTCCCTTTGCGAGCGTGCGGATAAGAGATGCTGAACTATGAGTAGCCTATCTATGTGGATGATCTCTTCGGCCCGGGGCCCGGCAATGACGACGACGACGACAGTAGCGAGCCCTCGTCCTCGGGCCGCCCCGGGGCGAGCCGGAGCGCGGCGCAGCGCAGTCCCTTGGCTGTCAGGATGCGGCCCCGCACCCTTGACGACGTGGTTGGTCAGCAGCACCTCCTTGGCCAGGGCTCGCCGCTGCGGCAGCTCGCGGCCGGCACTGACGCCGTAGGACCCGCCGGGCCCAGCTCCCTGATCCTGTGGGGACCCCCGGGCACAGGAAAAACCACGCTGGCCCACGTGATCGCCAAGGGCAAAGGCCGGAAGTTCGTGGAACTCTCCGCGATCACCGCCGGCGTCAAGGATGTGCGGCGGGTGATGGATGAGGCCCTGACAGCGCGCGACCTGTATAAGACCACCACGGTCCTGTTCCTTGACGAGATCCACCGCTTCAACAAGGCCCAGCAGGATGCCCTCCTGCCCGGCGTGGAGAACCGCTGGGTTGTCCTGGTGGCAGCCACCACGGAGAACCCCTCCTTTTCGGTGGTCTCGCCGCTGCTGTCCCGGTCCCTGCTGCTGACGCTGAAGCCATTGACGGACGCCGACATCGAAGGGCTGTTGCAACGCGCTGTCGCGGACGAACGGGGCCTGAACGGGAAAGTCGAGCTCAGTGCGGAGGCGCTGGGCCACCTCGTCAGGCTGTCCGGCGGCGACGCCCGGCGTGCCCTGACTGCCTTGGAAGCAGCCTCCGGCGTTGCATTCGGTGATGCGGACGACGCCGGCGATGACGCTCCCGTATCCATTGAGCTCAAGCACACCGAACGAGCCCTGGATGTGGCCGCCGTGCGCTATGACCGGGCGGGAGACCAGCACTACGACGTGGCCAGCGCCTTCATCAAGTCCGTCCGCGGCTCCGACGTGGATGCCGCTCTGCACTACCTCGCCAGGATGCTCGAGGCGGGGGAGGACCCCCGGTTCATTGCCAGGCGCATTGTGATTTCCGCCGCTGAGGACGTGGGCATGGCAGACCCGACGGCGTTGCAGACCGCCGTAGCCGCAGCCCAGGCGGTGCAGCTCATCGGTATGCCCGAAGGCCGGATTGTCCTGGCCGAAGCGGTGGTGCATCTGGCCACCGCGCCGAAGTCCAACGCCGCCTACCTGGGCATCAACAAGGCCATCGCAGACGTCCGGGCAGGCCTGGGCAACGGCATCCCGGCACACCTGCGCGACGCGCACTACCCGGGTTCAAAGCAGCTCGGGCACGGCAAGGGCTACAAATACGCCCACGATGCGCCGCATGCTGTGGCCACCCAGCAGTACCCGCCGGACGATCTGGTGGGCCGGGACTACTACGAACCCACCGGCAACGGCGCGGAGCGGGATATTTCCGTTCGCCTGGAGCGGCTGCGGAAGATTATCCGCGGCGGCTGAGCCGGCAGGACCGGGCAGGCCCGTGCCGGCCGGGTACGGGAATGCAGGGGAATCCTGCTAAGATGGTTCGTTGTCTGGCAAGGCACGGACGCAATCCCCAACATTTTCCAGTATTTACTGATTTCTGTCGGGGTAGCACTGTGCCCAGTAGCAAAAGGCAGCGGTTGGCCGATGCTCTCCATCGTGGAGGCCAGTAACACTGACACACCGCAGATATTGGAAGGACACAAGTGGCTAACAACACTCGTGCTCGCCGTACAGCACGCCTCTCGCGTGCACTCGGCATCGCTCTGACCCCCAAGGCCGCCAAGTACATGGAGCGCCGCCCGTACGGCCCCGGTGAGCATGGCCGTGCCCGCAAGAAGCAGGACTCCGACTACGCCGTACGTCTGCGCGAAAAGCAGCGTCTGCGCGCCCAGTACGGCATCCGTGAAGCCCAGATGACCCGTGCCTTCGAAGAAGCACGCCGCACCAAGGGCCTGACCGGTGAAAACCTGATCGAACTGCTCGAAATGCGTCTCGATGCCCTCGTGCTGCGTGCAGGCTTCGCCCGCACCATCGCCCAGGCCCGCCAGCTCGTTGTGCACCGCCACATCATGGTTGACGGCATCCGCGTTGACCGCCCGTCCTTCCGCGTTGGTGAGGGCCAGCTGGTCCACGTTCACAGCCGCAGCGAAACCATGGTTCCGCTTCAGGTTGCAGCGGCCGGCGCGCACCGCGACGTCCTGCCCCAGGTCCCGGCCTACCTGGACGTCAAGCTTGACGCCCTGCAGGCACGCCTGGTTCGCCGCCCGAAGCGCTCCGAGGTTCCCGTAACCTGCGAAGAGCAGCTCGTCGTCGAATTCTACGCACGCTAAATCCCAGCAGCGTATCCAAAGAAGCCCGTGGCAAGCGCCACGGGCTTCTTTGTATGTAAGGTACTTGGGGGACATCTGCGGAACGCATGAAGACAGCGTGCGCGATGGGAAGAGATCCACGTCAGTTTCAAGGAGATGAACGTCTATGTCTGGTGGCGATATTGCCGGCCTGATCGCAGCCGGAGTGTTTGCGCTCCTGGTGCTGCTGCTCGCGGTACCCATCCTGAAGCTGGGCAGCGTCCTGGAGGAAATCCGGACGTCCATCCGATCCATCAGCGACGGCGCCACGCCCCTGATGGACGAAGTCACCGCCACGGTGACCACGACCAACCAGCAGCTGAAGAAAGTGGACGGCATCGCCTCCAACGTTTCGGACGCTTCCGCGAACCTCTCCGCGCTGTCCTCCCTCGTTGCCGCAACAGTGGGCTCACCACTGATCAAGGTGGCAGCCTTCAGCTACGGAGTCCGCACTGCCCTTGCCAACCGCAAGAAGCCCGCGGCCGGCCGCCGCAGCCGCTAGTCACCGGAAGAACAGAACATGAAACGATTTGTCTGGATGGGAATCGGCGTCGCGATCGGCGTCATCGCTTTCCGAAAACTCACTGAAGCCCAATCAAACCTGGGGCCTGAGGGCCTGAACCGTGCCGTGGGCCGGCTCGCCGACGGCCTGTACGACTTTGCCGACGCTGTCCGCTCCGGCATGCATGAGCGGGAAGCGGACCTTCGCACCGCACTCGGCGTTGAATCCCCGGGCGTTTCACCGCAGGTTCCGGCCCGGCACTAACCAGCCGGCAAAACGCGAGAGAATTAACCCAGCGGTTGCGGCTTGCCCGGACTGCTGCCTGTATCAAACCGTCACGCCCCCCAAACGCGTGACCCAAGAAGGGTATGTAATCAGCTCATGAAGTCGCAGGAGATCACTAAGCGCTGGATCGACTTTTTTGTCAGCAAGGGGCACACCGCGGTGCCGTCCGCCTCCCTGGTCTCCAGCGACCCCTCCCTGCTGTTCACCGTGGCCGGGATGGTCCCGTTCATCCCTTACCTGACCGCCCGTGAAGAGGCCCCGTTCTCCCGGGCCACCAGCATCCAGAAGTGCATCCGCACCGGCGACATTGAAGAAGTGGGCAAAACTGCCCGGCACGGCACCTTCTTCCAGATGTGCGGCAACTTCTCGTTCGGCGATTACTTCAAGGAAGACGCCATCAAGTTCGCCTGGGAACTGCTCACCACGAGCGTTGACGACGGCGGGTACGGCCTGCCGCCGGAACTCCTGTGGGTGACCGTCTACCAGGAAGACGACGAAGCCCGGGACCTGTGGCTGAAGAACACCGGCGTCCCCGCCGAACGGATCCAGCGGATGGGCAAGGCTGACAACTACTGGCACACCGGCCAGCCCGGCCCCGCCGGCCCCTGCTCGGAAATTTACTACGACCGCGGCCCCGCGTACGGCGCCGAAGGCGGCCCGCTCGCTGACGAGAACCGCTACGTCGAAATCTGGAACCTCGTCTTTATGCAGTACCAGATCGACAACGTCCGTTCCAAGGACGACTTCGACATCGTCGGGGAACTGCCCAAGAAGAACATCGACACCGGCCTGGGCATGGAACGCCTTGCCATGATCCTGCAGGGCGTCGAGAACATGTACGAGACGGACCAGGTCCGGCCCGTGATCGACAAGGCAGCCGAGCTGTCCGGCCGGGAGTACACCTCCGCCGAATCCGCTGACGACCCGCACCACACCGACGATGTCCGCATGCGGGTGGTGGCCGACCATATCCGCTCCGCCCTGATGCTGATCGCCGACGGCGTGACGCCCTCGAACGAAGGCCGCGGCTACGTCCTGCGCCGCCTCATCAGGCGTGCAGTGCGCTCGATGCGCCTGCTCGGCGTCGAAAAGGCCTGCCTCCCGGACCTGCTGCCCGCCTCACGCGATGCCATGAAGGGCGTCTACCCGATTGTGGAGACGGACTTCGAACGCATCAGCCGGATCGCCTACGCCGAAGAGCGGGCCTTCCTGCGCACCATCGCTTCGGGTACGGCCCGTCTTGAGGATGCCGTGACGGTATCCAAAGCCGCCGGCGCACCGCTGTCCGGGGCCGATGCCTTCGCGCTGCACGACACGTACGGCTTCCCGATCGACCTCACCCTGGAGATGGCAGAGGAAGCCGGGCTCAAGGTGGACGAGGCCGGTTTCCGCGCCCTCATGCTCGAACAGCGCCAGCGCGCCCAGGCCGATGCCAAGGGCAAGAAGGGCGGCCACGCCGATCTCAGCGCCTACCAGGAGATGCTGGGCGAAGGCGAAACCGTCTTTACCGGGTACGACGAACTCGACGGCGAATCCCGCGTCCGGGGACTCCTCAGCGGCGGCCAGCGTGTAGCCCACGCCGCGACCGGTGACGAGATTGAACTCGTCCTCAACGAGACGCCCTTCTACGCCGAAGCCGGCGGCCAGTCCGCCGACACCGGCCTCATCACCGGCGACGGCTTCGTTGTCGAGGTGCTCGACGTGCAGCGCCCGGTCAAGGGCCTGAGCGTGCACAAGGCCATCGTGCGTGAGGGCGAGATTTCCTCCGATGCGCTGGTGCGCGCCGCCGTCGACCGTGAACGCCGCCATGCCGCCGAGCAGGCCCACACCGGTACGCACATTGTGCATGCCGCCCTGCACCAGATCCTGGGCCCCCAGGCCACCCAGCGGGGGTCCTTCAACAAGGCCGGCTACCTGCGCTTTGACTTTGCCTGGGGCGAAGGCCTCAGCACTGCCACCCGCTCGGAAATCGAAGAGGTTTCCAACCTGGCCATCCGTAACAACTTCCGCGTGGACACCAAGGTGATGGCCCTGGCTGAAGCCAAAGCACTCGGTGCCATGGCGCTGTTCGGGGAAAACTACGGCAGCGAAGTGCGCGTTGTGGAGATCGACGGCGCGTGGTCCCGTGAACTGTGCGGCGGCACACACGTTTCCAACACGTCCTTGATCGGCAGCCTGTCGCTGCTGGGCGAACAGTCAGTCGGCTCAGGAAACCGCCGCGTCGAAGCCTTCGTGGGCATGGACGCCTTCCGACACCTCGCGGCCGAGCGTGCCCTGGTCACGGAGCTCACCGAGATGCTCAAAGTCCCGTCCGGCCAGCTCGCCGACAGGATTGCCAGCACCCTGAACAAGCTCAAAGCCACGGAAAAGGAACTGGACCGGCTCCGCAAGGAACAGCTCACCGCGGCGGCCGCCAACCTCGTGGGCACCGCCCGGGACGCGGCCGGCATCAAGGTCATCGCGCACGACGCCGGCCAGATCGGTGGTGCCGATGATGTCCGCAACCTTGCCCTTGACCTGCGCAACCGTCTGGGCTCCGAAGCCTCCACCGTGGCCGTGGCCGGCGTCAGCAACGGCCGCCCCATGATCCTGGTGGCCACCAACGAGGCCGCCCGGGAAGCCGGCGTGAAAGCCGGAGCCCTGGTGCGGGTTGCGGCCGGCATCCTCGGAGGCGGCGGCGGCGGCAAGGACGACGTCGCCCAGGGCGGCGGTACGGACGCCACCAAGATTGCCCCGGCCCTTGCGGCCGTGGTGGACGCAATTTCCCGGCGCTAAGGCACCCGTGACTGAACCTGTTGCAGCCGGCGACTACCCCCAGGGCATCAAACTGGGGGTAGACGTTGGCACCGTCCGGGTGGGGGTGGCCATCTGCGACCGGGATGCCATCCTGGCCACGCCGTATAAGACCCTTGACCGGAACGCGAAGAAAAACTCCGACGTGCGGGTGATCGCTTCACTGGCGCAGGAACTCGGCGCCGTCCAGATCATCGTGGGGCTTCCGCGCACCATGAAGGGGGAGGAGCACGCCTCCGCCCGAATGGCTGCCGAGTACGCCGGGCTGCTCGTGACCGAGCTGGCCGGCCGGGGTCTGGACGTCCCCGTGAACCTCGTGGACGAGCGGCTCAGCAGTGTGACGGCTCACAGGAACCTGCACGAAGCTGGCATGAGCAGCCGCAATCACCGTAAAGTTGTGGATCAGGTTGCGGCGGCAGGCATTCTCCAGCACGCCATCGACATGCAAAAAGCCAGGGGAACGGACGTTGGGAGCCGCGTCAGCGCGCCGACCGGTCCGCAGCCTTCAGGAACAGGCGGACCAGCTCAGGCCGGCACTGCGGCGTCCGAAGGCAAGACTCGATTTCAGAACACGGAAGGCTACAGTGAGCCCGTCCAATAACGACGACGCCTCAGGCGCCATCAATCAAGATGGCGCCAGGCCGCTGACCCGGAAAGAGCTGCGCGCATTGGAGAAACACACGCGGGACGCCAATGCGGTTCCGGAACAGGCGTACGAAACCGGCCAGGACCCCTCCGCCCCGGGGCGGGAGCCTGAAGCTGCGGACGTCGCGGCGCCCGGGGCCATTGCACCGGCGGCTGCACCACCGGAACCTGACCGCGAGCCCCTTGGCGCGGCCGAACCCGTGGTGGAGCCTGCCGGGCCTCAGGCACAGCGTCAGGGCGTCCCTGCGCAGCCTGACGCCCAGCCCTCGATCCAGGACGATGCACCCACCCAGGTGCATCCGCAGGTCCCGCCCGCCATGCCGGACGTCGACGTTGACCATCACCAGGCTGTTGACGCCCACAATGCCGAGGTTTACGGGGCCGAGCATTACGAGGGCCACCCGACGGGATACGCCCACCCCGAGGAACTCCACCCCTACGACCACCAGCCCTATGAGGGTCAGCACGACGACGGTCAGCCATACGCAGAAGACGGCCATCATGCCCCCTACCTTGAGGACGGGCATGACGCGCTCCCCGACGAACACCCGAATGCCGGCCTCCTCGCCGGGGCTGCGGCCAGCTCCGTGGTGACCAAGCCCTCGAAGAAGGTCCGGCGCAGACGGCGCCTCCTGGCCCTGTTCCTGACGCTCGTGGTGTTTGTGGCAGCCATCGCCGTGGGCGCGCAGTTCCTGAAGCCCTTGCTGGGGAGCGACAAGGCCAGTGATTACCCCGGCCCCGGCAGCGGCGAGGTCAAGGTCTCGGTCCAGCCGGGCGAAGGCATGCGTTCCGTGGCCACCAAACTGGAGTCAGGTAAGGTCGTCGCCAACGCGGACACCTTCCTGCAGGCGTTCACCGCTTCCGGTGGGACGCTGTCACCGGGGGACTTCACTTTCAAATCGGAAATGAAGAACTCCGACGCCGTTAACGTGCTCCTCGGCCATGACAGGACCAAGGTCATTTACTTTGCCCTCAGCGCGGGCTTGAGGATTGACGAATCGCTACAGGCGATTTCCGAAGGCTCGGGTATCAAAGTCCAGCAGCTGAAGCAGTTCAGCGACTCCCCGCAGCAGTTCGGCCTGCCGGCAAACGCCAAGAACCTCGAAGGCTTCCTGCACCCGGGGGAGTACCGGTTCCCGCTCGGGACCCCGGCGAAAGACATCCTCCAGGCCCTGGTCAAGACGACCACGGACGAGCTAGTGGCCCAGGGGATCTCAGATCCGGCGAAGCAGTACGAGGCCATCATTGTTGCCAGTATTGTCCAGGCCGAGGGCGGTCAGGCGGAGTACGGCGACGTTGCCGGTGCCATCTACAACCGGCTCAAGCCCAATGACCAGACGGGCGGCTTCCTTCAGGTGGACTCGGCCGTAACGTACGGGCTGGGCACCAAGAGCTTCAACTTCACGGATGCAGAGCGCCAGGACAAGTCCAACCCCTATAACACCTACGCCAACCCCGGCCTGCCCCCCGGTCCCATCGGGTCACCCGGCAAGACCGCCATTGATGCCGCGGCGAAGCCCAAGACCAACGATTACCTGTACTGGGTGACCATCAACCTGGACACCAAGGAAACCAAGTTCTCCAAGACGCTGGCAGAGCACAACGGCTACGTGGAGCAGTACAACAGCTGGTGCCGGGCCAACACCGGCCGCTGCGCGTGAGCCATCGGGCGGCCGTGCTGGGCCACCCGATCAGCCACTCCAAATCACCGGCCCTGCACCTGGCGGCCTACGGCAGGCTGGGGCTTGACATCGCGTACACGGCAGTGGATCTGACGGAGCAGGCGCTACCCGCTTTTATGGAGCAGGTCAGGCAGCAGGACGGCTGGCGCGGGCTCTCGGTCACCATGCCGTTGAAGACCGGGATGGTCGCGGAAGTGGACGAAGTCCGCGGGGTGGCCCGCACACTGGGCGTGGTGAACACCGTGGCCTTCGAGGAATCCGGCGGGTCCGTCCGGCGGGTGGGTTACAACACTGACGTCGCCGGAATTGTCAACGCGGTCCGCTACGCCGGGGCTCTGCCCAGTCCGTCCGCCGTCGTCCTGGGCGGAGGCGGCACGGCCGCGGCGGCCGTTGCCGCACTGAAGGATCTTGGCACAGGGCATGCCCAGGTATTTGTCCGTGATCCGTCGCGGGCCACCGAAGCACTGGCCGCGGCCGCCGGTGTCGGCGTGTCCATCGATGTGCGGCCGATGACCGAAGCAGCCGCACCCACGGCGCGTGCCGACGTCGTGATTTCAACACTGCCGCCGCGCGCGGCTGACAACCTGGCGGTCAGCATCGCAGCCTTGGGAAGCGGGACTCCGGGCGTGCTGCTCGATGTCGCCTATGACCCCTGGCCAAGCCGGATTGCTGCGGTCTGGCAGGCGGGCGGCGGAACCGTGGTCCCGGGTCTGGAAATGCTCCTGTACCAGGCGGTGGAACAGGTGCGGCTCTTTACCGGCCGCGGTGACGACGTTAACGCAGCGGTCATAGATGTGATGTGCGACTCAGTCGGCCTTCCCCGACGGGCGTTCTGACAGCCATACGTGGCAGGATGGAAATTATGTTGCGTTGGTTGACAGCCGGTGAATCCCATGGTCCGGCTCTGATGGGAATTATTGAAGGCGTCCCCGCCGGTGTGGAAATCACCAGCGGACAGATCGCCGATTCGCTGGCACGGCGCCGACTCGGTTACGGCCGTGGCGCGCGGATGAAGTTCGAGCAGGATGTCGTTACCATCCTCGGCGGTGTCCGCCACGGACTGACGCAGGGCGGACCGGTGGCCATCCAGGTGGCCAATACAGAGTGGCCCAAATGGGAACAGATCATGGCGGCCGACCCCGTGGATCCTGACGTTCTCGCAGACCTGGCACGCAACGCACCGCTGACCAGGCCCCGGCCGGGCCACGCCGATTTCACCGGCATGCAGAAATACGGCTTTGCTGAAGCACGTCCGGTGCTGGAGCGGGCCAGCGCCCGCGAAACTGCCACCCGGGTAGCCATGGGCACCGTCGCCGCACAGTTCCTGAAACAGCTGGGCATCGAACTGGTCAGCCACACTGTTTCCATCGCCAGTGTGACCGTTCCCGAGGGGCGCCCGCTGCCTGTTCCGGCCGACGTCATCGCGCTGGACGCAGATCCGCTGCGGTGCTTCGACCGGGAGACATCCGACGCCATGGTGGCCGAGGTCGACGCCGCGCACAAGGAAGGCGAAACCCTGGGCGGCGTGGTGGAGGTCCTCGCCTACGGGCTCCCGCCGGGCCTGGGAAGCTACGTCCACTGGGACCGCCGGCTCGACTCGCGGCTCGCCGCAGCCCTGATGGGCATCCAGGCCATTAAGGGCGTGGAAGTCGGTGACGGGTTCCTGACGGCCGCGCGCCGCGGCTCCGCCGCCCACGACGAGATTGTCAAGGATTCGGACGGCAGGATTGTGCGCACCAGCAACCGTGCCGGCGGGATCGAGGGCGGCATGAGTATCGGCGATGTCCTGCGCGTCCGTGCGGCCATGAAGCCCATCGCCACCGTCCCGCGAGCCCTGCGGACTGTGGACGTCAGCACCGGGGAGCCGGCCAAGGCCCACCACCAGCGCTCGGACGTCTGTGCCGTGCCGGCCGCCGGCGTGGTCGCGGAAGCGATGGTGGCGCTGGTCCTCGCCGAAGCCGTCGCGGAAAAGTTTGGCGGCGATTCCATTGCGGAAACCGCACGCAACATCAAGGGTTACCTGGACAGCATTCCGGCCACCCTGGACTCGATCGGCCACTAGTGCCCCGCGGGAGCAAAGGGATGGTGCCAGGCAACCGGCCCATCGTCCTCATCGGGCCCATGGCCGTGGGCAAGTCCGCCATCGGTCATGAGCTGGCCAAGCGCCTGGGCGTTCCCTTCGTCGACACGGACGTCCAGATCGTGGACGCCCATGGCAGCATCGCCTCGATCTTCGCCGGCCGCGGGGAGCATTCCTTCCGCGAAATTGAGGCGCGCACCGTGGCAGCGGCTGTGGAGCGCGCCGCTGACACCGTCTCGGTTATCTCGCTGGGCGGCGGCGCCGTGCTCGATTCCGGGACCCAGCAGATCCTCGCCGGCTGCACCGTGGTGTACCTCGAATGTGATGAGGCGACTGTGGCGTCGCGGATCGCCCGGAATTCCGGAAGGCCGCTGTTGGCCGGTGACGCCATGGCCCGCTGGGCTACCCTCTTTGCCACCAGGAAGCCCGTCTACGAACGCCTGGCCGATCTGGTCCTGGACGTCCGCCACGGTTCGATCAGCGAACTGGGGCACCGGCTTGAAGTTGCGCTGCGTGAATACTCAAACGCCAAACAGGAAGTTGAAAAGTGAGCGTCGATTCGACAGTCATCAAGGTCACCGGCGAATCCGCGGGGCAGAACTACGACGTCGTCGTGGGCCGGGGCCTGCTGGGGGACCTCCCGGCCCTGCTGGGGGAGCGCGTCCGCCGGGTGCTGGTTATCCACCCCCGGGCGCTGCGCCTCACGGGCGATACCGTCCGCGATGAACTCGCCGCCGCCGGCTTCACCTCCCTGACCGCGGAAATCCCTGATGCCGAAGAGGGCAAACACATCCAGGTCGCGGCGTTCTGCTGGCAGGTACTTGGCCAGAACGACTTCACCCGCTCTGACGCCATTGTGGCGGTAGGCGGCGGCGCCGTGACGGACCTCGCCGGTTTCGTGGCGGCCACCTGGCTCCGCGGCGTAAAGGTCATCCACATGCCGACCAGCCTCCTCGGCATGGTGGACGCCTCGGTGGGCGGAAAGACCGGGATCAACACCGCCGAAGGCAAAAACCTGGTGGGGTCCTTCCACCCGCCTGCAGGGGTGCTGGTGGATTTGGACACACTCAAAACCCTGCCCCGCAACGAGATCATTTCCGGAATGGCGGAAGTCATCAAGTGCGGCTTCATTGCGGATCCGGTCATTCTGGACCTTGTGGAGAAGGACACCGCAGCGGTCACCGATCCGGAATCGGATACCGTCCGGGAACTTATCGAACGTGCCATTGCCGTCAAGGCGAAGGTGGTCTCGGAAGACCTCAAGGAATCCGGGCTGCGCGAAATCCTCAATTACGGCCACACCCTGGGCCACGCCATTGAACTGGTGGAGCGCTACTCCTGGCGACACGGTGCCGCGGTTTCCGTTGGCATGATGTTCGCAGCCGAACTCGCCCGCAGCGTGGGGCGCCTCAGCGACGCCGACGCCGACCGGCACCGCAGCATCCTCGAAAACCTGGGCCTCCCGGTCACCTACCGGAGGGACCGTTGGCAGGGGCTGCTGGACGGCATGCGCCGCGACAAGAAGTCGCGCGGTGACCTGCTCCGGTTTGTGGTCCTCGACGGCATTGCCAAACCCGGCATCCTGGATGTCCCGGACACGTCGCTGCTGTTTGCCGCCTACCAGGAAATCGCTTCCTGATGCAGGGCGACCTGGCGGGCACCAGCGACTGGCCGGAAGCAGGCTTTCCCGGCATCCGGGTCAATCCGCTGACCCTGATGCCGGAAATCATCAATGCGGAGGCCTGCAGCACGGCCCTTGCAGCGTCCACCGACCCGGCAGACCACATCTTTGTCCTGATCGTGGAAGGGCACGCCGCGGAGGCTGCCGAACTGCTGGCCGAAGCACGGTTCAAGGACCCCGAATCGTTCCGGCTGCGGGCATTCGAGGCAGAGGTGCTGCGCGTGTCGCACCGCTCGGACCGGGCACTGGAACTCTTCAAGCAACTGCTCGCCGAGTTCCAGGGAACCGAGCGTGAGGCCCTGGTCCTGCAGTACATCGGCAAGGTTCAGTACACCTCCGGCCACATCTCCGCAGCTGTTGAAGCCTTCGCCCGCGCGTTGGACCTGCGCGTGGCGCAATCCGCTGACGCCGCCCAGATCTACTCGTCCACGGTGGCCCTCCAGCGCGCGCGGGAGGTCCTGGACCTTGCCTGCTGAGAGGGGCGGCCGTCCCGGGACGCAGGCTGCCTTGAAATTACCGGTAGAATAGTTCTTGGATTTTTGACAAACACGAGTTGGCGGGCCTCCCGGCCTGACTGACCGGCATAGAACGTCTGAGAACTCACCGGACGAAGAAACCAAAGGAAACCAGTGGCAACCACTAACGACATCAAGAACGGCACGGTCCTGAAGCTCGAAGGCCAGCTCTGGAACGTCATCGAATTTCAGCACGTCAAGCCCGGCAAGGGTGGCGCCTTTGTACGGACCAAGATGCGGAACGTGATGTCCGGCAAGGTTGTGGACAAGACGTTCAACGCCGGCCTCAAGATTGAGACCGCCACGGTTGACCGCCGCGACTACCAGTACCTGTACCAGGACGGTGCCGACTTCGTGTTCATGGACACTTCCGACTTCGACCAGATCACGGTCTCCGGTGCAACGGTGGGCGACGCCACCAACTTCATGCTGGAGAACCAGATGGTCAACATCGCCATCCACGAAGGCAACCCGCTCTACATCGAACTCCCGCCGAGCGTTGTCCTGGAGATCACCTACACCGAACCGGGCCTGCAGGGCGACCGGTCCTCCGCCGGCACCAAGCCGGCAACCCTGGAAACGGGTTACGAAATCCAGGTTCCGCTGTTCGTTGAGAACAACACCAAGGTCAAGGTTGACACTCGCGACGGCAGCTACCTCGGCCGGGTCAGCGAGTAGTGAGCGCCCGCGGAAAGGCCCGGAACCGGGCACTGGATGTGCTTTTCGAGGCTGAGCAGCGCTCAGTTTCGGCTTTTGACGTGCTGCGGGCACGGCGCGAAATGACTGATCAGATCATCAACCCGTACACCCTTGAAATTGTCGAAGGTGTCGTCTCGCAGCAGACCGCCATCGACGAGTTCCTCGAAACCTATTCCCAGGGCTGGACACTGGAGCGTATGCCTTCCGTGGACCGCGTCATCCTGCGGATCGGCACGTGGGAACTGTTGTACAACGACGACGTCCCGGACGGCGTCGCCGTCAGTGAAGCAGTGGCCCTGGCCAAAACGCTCTCAACTGATGAGTCGCCGTCGTTCATCAACGGCCTCCTGGGACGCCTGCAGCAGCTGAAACCTTCGCTGCTCGCCTGACGCAGCCGCTGTAACCCCTCCCGCCGAGCCCAAGCCACGCGGGGCAAAGCCCCGGCAGGTCCGCCTGCCGGGGCTCTGCCGTACCCGCAACAATGGCCCGCAACCTTCCGCATCTATAGGATCTGACCATGCCCAATGCGCCCAAAGTAACCCATGCCGATGCCAGGCCGGCAGTCCTGCGCGGGTCAGCCCCCACCAGCCGGAGCGTCAGCCGCCAGGTGCTCGCCGATCACGTCTATGCCGAGCTGTTGGCATCCCTCATGGACGGGCGCCTGGCGCCAGGCGCCGTGGTGAGCATTGACGGGACCGCCCGTGAACTCGATGTTTCCCCCACCCCCGTCCGCGAGGCACTGGCACGCCTGGAACACACCGGCATGGTCCGCCGGGTTGCGTTGAAGGGTTACCGGGTAGCTCCCGTCTTTACGCGGGAGGACTTTGCCGAGCTGATGGAGGCCCGCCTGGCGATTGAGCCGGTAAATGCCCGCCTGGCCTGTGAACGAACCACCCGTCACGGCCTGGCCGAGCTCGCCCAGACGGTTGAGGACATGAAGTCAGCACCACGGGGACCCGCCTTTGCTGAATTCAAGGCCTACCTCGAAGCGGATGAGCGGTTCCACCAGGTAATCGCCCGGCTAACCCGCAACCAGTTCCTGGAGGCCGCTTACTCGGCCCTGGGGGGACAGGTGCAGCGTTTCCGCCTCTTCAGCGGCGTGGGCATCACGGACGCCGAATATGCGATCGCCGAGCATCAGGCGGTCCTGGAGGCCTTTACGGCCGGCAACCCGGACAAGGCCGCGGCCGCCATGGCAGAGCACATCCGGAAGGTTCGCTCCAGGGCCATGGCGGACGCCCCGGAACACTAGAGGCCGCCCCGACGAAGTCATCAGTGTGACGTTGACAACTTCCTTTTGATAGTAGATCCTATAGGAAAGAGGATTCCAAAGGAGTAAAACATCGTGGCTTACACAGCTGAGAATTGGCCCATCACCGCAGCCCTGCTGCAGTTTCCGGGCACCGACGCCAACGGCGTGAACATCAACGATGCTGACGCGTCCGTTTGGGCCGAGGTCCTCACCGAAGTCAAGGAAGCCGGCTTTGCCAACGCCGACCTGACGGACAGCTGGGTCCGGCCCGGGGACCTCAGCGGGGAGCGGCTGGCCGAGTTCAAACGGACGGCGGACGCCGTAGGCATCGGCGTTCCGGTCATCTCCGCCATCCGGCGCAGCGTCATCGAGGAAGGCAACTGGGAAGCCAACCTGGCCTACAGCCACCGCACCATCGACGCCGCCGCCGAGCTGGGCTGCGAAGTAGTCTCCTTCGGCCTGCACCAGGCCATCACGGCCGAGCAGCAAAAACAGCTCTGGTTCTGGACTGTCGAAGGCTACAAGGACCCGGCCGGGAACAAGGAAGCCTGGGGCAACGCCGTCAGCCGGCTCCGTGAACTCGGCCGCCACGCCGCGGAAGTGGGCGTCCTGCTCTCCCTCGAAATGTACGAGGACACCTACCTGGGCACCGCGGACTCCTCCGTGCAGCTCGTCCAGGACATCGGGCTGTCCAACGTTGGGCTCAACCCGGATCTCGGCAACCTCATCCGGGTCCACCGCCCCATCGAGGACTGGCGCGAGATGGTGGCCAAAACCCTCCCGTACTCCAACTACTGGCACATGAAGAACTACATCCGCGATGAGGACATGGCCCGGGACTCCTACGTGGCCATGCCTGCCCCCATGGAAAGCGGCCTCATCAATTACCGCGAGGCCTTCAAAGTGGCGCTGTCCGTTGGCTTCCAGGGCATTCTCTGCACCGAGCACTACGGCGGTGACGGGCTCAGCGTCACCGCAAGCAACCAGGATTACCTCCGCCGCCAGGTCCTGCCGAAGGCAGAGGGTTACGCGCTCGGCACGAGCCAGGTGGCGCAGGGACGGCAGCAGCCGTCCGCCGCTGCACTCGCCAGCGTCTAGTCCGGGCCGCTTCGAACGGACACGGCATCAACACAACGGATTCGATGAGGAAACCATGACCCAGATCTTTGACAACCCCGCTGATTTCGCGGATGAGGCACTGGACGGCTTTGTGGCGGCCAACCGAGGCTATGTGGCCCGGGTGGACGGCGGCGTGGTCCGCTCCACAGAGGTACCCGCCGGCCAAGTGGCCCTGGTAGTAGGCGGCGGTTCCGGCCACTACCCGGCCTTCGCGGGCCTGGTGGGGCCCGGCCTTGCCGCGGGCTCCGCCTGCGGCAACATGTTCGCTTCCCCGGCGGCCGGCCAGGTCTACCGGGTGGCCAAGGCATCCAACGCCGGCGGCGGCGTGCTGCTGAGCTACGGCAACTACGCCGGTGATGTGCTCCACTTCGGCCAGGCCCAGCTTCGCCTTAACGCCGAGGGCATCGAAACGCGGACCGTCCTGGTCACCGACGACATCGCCAGCGCACCGCTGGACCAGATCGAAAAGCGCCGCGGCATCGCCGGCGACCTCACCGTGTTCAAGATCGCCGGCGCCGCCGCCGAAGCAGGACTGGACCTCGACGCTGTGGAGCGCCTGGCCATCCGGACCAACTACCGCACCCGCTCCCTGGGCGTCGCGTTTGATGGCTGCACCCTTCCGGGAGCCGACGCGCCGCTGTTCCACGTTCCCGAAGGGCAGATGTCGCTGGGCCTTGGCATCCACGGCGAACCGGGAATTTCCGAGCACCCAATGCCCACCGCTTCCGAGCTGGCCGACCTCCTGGTCTCCAAGCTCCTGGCGGACAAACCTGACGACGCCGGAAACCGCGTCGTGGCCATCGTCAACGGCCTGGGCACCGTCAAGTACGACGAACTGTTCCTGCTTTTCGGCAAAATCGAGAAGCTCCTCTCCGCTGCCGGCCTGACCGTTGTGGAACCCGAATGCGGAGAGCTGGTCACCAGCCTGGACATGTCCGGGCTCTCACTGACCCTGCTCTGGCTGGACGAGGAACTCGAAGAACTCTGGGCCGCCCCGGCCGACACGCCGGCGTTCCGCAAGGGCAACCTCGCCCCGCGGGCCCGCCGCGAACTGGCCGGGCCGGAAGACGCCGTGGCGGGCGAGGTGGAAGACACCACGCCGGCAGCGGCTGACCTGGGCCGGCTCGCAGCCGCCGTCCTCGCCCAAATCCAGGACGTCGTCATCGAACATGAAGACGAGCTGGGCAACCTGGACGCCATCGCGGGCGACGGTGACCACGGCATCGGCATGCGCCGCGGCATTGACGCCGCCGCAGCGGCAGGCCGGGACGTGTCCGCGGCCGGGCTCTCGGTGCAACGCGTCCTGACCGCTGCAGGGGAAGCCTGGAGCGAACGGGCCGGCGGCACCTCCGGGGCGCTCTGGGGATCCGCGGTGATCGCCGCCGGTCTCGCGCTCGGCAACAAGGACGCCTACCGCGGCGCCGATGCCGCTGCCGCCGTCACCGCCTTCGTGGACGCCATCACCGCGCTCGGCAAGGCAGAACCGGGGGACAAGACCATGGTTGATGCGCTGCTGCCCTTCAAGGACACCTTCCTTGCCGCGTTCGACGGCGGCGCCCAGGTAGCCGTAGCCCTCGCCTCGGCAGCCACTGCCGCCCGCGAAGCGGCGGATGCCACCGCGTCGCTCCGGCCGCTCAAAGGCCGGGCACGGCCGCTGGCTGAAAAGAGCGTGGGCCACCCCGATCCGGGCGCCGTCTCGTTCGGCCTGATCGCCGCGCGCGTCTCCGCCTACATCGACACAGCACTGAACGACACCCCACTGAATGATTCCCGGCTGGCTGCCTCGGTGGCCGGAAATGGAGCAGAAGCATGAGCAGCACCCCCAGTACGCCGGCAGGATGGCGCATCGTCATTGGCAACGATGAGGCCGGCGTCGAATACAAGGTAGCGCTGAAGGCGCTGCTCGAAGCGGACAGCCGGGTCGCGTCCGTCGTGGACATCGGCGTGGGCGCGGACGACTCAACCGCCTACCCGCATGTTGCCGTTGACGCGGCCCGCAAGGTAGCCGAAGGCCACGCGGACCGTGCGCTGTTGATCTGCGGCACCGGCCTGGGCGTCGCCATCGCAGCCAACAAGGTGCCCGGGATCCGGGCCGTCACCGCCCACGACGGCTACTCCGTGGAACGATCGGTTCTCAGCAACAACGCGCAGGTACTCACCATGGGGCAGCGCGTAATCGGCCTGGAGCTGGCCAAGAAGCTCGTCGGTGAATGGCTGGACTACCGCTTCGATGCGACTTCATCCTCCGCCGCCAAGGTGGACGCCATCTGCTCCTACGAGCCCGAATACACGAAAGCAGTCTGATCATGACCGAAACAGCAAGCACCCCCAACGCGGCGGCCAACAGCGCACGCAAGATCGCCGTCGTCGGTTCGGGTTACATGGGCGGCGGGATCGCGCAGGTCCTGGCACTCGGCGGTGCCCGCGTGGCACTGGCAGACGTGTCCGCCGAAGTGGCGCAGAGCAACTACGACAGGCTCCTCGCCGAATCGGACCAGTTCGTGGCCGACGGCCTTTTCCCCGCCGGTTCCACCGAAATCCTGAAGCAGAACCTCTGGGCCGCCCGGGACATCGAGGAAGCCGTTGCCGACGCGGACTTCATCGAGGAAGCCGTCCCCGAAGTCATCGCCATTAAGCACCAGACACTTGCCCGCATCAGCGCCGCAGCCCGGCCGGACGCCATCATCGGGTCCAACACCTCCACCATCTCCATCGCTGAGCTGTCCGAACCCGTAACCAACCCGGAGCGGTTCCTCGGCGTTCACTTTTCCAACCCGTCGCCGTTCATTCCGGGCGTGGAGATCATCCCTCACGCCGGCACCTCCGCGACGACCGTCGGCGCCGTCCGCGACCTGGTCCATGCCGCCAATAAGCAGACCGCAGTGGTCAAGGACGTCACCGGCTTTGTGCTCAACCGCCTGCAGTACGCGCTGTTCCACGAAGCCGCGCAGCTGGTGGAGCAGGGAATCGCGACGGCGGATGACGTGGATACCCTGGTCCGCACCACCTTCGGCTTCCGGCTCCCGTTCTTCGGCCCGTTCGCCATTGCGGACATGGCGGGACTGGACGTCTACAACTTCTGCTACAAGTCGCTCCAGACCGAATTCCCTGAGCGGTTCGCCACCCCGAAGATCCTCACGGACCTGGTGGAGGCCGGGAAGCTGGGCACCAAGACGGGCGCCGGCTTCCTCAACGTGCCCGCGGAGCGCACCCCCGAGCTCATTGCCTACCGCAACAAGGCCTACGTGGCCATGCAAAAGCTGATCGAAGACCTCGGCCCCGCGCCCATCCACTAACGCAGAATCCCAGGAGCAGCCATGAATACCTTCCCCGCAGAACGCACCGCCATCGTCACCGGAGCCGTTTCCGAACGCGGCATCGGCCGCGCCACCGTCAACTACCTGGCCGCCCAAGGCTGGAACATCGGCATCATCGACCTCGACGACGCCCTGTGCAAAGCAACGGCCAAGGAGCTTTCCGAGCAGTACGGAGTGCAGGCCCACGGCGTCGGCGCCAACGTTGGCGATGAAACATCCGTCCGCAACGCCATCGACGAGCTCGAGGCAAACCTCCCGCAGATCGTGGCCCTGGCAAATGTCGCCGGCGTCAGCTCACCGGTTCCGTACCTGGAACTGGACGCTGCCGAATGGGACCGCGTGCTGGGCATCAACCTCAACGGCGTCCACTACGCCACCCGCCGGGTAGCCGAGTCCATGGTGAAGAACCGGATCGGGCGCATCGTCAACATCTCCTCCGTGTCAGCCCAGCGCGGCGGCGGCACGTTCTCCAAGACCCCGTACTCCGTGGCAAAGGCCGGCGTTATCGGTCTGACCCGCGCCACGGCCCGGGAACTGGGGGAGTACGACATCACGGTCAACGCCATCTCCCCGGGTCCCATCGACACCGACATCATGGGCGGCACCCTCAGCCAGGAACGCAAGGAGGAACTTACCAAGGACCTGGTGGTCAACCGCGTCGGATCCACCCGCGACATCGCAGCAGCCATCGCCTTCCTCATCAGCGAGGACTCCGGCTACATCTCCGGCCAGACGCTGAATGTCGACGGCGGCCTCTACATGCACTAGGAAAGGACCGCCGTGGCCTCCTGGACCAAAGAACGCAAAATCTACCTGGCAGTGGGCGTCATCGCCTGCCTGGTGGGCATAGCGCTCATCGTTTTCTCGCTCTAAACCCTCTCCATCACCCCATCAGAACTGCCTGCCCCCCTGGCTCAATGAGGAGTTTAAATGACTGTCAACACCGGAACGTCCGCCACTAAGGAGTTACTGGATTCACCGGTTCTCAAATCGGCGATTTCCAAAGCATCCTTCCGGCTCATGCCGATGCTCGTCATCCTGTACGTCGTGGCGTTCCTGGACCGCACGAACGTGGGCTTCGCCGAGGCAGCGCTGGAAATGGACAAAGGCATCACAGCCGGCGCTTACGCGCTTGGCGCCGGCATCTTTTTCATCGGCTACGCATTGTTTGAGATCCCGTCCAACCTGCTGCTGACCAGATTCGGCGCGAAGGTGTGGCTGGCCCGTATCGCCATCACGTGGGGCATCGTGTCCGCGTGCTTCGCGTTCGTCCAGGGCGAGACCTCCTTCATCATCCTGCGGTTCCTCCTGGGCGTGACCGAGGCCGGACTGTTCCCGGGCGTGATCATGTTCCTGGCCGCCTGGTTCCCCAACAAGGTCCGGGTGAAGATGTTTGCCATCTTCTACCTCGCCCAGCCCTTTTCCCAGATGATGGGCGCACCGCTCTCCGGCTGGCTCATCAACATCGGCGACCAGGTCCCCGGCGTGCACGGCTGGCAGGTCATGTTCTTCGTCGAAGGTGCCCTCGCAGTCGTGGCGGGCATCGCCGCGTACTTCTTCCTGATCAACAGCCCGCAGGACGCCAAGTTCCTGGACAAGGACGAGAAGAAGGCGCTCCTGGACGTGATGGCGCTGGAGGACACCGTCAAGGAAGAGTCCGGTCCGCGCGGTGTCCTTGCCGCCATGAAGAACGGCAAGGTCTGGTACTTCACGGTCATCTACTTCTGCCTCCAGATCGCAGTTTATGGTGTCACCTTCTACCTGCCGCAGCAGGTGGCCCAGCTGACCGGGCAGAAAGTGGGCCTCGCGGTCGGGCTGATGGCGGCCATCCCCTGGTTCTTCGGGATCTTTGCCTGCTACTTCATTGGCAAGGCGGCCAACACCATTGTGCGCCGCAGGGTGTGGGGCACAGGCCTGTTCCTCTCCACCGGGCTGTGCATCTTCGGCTCCGCATGGGCGGGCTCCAACCACCTTCCCGCGCTGGGCATCATCTTCATCACCCTCGCCGTCTGCAGTTTCCTTTCGATCGGGCCCATCGCCTGGTCCTACCCGACGGCGTTCCTCACCGGGACAGCGGCCGCTGCAGGAATCGGCCTGATCAACTCGCTGGGTAACCTGGGCGGATTCGTCGCCCCTATCCTGCGGACCACGGTCAACCAGGTCACCGCATCTGACACCGGCACCATGGGCGTCTACGCGCTGGGTGTGCTTCCGTTCGTGGCGGCCATCATGATGTATGCCACCAAGCGGTTCAGCAATAGGGCGGACGATCTGCTCGACGATAAATGACCGACACCATGACTGCTTGCGGCAGTGGCCGGTCCGGTGTCCCGGACGTCCTGTACATCGGCGTCAGCACCAAGATGTACATGGGATACCGTGACTGCCTTGACTGGATGGCCCGCATCCAGCAGGAAGTGGACTCCCGCCCGGCCCTTGCGGCCGGGCGGGTAGTCCCGTTTGTGATTCCTTCCTTCCCCGTTCTCCCGGCCGCCGCCGGCGTTCTGGAAGGGTCGCCCCTTCTGCTGGGAGCGCAGAACTGCGGCTGGGCGGACGGCCCGTGGACAGGCGAGGTGTCTCCATCGCTCCTGGCCGAGCTGGGGGTACGCCTGGTGGAGATCGGCCACGCCGAACGGCGCGCGCACCTCGGCGAGGACACGGCCATGATCGCACTTAAGGTCAGGGCGGCGGACAATGCCGGCATCACACCGCTGTTGTGCGTTGGCGAGGACACCCGCGATGACCTGGGCGGGACCGCTGCCGAGCGCGCGGCCGGGTTTGTCTATGACCAGATCGCCGGAGCGGTTGGCGGCGACTGGTCCCTGGCGTCCAGGCTTGTGATCGCCTACGAACCGGTGTGGGCCATTGGCGCGGCCGAGCCCGCCGGCGCGGACCACGTCACCGTCGTCGTGCGTGCCCTACGGTCCCTGCTTTCCGCCCGGTCGAACGAGGCAGGCAGCGACCTGGCGCAGGTGCCCATCATCTATGGCGGTTCAGCGAAGCCCGGACTGTTGCCCGCACTCGACGGGGTCGCAGGACTGTTTCTGGGCCGGTTCGCCCACGATGCGCGGAATTTCGGCACAGTGCTCGACGAAGCGCTGGCTTTGACGGCATTACCCGCAGGTTCCCCCACAAAGTAGCCGCAGCCACCGCAACCACCGGTTCAGCCTGCGACGGCGGCACGCAGCGACAGGATCCGCTGCAGCTGCTGCTTCTCCTCGGCCTGGTGCAGCTGAACATCCCGGCCGGTGAGGATTCTCTGGCGGGTGAAGGCCAGTTGGGTGGCCGCGTGCAGGAACGCCTTCATCTGCGGGCGGCGGTGGCTGCCGGCCGCCCAATGCAGCGCAGTGCGCCGTCCGCGGGGAGTTGCCAGCAGCTCCACCTCGGCGGGACTGAACCAGCCGGCAGCGGCGTACTCCATGAGCCGCTGCCGGGTGAGCCGGCTTTCCGCCACGCGAAGCAGGATGATTCCCACCACCGCCAGGATGAAGATCGGCACCTGGACCAAGAGGTACTCGGCCGCGAATCCTGCTCCCATGCTGTTCCACCGGTTGTGGAGCAGCATCGCCGGGACCAGGCCGATGAAAAAGGCCAGCACTGAGGCTCCGGCGTGCCAGCGCCGCGCTGCGAACCCCATAATGAGGCCCGTGGTCCCGGTGAATATCGCGTGGGCGAAGGGCGACATGACGCCACGGAGCAGAAAGACCTGGGCCAGGCCGGTGGCCGGGCTGGCGGACTCAGCGATGGCACGGCCGAAGTAGAGGATGTTCTCGGTGAACGCAAAACCGCCGGCAATGGTGAACGCGAACACCACACCGTCCACCGGGCCATCGAAGTGTTTCCGGGCGAGGAGGAGCAGCAACAGCAGGCCCAAAGACTTGGCAAACTCTTCCACCACCGGCGCCTGGACAGTGGCCATATAGGTTTGCAGGTCCACGGCGTCACTGAACTGAAAGGTCAGGGCGAAGAACGGCTGAATCAGGAGCGTGACGGCAACGGACACCGCGGCTCCCCAGGTGAACGCGAAGAAGAGCAGCCGTTTGGGCTCAGGTTCCCACCGGTCGATGGCATGGACCGCCAGCAGGACCACCGACAACGGAACCAGGGAGACGACAAAGCCCACAATGAATCCGCCCACCCCCGTGCTCGCCACCAGGAAGGGCACCACCAACAGCAGGCTCAGGAAGGCGAGGGCCGCGCCGCCGACGGTCAGGGCCAGCAGGCCCGCGGACCGCATGCCGGGGCCCCCGCGGCCGGGCTCCGGAGGACCCAGTACCGGCAGGGGGGCAGCATAGGTGCCCGGCGCCGGCCGGTAGTACGCCGGCTCGATCCTTCCCATCCAGCTGGGGTTCGCCTGGCCGGGGAAGGGGTCCTGGGGTCCGGCGGGTCCGCCGGGCCGGTCGGGACCCCGATGATAAGGGTTGGTGGACATAGACGAAAGCCTAGTGCCCGGCGCCAGTGTGGTAATTTTGAACCGCACATGATCCTTTTTTAATTCCGTCCCGTGAGGCGGGGAAAGGGGAGACGAGCGTTGACTTCCGTCACAAGCGCACCGGTTCCAGCCAGGGTTGTTCTCAGCCAGGCGGACATTGACCGGGCCCTCACTCGTATCGCCCATGAAATCCTCGAGGCCAACAAAGGCTCCCAGGACCTGGTCCTGTTGGGCATCCCGCGCCGCGGTTACCCGCTGGCGCTTCGCCTGGCACAGAAGATTGCGGCAGCGGACCCCACGGTCAACGCCGCAGAAATCGTCGGTCAGCTGGATGTGACCATGTTCCGCGATGACCTTTCACGCCAGCCCACCAGGCCGCCGTACCCCACCCAGCTCCCGCGCACGGGAATCGACAACAAGGTTGTGGTTCTCATTGATGACGTCCTGTATTCCGGCCGGACCATCCGCGCCGCCCTCGACGCCATCACCGACCTCGGCCGTCCCCGGATTGTCAGGCTGGCTGTGCTGATCGACCGCGGCCACCGCGAGCTCCCTATCCGGGCCGACCACGTGGGAAAGAACCTCCCTACCTCCTCCGCGGAGAAAGTCAGGGTCCGCCTGGAGGAAACTGACACCGCGGCAGACGGCGCCCAGGTCAACGAAGTGGTCATCGAGGGCGGTCTGTGAAACACCTGCTCTCCACCGAAGACCTCAGCCTCGCCAACGCCATCAGCATCCTTGACACCGCCGAAGAAATGGCGGCCGTGGGAGACCGCGAAGTCAAGAAGCTCCCGGTCCTCCGAGGCCGCACGGTGGTCAATCTCTTCTTCGAGGACTCCACCCGGACGCGGATTTCCTTCGAAGCGGCCGCCAAACGGCTGTCCGCGGACGTCATCAACTTCGCCGCCAAGGGCTCCTCCGTTTCCAAGGGCGAATCCCTCAAGGACACGGCCCAGACGCTGGCAGCCATGGGTGTTGACGCCGTCGTGATCCGTCACTGGGCCTCCGGCGCACCGCACCGCCTGGCCGCCACCGACTGGATTGACGCAGCCGTCATCAACGCCGGCGACGGCACCCACGAACACCCCACCCAGGCACTCCTTGACGCCTTCACCATGCGCCGTCACTGGTCCAGGCTCTCCGGGAACGGGTCCATCGGTGCTGACCTGAAGGGGATGCGCGTCGCCATCGCCGGCGACGTCCTGCATTCCCGCGTCGCCCGCTCCAACGTCTGGCTGCTCCGCACCCTGGGCGCTGACGTCACCCTCGTGGCGCCGCCCACCCTGCTGCCCATCGGCGTCGAGCACTGGCCCTGCAAGGTCAGCTACGACATCGACGAAACCCTCAAAAAGGGAGTGGACGCGGTGATGATGCTGCGGGTGCAGGGCGAGCGGATGAACGCGTCATTCTTCCCGTCCACCCGCGAGTACTCCCGCCGCTGGGGCTTTGACGACAACCGGCTCCGCGCGCTGGACTCCCTGGGGCTCAAAGACACCATCATCATGCACCCCGGCCCCATGAACCGGGGCCTGGAAATTTCCGCGGCCGCCGCCGATTCACCCCGTTCCACCGTGCTTGCACAGGTGCGCAACGGCGTCTCGATCCGCATGGCCGCACTGTATTTGCTGCTCTCCGGGGACACCCGCGAACCAGCCGCCACCGCGGGCACAGCCACTGACCCTGCCCGCACACCCCGTTCCACAGAGGAGAGCAAGTAATGGCAGAGAACAACGGAACGTACCTGATCCGCGGTGCGGCCATCCTGGGCGGCGACGCCGAGGACCTGCTTATCCGTGACGGCGTTATTACCGCCCGTGGCACCGGCGCGGCCGGCCACAGTGACGCCCAGGCCGCCACCGTCATCGAGGCGGCCGGCCTGGTGGCGCTGCCCGGCATGGTGGACGTGCACACCCACCTGCGCGAACCCGGCCGTGAAGATGCCGAGACCGTCGAGACCGGCACCCGCGCCGCAGCCCTGGGCGGCTACACGGCCGTCCACGCCATGGCCAACAGCAATCCGGTGGCGGACACCGCCGGCGTGGTGGAGCAGGTCCACAGCCTGGGCCGTGCCGCCGGCTGGGTGGACGTCCGCCCGGTGGGCGCCGTCACCGTTGGCCTGGCGGGGGAGCAGCTCGCCGAGCTGGGCGCCATGGCCGATTCCCGCGCCCAGGTGCGGATGTTCTCCGACGACGGCATCTGCGTCCACGATCCCGTGCTGATGCGCCGCGCGCTGGAGTACGTCAAAGCGTTCGACGGCGTGGTTGCCCAGCACGCGCAGGAACCCCGCCTCACCGCCGGGGCCCAGATGAACGAGGGCGCCGTCTCCGCGGTTCTGGGCCTCACGGGCTGGCCCGCGGTGGCCGAGGAAAGCATCATTGCCCGCGACGTGCTGCTGGCGCAGCATGTGGACTCCCGCCTGCACGTCTGCCACGTCTCCACCGCCGGTTCCGTGGAGATCATCCGCTGGGCCAAGGAACGCGGCATCAACGTCACCGCCGAGGTCACCCCGCACCACCTCCTGCTGACGGACGATCTGGTCCGCAGCTACAACCCGGTCTACAAGGTCAACCCGCCGCTGCGCACGGATGCCGATGTGCAGGCCCTGCGCGCCGGACTGGCTGACGGCACCATCGACGTTGTGGGCACCGACCACGCCCCGCACCCCAGCGAGCACAAGGAATGCGAGTGGGCGCAGGCGGCCATGGGCATGACCGGGCTGGAAACCGCCCTGTCCGTGGTCCAGCACACCATGATCGAGACGGGCCTGATGACCTGGGCCGACTTCGCCCGGGTGACCTCCACCGCCGCCGCCCGGATCGGCCGCCTGGCGGACCAGGGCCGGCCCCTGGACGCCGGCGAGCCCGCCAACCTCATCCTGGTGGACCCCGCCGCCCGCTGGACCGTCGATCCGGAAAAAATGGCCACCATGGGCCGCAACTCCCCGTTTGCCGGCCTCGAACTGCCGGGCAAGGTGGTCGCCACGTTCTACAAGGGCCACCCCACCGTGCTGGCCGGCCAGCTCAACACCCCCTACCGCGAATCGGCGGCGGCTGCGGCAGGCGCCGCCTGATGAACACCCAGACCCTCGCGCTGGTCAGCACCCTGGCGATTATCGCCGTCGTGCTGGTCATGATCGGGTTCGGCTGGCGGAACCGCCTCCGGCGGCAGGCCGGCGTCGACCCTTTGCCCGCAGTGCCCGCGGAGCCCGGTGAGCCGGACGCCGAGGCGGAAGGCCAGTACGTTGCCACCACCACCGCCGGTGACTGGCTCGACCGGATCGCCGTCCACGGCCTCGGCATCCGGACCAACGCCGTCCTGAGTGTGTACCCGCACGGTGTGCTCCTGGACCGCTCAGGAGCCCCGGCCGTCTACATCCCTGCCGGCCGCCTGACCGGTGTCCGGATGGAAAGCGGCATGGCAGGCAAGTTTGTGGAAAAGGATGGCCTCCTGGTCATGACGTGGGACCTCGGGGCCAACTCCGTGGACACCGGCTTCCGGACCCGCAGGGCTGCCGACAAGGACTCCCTCCACGACTCTCTTCAGCGATTGATCGCCGCCCCCCAAGAACATTCCCAGGATCCCCAGAGTGGAAAGTAAGACAGTGACTGAAACAGCGACACCCCAAGCAACGAGTTCCCCCACGGCGCCCGCACCGGCAGTCTTCGTCCTGGAAGACGGCCGCATGTTCCGCGGCACCAGCTACGGTGCGCAGGGCACCGCCCTGGGCGAGGCAGTGTTCGCCACGGGCATGACCGGCTACCAGGAGACCATCACGGATCCCTCCTACGCCCGCCAGCTCGTGGTGCAGACCGCACCGCACATCGGCAACACCGGCGTGAACAGTGACGACGCCGAGTCCCGCCGCATTTGGGTGGCCGGCTACATTGTCCGCGACGCCGCACGACGCCCCTCCAACTGGCGCTCTGAACGCTCCTTGGACGCGGAGCTTGTTGACCAGGGGATCGTAGGAATCCAGGGCGTGGATACCCGCGCCATCACCCGGCACCTGCGCGAACACAAGACCATGCGCGCCGGAATCTTCTCAGGCGACGCCGCCAAGGCCTCTGACAAGGAACTGGTAGCCGCCGTCCTGGCCAGCGCGCCGATGGAAGGCGCCCGCCTGGCTGAGGAAGTCAGCGTGGACAAGGCGTACGTGGTGGATCCCAAGGACCACGGCTGGGAAGGCGACGCCCGGTTCAGCATCGCCGCCATCGACCTCGGCATCAAGGCCATGACCCCGGTCCGGTTCGCCGAACGCGGCGTCCGGGTCCACGTGCTCCCGGCCACCGCCACCCTGGAAGACGTCAAGGCCGTCAACCCGGACGGGTTCTTCATGTCCAACGGCCCCGGTGACCCGGCCACGGCCGACGCCCAGGTCAAGCTCCTGCGCTCGGTCCTGGATGAGAAACTGCCGTACTTCGGCATCTGCTTCGGAAACCAGATCCTGGGCCGCGCGCTCGGCTTCGGTACGTACAAACTCCGCTACGGCCACCGCGGCATCAACCAGCCCGTGATGGACCGCCGCACCGGCAAGGTGGAGATCACCTCCCAGAACCACGGTTTCGCCGTGGACGCCCCGCTCGACGGCGCCACGCAGGCCCCGGAGGAGCGGTACGGCCGCGTCGAGGTCAGCCACATCAGCCTGAACGACGACGTCGTGGAAGGCCTGGCCTGCCTGGACATCCCCGCCTTCTCGGTCCAATACCACCCCGAGGCTGCCGCCGGGCCGCACGACGCCGCCTACCTGTTCGACCGTTTCATCGACCTGATGGAAGGCACCCGGATTGGCCGGACGGCCAACCTCTCCAAGGAACCGGTGGACTCCGCACACCCGGCAGCAACGCAGAAGACTGACAACAAGACTGAGGACAACAAGTAATGCCGAAACGTACAGATCTCAAAAGCGTCCTCGTCATTGGTTCCGGCCCGATCGTCATCGGCCAGGCCGCCGAATTCGACTACTCCGGCACCCAGGCACTGCGGGTCCTCAAGGAGGAGGGCCTCCGGGTCATCCTGGTGAACTCCAACCCGGCCACCATCATGACGGATCCCGAGTTCGCAGACGCCACCTACATCGAGCCCATCACCCCCGAGGTGGTGGAGAAGATCATCGCCAAGGAGCGGCCCGATGCCATCCTCCCCACCCTCGGCGGCCAGACAGCGCTGAACACGGCCATCGCCCTGGACAAGAACGGTGTGCTGGAAAAGTACAACGTGGAGCTCATCGGCGCCAACATCGCGGCGATCGAGCTCGGCGAGGACCGGGAGAAGTTCAAGGGCGTGGTGGAACGCTGCGGGGCCGAATCGGCCCGGAGCCACATCATCCACACCATTGACGAGGCCCTCAAGGCAGCCGAAGACCTCGGCTACCCGATGGTGGTCCGGCCCTCCTTCACCATGGGCGGCCTCGGCTCCGGCCTGGCCTACGACGAGGGCGACCTCCGCCGCATTGTGGGCCAGGGCCTGCAGTACAGCCCCACGTCCGAGGTGCTGCTCGAAGAGAGCATCCTGGGCTGGAAGGAGTACGAACTCGAGATGATGCGGGACAAGAACGACAACGTGGTGGTTGTCTGTTCCATCGAGAACTTCGACCCCGTAGGTGTCCACACCGGCGACTCCATCACGGTGGCCCCGGCACTGACCCTCACGGACCGCGAGTACCAGCGGCTGCGCGATATTTCCATCGCCGTCATCCGTGAAGTGGGCGTGGACACCGGCGGCTGCAACATCCAGTTCGCGGTGGAGCCGGACACCGGCCGTGTGGTGGTCATCGAAATGAACCCGCGCGTTTCCCGGTCCTCGGCCCTGGCCTCAAAGGCCACCGGCTTTGCCATTGCCAAGATCGCCACCAAGCTCTCGCTCGGCTACACCCTGGATGAGATCCCGAACGACATCACCCAGAAGACCCCCGCGTCTTTCGAACCCACCTTGGACTATGTGGTGGTGAAGGTCCCGCGCTTCGCTTTCGAGAAGTTCCCGGCAGCGGACGACACCCTGACCACCACCATGAAGTCCGTGGGCGAAGCGATGGCCATGGGCCGCAACTTCACCGAAGCCCTGCAGAAGGCTCTGCGCTCCCTGGAGCAGAAGGGCTCGCAGCTGGACTTCACCCCGGTCCCGGAATGGGAAGTCCCGGAGCTGATCGAAAAGGCCAAACGGCCCACCACCGAACGCCTGCACCAGGTCCAGCGTGCCCTGCTCGGCGGCGCCACCGTGGAACAGCTCTTCGAAGCCACCAAGATCGACCCCTGGTACCTCGACCAGCTCCAGCTGCTCAACGAAATCTCCCACGAGATCCGCAAGGCCGGCTCCCTGACGGTGGAGATGCTCCAGCGCGCCAAGCGCCACGGCTTCTCGGACCAGCAGATCGGTGCCCTGACGCACAACTCCGAAGCCGTGGTCCGCGGGGTCCGCCAGGCCCTCGGCATCCGCCCCGTCTACAAGACCGTGGACACTTGCGCCGCCGAATTCGCCGCGTACACCCCTTACCACTACTCGTCCTACGACGAGGAGGACGAGATTGCGCTGCACGCCAAGCCGTCCATCCTGATCCTTGGCTCCGGGCCCAACCGGATCGGCCAGGGAATCGAATTCGACTACTCCTGCGTTCACGCCTCCATGGCGCTGCGCAAGGCCGGGTACGAAACCGTGATGGTCAACTGCAACCCCGAGACCGTCTCCACGGACTATGACGTCTCCACCCGCCTGTACTTCGAGCCGCTGACGCTCGAAGACGTGCTGGAGGTCATCGCCGCCGAAGAGCGCACCGGCGGAGTCATGGGTGTGTTCGTCCAGCTGGGCGGCCAGACCCCGCTGAAGCTGGCGCAGCAGCTGGCCGACGCCGGCGTCCCCATCCTGGGCACGTCCCCGGAAGCGATCGATCTCGCCGAGCACCGCGGCGAATTCTCCCGCGTCCTGGACAACGCCGGCCTGATCGCCCCGAAGAACGGCACCGCCGTGTCCTTCGAGGACGCCAAGAAGATCGCGGACGAAATCGGCTACCCGGTCCTGGTCCGCCCGTCCTACGTCCTGGGCGGCCGCGGCATGGAAATTGTCTACGACGAGCCGAACCTCTCCCGGTACATCGCCAACGCCACCGAAATCACCCCGGACCACCCGGTCCTGATCGACCGGTTCCTGGAGGACGCCGTCGAAATCGATGTCGACGCCCTCTTCGACGGCACCGACATGTACCTCGGCGGCATCATGGAGCACATCGAGGAGGCCGGGATCCACTCCGGTGACTCCGCATGCGTGCTGCCCCCGATCACCCTCGGCAACAACGTGCTCGAGCGGGTCCGCACCGCCACCCGCGCCATCGCCGAAGGCGTGGGCGTCCGCGGCCTGATCAACATCCAGTTCGCGCTGGCCTCGGACGTGCTCTATGTCCTGGAAGCGAACCCGCGGGCCTCCCGTACCGTGCCGTTCGTCTCCAAGGCAACCGGCGTGCAGATGGCCAAGGCCGCGGCCCTGATCGGCACCGGCGTCACCATCAACCAGCTCCGCACCGCCTACAAGATGCTGCCGGAAACCGGGGACGGTTCCTCCCTGCCGCTCGACGCGCCGGTCTCAGTCAAGGAAGCAGTGCTGCCCTTCAGCCGCTTCCGCACCCCGGAAGGCAAGGTGGTGGATTCCCTGCTCGGCCCGGAAATGCGTTCCACCGGCGAAGTCATGGGCATCGACAAGCACTTCGACACCGCCTTCGCCAAGAGCCAGGCGGCTGCGAACAATGCCCTGCCCACCGAAGGCAAGATCTTCGTCTCCGTGGCCAACCGCGATAAGCGTGCCGTCATCATGGCCATCAAGCGGCTGTCTGATCTCGGCTTCGAAATTGTCTCCACCGGCGGCACGGCCGATGTCCTGCGCCGCAACGGCATCCAGGCCAGCACGGTCCGCAAGGTCGCCGAAGGAAGCAGCGCCGAAGGCGAAGGCACCATTGCCGACCTGGTCATTGCCGGTGAGATCGACATGGTGTTCAACACGCCCTCCGGCGGGGAAGCCCGCAGCGACGGTTACGCACTGCGCGCCGCCGCCACGTCCATCGGCATCCCCTGCATCACCACGGTGGCCGAAATCAATGCCGCGGTACAGGCCATTGAGGCGATGCGCACCTACGAATGGTCGGTCACCAGCCTGCAGGAGCACGCCGCTGCCCTGGCGGCGTCGCAGGCCGCTGCCGCGCAGTCCGCCGCAACGCAGGTTGCGCAGCATGCCTGAGTCCGGCCCCGCACCGTCCACCGGCCGGGAGTCCTTCGGCTCCCGGCTGGGGGCGGCCGTGGCGGCCCGCGGCCCGCTGTGTGTGGGCATTGACCCGCACCCCGCGCTGCTGAAGAACTGGGGACTCGACGACGACGCCGCCGGGCTGAGGCGGTTTTCGCTGACCGTCCTGGAGGCAGTAGGTTCGCTCGCTGCCGCGGTAAAGCCGCAGGTGGCGCTTTACGAGCGCCACGGCTCAGCCGGCATGGCCGTGCTGGAGGAAGTACTGGCCGCCGCCGACGGCCAGGTGCTCACCATCGCCGATGCCAAGCGGGGCGACATCGGCTCCACCATGGCCGCCTACGCGGATGCCTGGCTCCGGGACGGATCGGCGCTGGCGGCCGATTCTGTGACGCTGAGCCCCTACCTCGGGTTTGAGTCGCTCCGGCCGGCCCTGGAGCTGGCGGCGCAGTACGGACGCGGCGTCTTTGTGCTCGCCCTGACCTCCAACCCGGAGGGCGCCTCGGTCCAGCACGTCGGCGGCGCGGACTCCGTGGCGCGCCGGATCACGGAAGCCGCCACGGCGGAGAACCGGCGCTTTACCGGGCCGCTCGGCTCAGTCGGGCTGGTGGTCGGCGCCACGGTAGGCACAGCGCTGGCCGACCTGCGGCTCGACCTGGAAGCCGTCCGCGGGCCCATCCTTGCCCCGGGTCTGGGTGCCCAGGGCGCAACGCCGGCTGATCTTCGCAGGACATTCGGCGCGGCGTACCCGCAGGTGCTGGGCACATCGAGCCGGGACATCCTTGCCGCCGGCCCGGGGATCCAGGGACTGCAGGATGCGGCCCGGCGAACGCTGGACGGCCTCCGCGAAAGTTGAGCCGCGGGTTTGGCGAATTCACGCGGTTGCCGGGCCGGATAATGCGGGCGTCCATTGATTCAAGGGGCCCCAAAGGGTAGTTTCAGGACAAGTCCAATGGCGGCCGCCATGGACGCATCTGAAAATTTCCGGGGGTGTCCTCCATGAGCCTGCGACCCTTATCCGCGTCAGAACGCGCTGATGCCCTGCAGAAGGCCGCCGCGGCCCGGGCAGCCCGGGCCGCGGTGAAGGAACGGCTCAAGAACGGCGAGACGTCGGCGGCGGACATCATCAGCTCAGCGGCCCAGGACGACGCCTTGGCGCGGATGCGGGTAGCCGAACTGTTGGAGGCCCTGCCGGGCATCGGTAAGGTGCGGGCCGCGGCCATAATGGAGCAACTGGGCATCGCGGCTTCCCGGCGGGTCCGCGGCCTGGGCATTCACCAGCGCCAGGCGCTGGTAGATTTTATAGACGAGAAATAGGGCGAACCACTCTTCGTCGATCCAAACACCGCCGCAAAGGAACATGTGAGCAAGAATCCGGGACTGACAGTCCTCGCAGGTCCGACGGCTGTTGGTAAAGGCACCGTGTCCACCTACATCCGGGATAATTACCCCGAAGTCTGGCTTTCCGTTTCGGCCACCACCCGCGCCCCGCGCCCCGGTGAGCAGGACGGTGTCCACTACTTTTTCAAATCCAAGGAAGAGTTCGAGAAGCTCGTTGCAGCCGGCGAGCTCCTGGAATGGGCCGTGGTCCACGGCCAGAACACGTACGGAACACTCAAGAGCACCGTAAAGCAGGCCATCGCGGACGGAAAGTCCGTGCTGCTGGAAATTGACCTGCAGGGAGCCCGGCAGGTTAAAGCTGCCGTTCCGGACGCCCAGTTCGTCTTCCTGGCACCCCCCAGCTGGGACGAAATGGTGCGCCGACTCGTGGGCCGCGGCACGGAAAGTGCCGACGAGCAGCAGCGACGCCTGGAAACCGCTAAACTGGAACTTGCCGCTGAACCGGAGTTTGACTACACCGTCGTTAACGATGACATTCGCCGGGCAGCGGACGAGCTTGTTTCACTCATGGGGCTGACCCCGCACCCGCACCAGTAGCGCGTACAAGTCAGCCCGTTAGAATTTGGAGAATTCGTGTCCACGAACCTTGAAGGCATCATCAACCCGCCGATCGACGATCTGCTGAAGGTAGCTGATTCCAAGTACGGCCTGGTGATCTTCGGTGCCAAGCGTGCACGTCAGATCAACGCCTACTACGCCCAGCTGCACGAGGGCCTGTTCGAATACGTCGGCCCGCTGGTCGATACCAAGCTGAACGAGAAGTCGCTGTCCATCGCCCTGCGCGAGATCAACGAAGGCAAGCTCGTTTCCACCCCGATCGAAGCTTCAGAGTAAGTCTGACTGCCTGTTGACGGAGGTCACGTGCGCATAGTCCTCGGAGTCGGGGGAGGGATTGCGGCCTACAAGGTCGCATCGCTCCTCCGGCTTTTTACTGAAGCCGGCCACAACGTCACGGTGATACCCACCGAGGCGGCTACCCGCTTTGTGGGTGTCGCCACCTGGGAAGCCCTTTCCGGCAACCCCGTCAGCAACAGCGTCTTCGACGACGTTCATCAGGTCAACCACGTCAGGCTCGGCCATGAGGCCGACCTGATCGTGGTGGCACCGGCTACTGCGGACCTCCTGGCCCGTGCGGCCACGGGTCAGGCCGGTGACCTCCTCACCAACACGCTGCTGATGGCCCGGGGGCCGGTACTTTTCGCCCCGGCCATGCACACGGAAATGTGGCAGCACGCCGCCACCCGCGCCAACGTCGAGACCCTGCGCAGCCGGGGCGTCGCCGTCCTCGAACCGGCCAGTGGCCGGCTCACCGGCGCCGACTCCGGTCCGGGCCGCCTGCCCGAACCGGAAGCCATCTTCGACGCGGCCATGGCCCTCTCCCAGGGCCAGTCCGATTTCCAGCTCCCGCTGGCCGGCCGGAAGGTGACCATCAGCGCCGGCGGCACCCGGGAACCCCTGGATCCGGTCCGGTTTTTGGGCAACAGGTCTTCCGGGAAGCAGGGCGTTGCGCTGGCCGTTGCGGCCCGCAACGCCGGTGCCACGGTCCGGCTCATCGCGGCCCACATGGACGTCCCGGCTCCCGCCGGCGTGGACGTGGTCAGGGTGGAAACCGCCCTGCAGCTGAGGGAAGCCGCGCTTGCGGCAGCTGCCGATTCCGACGTCGTCATCATGGCCGCCGCGGTGGCAGACTTCCGTCCTGCGGAGGTCTCCGGCACAAAAATCAAAAAGCGCGATGACACGGCGGACCCGGTCATTACCCTGGTCCGCAACCCGGACATCCTGCAGGAATTGGTGGAGGCCCGCAGCGCTCCCGGGAATGAGGCTGCCCGCCGCCACCAGCTGATTGTCGGCTTCGCGGCGGAAACCGGTGACGGCCAGGGGGACGTCCTGGCGTACGCCGAGGCAAAACTCAAGCGCAAGGGCTGCGACCTCCTGGTGGTCAACCATGTGGGAACGGACAAGGTTTTTGGGCAGGACACCAATTCGGTAGTCATCCTGGCCCGCTCCGACGCCGAACCTCAAGAGGCAGCCGGGTCCAAGTCCGAGGTTTCGGCCGCCGTGATCACACGGGTCGGCCACGAGCTGAACCACGTTTCACCGCACGCCTGACCCGCTCGCCGAACAGCGTTTCCTTAGCACGGGGACGCACGCGGCCGGACGTCCGTTCCCAACCAGTAAGGTAGTTGAGTGACTTTACCGCTGCACATTCCCCACACCCACGGGGCCACGCCCTCCGCGCTCCGGCTCTTTACCTCCGAGTCGGTCACCGAAGGCCACCCGGACAAAATCTGCGACCAGATCAGTGACGCCATCCTGGACGCGCTGCTGGCAGTCGACCCGGAGTCCCGCGTCGCCGTCGAGACCATGGCCACCACCGGCCTGGTCCACGTCGCCGGTGAGGTCACCACGGACGCCTACGTTGAAATCCCGCAGATCGTCCGGGAGACCATCCTGGGGATCGGCTACGACTCGTCGGCCAACGGTTTCGACGGCGCCCGCTGCGGCGTGTCAGTATCCATCGGCCAGCAGTCCAATGACATCGCCGGGGGTGTTTTCAATTCGCTGGAAGCCCGTGAAGGCCGCCAGGAGGACGATTACGATCTTCAGGGCGCCGGCGACCAGGGTCTGATGTTCGGCTACGCCAGCGACGAAACCCCGTCTTACATGCCCACCCCGATCTGGCTGGCACACCGCCTGTCCGAACGCCTCACGGTGGTGCGCAAGTCCGGCGAACTGGCCTATCTCCGTCCCGACGGCAAGACCCAGGTCACCGTGGGCTACGACAAAGACGTGCCCGTCTCCGTCGAGACCGTGGTCATTTCAAGCCAGCACGCGGAAGGCACCAGCCTGGACCGGCTCCGCGCCGACCTCGCCTCCTTCGTCATCGCCCCGGTGCTGGCTGCCGCCAACCTGGACATCTCCCGGGCTGTAAACATCCTCAACCCCGCCGGCGAGTTCGTCATCGGCGGCCCCGTGGGCGACGCCGGCCTGACCGGCCGCAAGATCATCGTGGACACCTATGGCGGCATGGCCCGCCACGGCGGCGGTGCCTTCTCCGGCAAGGACCCGTCCAAGGTGGACCGGTCCGCGGCCTACGCCATGCGCTGGGTGGCCAAGAACGTGGTGGCAGCCGGCCTTGCCAAGCGCGCCGAGATCCAGATCGCCTACGCCATCGGGCAGGCCCGTCCAGTAGGCACCTACGTGGAAACCTTCGGCACCGAAACAGTGGACCCGGCCCGCATCAGCGACGCCATCGCCGAGATCTTCGACCTCCGCCCCCGCGCCATCATCGACGCCCTGGACCTCAAACGGCCCATCTACGCCAAAACGGCCGCGCACGGACACTTCGGCCGCGACGATCCCGATTTCACGTGGGAGCGGCTGGACCGTGTGGACGACCTCAAGGCCTTCTTCAACGCCTAGCCTGCCGTCAGCGCCCCGCCAATCATCTGACCCCGCTGAAAATGTCAGGGCCAGGTGGTTGGCTGGTTTGTGAAAGGGGGTAACGGACATGGCAACACCTGAGACGGTCCACATCGGCCACGGCGTGCCCGGCGCCGTCCAGCCGTCCCTGCTTCAAGGGTTCCCCGCGGCCACCCGGCCGCCGGGACCGCCGCTGGCCGCCCACCTGCCCGTAGCCAGGGTGCAGGTGGAGACTTCCCTGCCGCACCTGGACCGGCCTTTCGACTACAGCGTGCCGGCAGAACTCGATCAGGCCGCGCAGGCGGGCGTCCGGGTAAAAGTCCGTTTCAACGGGCAGGAACTCACCGGGTTCATCATCGAACGCACCACAGAGTCCGACGCCGGCCACACCCTTGTGCCGCTGCAGAAAGTCATCTCTCCGGTTGCCGTCCTCACACCCGCGGTGCGGGACCTGGTAAACGCCGTCGCCGCCCGGTACGCGGGCACAGTCAACGATGTGCTGCGGGTGGCCGTCCCGCCGCGGATGGCACGCGTGGAGAAGGATTTCCTCGCCGCTGCCGTCCCGGAAGCGGCTGAGGCGCAGCGTGGCACGCCGACAGCCGGAAAGACCGGCCAGTCCACGCCGGGAGAGTCCGGCGTTGTGCCTGGTTCCTCAGGGGAGGGCGGCTGGGCAGGTTACCGCAACGGTCCGGCGTTTGTGCGCCACTTGCAGGAGGGCGGGAGCCCGCGGGCGGTCTTCAGCCCGCTGCAGGGCTACGGCCAGGCGGCGTGGCCCCGGTTGATCGCCGAGGCGGTGGCCGCAGTCCGTGCCTCCGGCCGCGGCGCCCTGGTCGTGGTGCCCGACTACCGCGACCTGGACCAGCTGGAACAGGCGTTGCTGGACGTCCTGCCGGCCCCTGACATCGCCCGGCTCACGGCAGATGACGGACCGACGCCGCGCTACCGCAGTTTCCTGCGCATCCTGGCCGGATCGGCGCGGGTGGCCATCGGCACACGGTCCGCAGCTTTCGCCCCCGTTCAGGACCTGGGCCTCGTGGCCTGCTGGGACGACGGCAACGACCTCCACATCGAACAGCGCTCCCCGTACGCCCATGCCCGTGAGGTGTTGCTGCTCCGCGCGGATCAGGAGGGCACGGCATGCCTGATGGCGGGCCACGCCAGGAGTACGGAGCTGCAGCGGCTGGTGGAGGCGGGCTGGGCCATGCCGGTGGAAGCGGAGCGGGCACTGGTGCGGCGGACGGTTCCGCGCGTCCTGAACACCGCCGACAGCTTTGAACAGGAACGCGACCGGCTCGCGCTGGTGGCACGGCTTCCCGGCGCGGCGTGGCGGGCTGCCAAGGAAGGGCTGGAACGCGGGCCGGTGCTGGTGCAGGTGGCCAGGGCAGGCTACGCGCCGTCACTGGTTTGTGAAACGTGCCGGGAGCCCGCGCGCTGCCAGTCCTGCCGGGGACCCCTGGCCATTGGCGGAGCCAGCGGCAGCTCGGCCATTCCGCAGTGCCGCTGGTGCTCCACGCCCGCCCCGGACTGGCAGTGCGTCCACTGCTCCGGGCGGAAGCTTCGGAAAGGTGCCACCGGAGTCCTGCGGACTGCCGAGGAACTGGGCCGGGCGTTCCCCGGTAAAGCGGTCATCACGTCCTCGGGCGACCAGGTCAAGGCCGTGGTGGGCACCGCGAACGCCCTGGTGGTGGCCACCATCGGAGCCGAGCCGGTTGCCGAGGCCGGCTACGCCGCTGCACTCCTGCTCGATGGCGACTCGCTGCTGCGCCGGGAAAACCTGCGGGCCGGGGAGGACACCGTGCGCCGTTGGTTCAACGCCGCCGCGCTGGTGCGTCCCGCGTCCGACGGCGGCCTGGTGGTCATTACCGCGACCGAAAGCGTGGCGGTGGGTGCCCTGCTGCGGTGGGATCCCGCCGGGTACGCCCGGCGGGAGCTGGAGCTCCGGATGGAACTCCAGCTGCCCCCTGCCGTCCGGATCGCCTCGGTCACGGGGCCCCGCACCGCCGTCGTACATTTCACCGCCGCGGTGGAGCACCAATTGGAGCCGTCAGGGGTGCACCTGCGGACCGCAGGTCCCGCCCCTGTGATACTCACGGGCTCTGCGGCCGCCCAACAGGGCGACGACGTCCGGACCCTGCTGTTCTTCCCATACGGGCAGGCCGGCGCCGTTACCCGGGTGCTGCGGTCAACCAAGGCTGCTGCGGCCGCCAAGCGGACTGAGGAGCCCGTACAGGTCAGGCTCGACGGCGTTGACGTCCTGTAACCGTCTCCGTTAGCGGCGGCGCTTCCGGCGGGACCGGGCGGCCACGATATCGTGGGCGGTGTCCACGAGCTCCCGCGCGGATTCGTCCCAGCTGAATTCCGCCGCCCGGGCCACGGAACGGCGGGAGACATCCTGCCAGTGTTGCTGGTCCCGGAGTTTCTGCACGGCAGCGGCGAAGTCGGCGGGGGACCCGGGATCAACGTACGAGGCAGCCTCGCCGCCCACCTCCCGGAAAATCGGGATGTCGCTGGCAACCACCGGCGTGCCCAGTGACATGGCTTCCACCAGCGGCAGCCCGTAGCCTTCGGCACGGGAGAGGCTGACCAAAGCGGTGGTGCGTTTGAGCAGGTCCGTGTATTCGTCGTCGGTGACGCCGTTGTGGAAGACCACCTTGGCGCCGGCAGGGACCATGCGCTCAAGATCGGCGCGCCGTTCCGGTGTGATCCGGCTGAGCAGATGCAGCGTGAAGTCGGGCAGCGCGGACATCCCGGCAATCAGGGTTTCCACGTTTTTGTAGGGCATGAACGAACCCATATAGAGCAGGGTATGGTCGGATCCGGCGGCCGGGTCCCGCGGCTCCTGCGCGGGCTGGGGTGCGTTGCTGATGATCCGCACCGGCCGGCTGGTCAGCCGGTATTTGGCCATCAGCGCTTCAGTGGTCCTGCTGATGGTGGCCACGACGTCCGCGCGGTTCAGGAGGAGTCGCTGGGGCCAGAAGGCTTTGTGGTAGAGGCGCCAGAGGATGCGCACCGGCGCGGGCAGGAATCCCGGCGGGGCGGGGTGCTCGTAATAGATGAGGTCGTGGAGGGTCAGGACCAGGCCGTAGTCGCGCCCCCAGCTGCCCATGGTCTGCATGGGACAGACCACCACGTCCGCCCCTAACGGATTGATTTTGCGCGCCACAAACAGCTCCGCGGGGGAGAGCGGGCTGTTGATCAGCGTGTAGGGAACGTCCGGGAGCAGGGCGAGCTGACGGGGATCACTGATCAGCATGGAGACGTCGGCGATCCTGGCCGTCGCTGCGATCAGGCTTGCCCCGTAGCGACTGATCCCGTCGTGGTGGTCGTGTCGGGTGAACCGGGCATCGATGAGAATCTTCACGCGGGGTGGTCCTTAAGGAAGCTGCGAATGAAACCGGCGGCCGGTGCGGGCGTTTCGTAATGGATCAGATGGCCGACGCCGGCAATGACTTTGAGTTCCCCGTCCGGCAGGAGCCCGGCGAGGACGTGCTGGTCCGGCAGCGTGGCGATTTCGTCCTTCTCGCCGGCCACGAGCAGCACCGGCAGGGTGAGCTTCTCAGCAACCTCCGCCACGTGCGCGCTCACGGATGCGGTGAATGCCTGGAGGAGGCTTTCCCGGTCCGCGAAGCTGCTGAAGTAGGCGTGATGCTGGCCATGGATGAACCGGCGCAGGTCCTTGTCGGCCGTCTTGGCCATGGTCTCGCTCATGACCCGGACAATCAGCGGGCTCCGCAGCAGCGCCAGGCCCAGGGTGCGGGGGAGGCGTGCCGCGAGCCGGTAATAGAGCACGGCCAATTTGGTCATGAGGCCCTTGGGGCCTTCCAGGGCGGGCGCGGCGATGGGATTGATGAGGATCAGCGGGGTGACCGTCCCGGGATGCGCGGCCACAAAGTGGGACGCGATGATGGAGCCGAAGGAGTGGCCCAGCAGCACGGTGTCCGGGCCCAGGCCGAGCGCCGCCATGAAGGAGCTGATGAAGTCGCCGTACTGGGACACCGAATGCTGTCCCGCCGCGAACGCGGCTGAGCTGCCGAAACCGGGCAGGTCCGGCATGATGATCCGCATTTCCGGCAGCTGATCGGCCACGCGGAGCAGGCCATGGTGGTCGCCGCGGAACCCGTGGATGACCAGGATGGTGCGGGTTTCGGCAGTGACCCGGACCGGTTCATAGGTCCAGTACGCGACGCGGCTGCCATCGAGTTCGATGTGCGCGGCATGGGTGCGGGCGGCCAGCCCGGTGCTGAAGTAGGCCGGCGCGGCGGATGGCTGGCGGGCAGCGGTCTTCACGATTCCCCGTCCTAGTTGACGTTGTCCGGGTGGGAGCCGGTGCGCTGCCCGCGCTCAAGCTCCGCAAGGGCCGCCATGTCGCGATCCGACAGGGCAAAGCCGAACACGTCCAGGTTCTCCCGGATGCGCGCCTCGGAACTTGCCTTGGGAATGGCGATGTTACCCAGCTGGATATGCCACCGCAGGATGATCTGCGCGGCTGTCCGCCGGTGTTCGGCTGCCAGGGCAAGCACCACGGGATCCGCCAGCACGTGGCCGCGGCCCAGCGGGCTCCAGGCCTCGGTCAGGATTCCCAGGCCCCGGTGCTTTTCCCTGAGCTCCGCCTGCTGCAGCCAAGGGTGCAGTTCGATCTGGTTTACCGCCGGCACCACTTCCGCGGTTTCCAACAGGCGGTCCAGGTGGGCCGGCTGGAAGTTGCAGACACCGATGGCGCGCACTTTCCCCTCGCGGTAAAGGATCTCCAGGGCGCGGTACGTTTCGGCGAAGAGACCCCGCCGGGCACAGGGCCAGTGGATCAGGTACATGTCCACGTAGTCGAGGCCGAGGTTGACCATGGAGGTATCGAACGCCCGCAGCGTTTTGTCATAACCCTGATCGTCGTTCCAGACCTTCGTGGTGACGAAGACGTCCTCACGCCGGAGCCCCGGCGAGGATTCGCCGGAACCGCCGCTCCCGGCGTCGGAATCAACGGCCGCACCAAGGGCCCGGGCCACGCCGGTTTCGTTGCCGTACATGGCGGCGGTGTCGAAGTGCCGGTAACCGGTGCCCAGGGCCATGGCCACCAAGGATGAAGCCTCCGCCACCGGAACCTTGTAGAGCCCAAACCCCAACTGGTCGATCAGCACACCGTTGTTGAGACTAAGCCGGGGAGAAGGTTTCATAGGACTGACTTTACCCATTGGCCGGGGCCACACCTTCAAAGCCCACCAGACGGCGCGCGGTGGCTTCATCAAGGATCAGGTCGGTGGCGAGGCCCGCGGTGAGCGCGCCGCGCAGGCCGTTGATCTTGGACGCGCCGGACACCACGCAGATCCGGCGGCGGACCTGTCGCAACTGCGAGAGCGCCGGGCCGGTGGAACGTTCGTTCAGGACAATGCCGTCCGAGGATCCGTCCCGGCGGAAAAAGACGGTGGCGACGTCACCCACCACATCGGAGCGGGCAAGCATCCGAAGATCGGTCTCGTCCAGGTAGCCGCCGGCATAAACGTGGCTCGGATAGTCCGCTTCGACGGATCCGACCCCGAAAATGGCGATGCTCATCCTGGCCTGCAGATCCAGGATGCGCTGCACGCTGCGCTCATTCCACATGGCCGCCTTGGTGGATGCGTGGTCAAAGAACGCGGGCACCGGGAACTGCTCCACCCGGGCACCGTAGGCGCTGCCGAAACGGCGCATGATGTCGCTCGCATAGGTGATGCCGGTGGTGTGCATGTTCCCGGCGCCGTTGAGTTGGACCACCACCGTGTCGTGGGTGATCTTGCGCGTCAGGTGCCTGCTGACGGCGCTGAGCGTGGAGCCCCAGGCGACGCCCAGGATGGCGTTGGAATCCACCAGGGGCCCGATGGTACGTGCCGCCTGCAGGGCGACGCGGTCAAGGGTTTCAGCCTCGTTAAGCGACTCGAGGACCGGAACGACGTGAACGTCCACGTTGTACTCCCGCCGGATCAGGCTTTCAAGCTCCGGGCCCGTGTCCAGCGGGTTGCGGATCTGGATTTGGACCAGACCTGTGTCCCTGGCTGCCGAAAGAAGCCTCGACACCGTGGACCGTGACGTCCGGAGTTCGCGGGCGATCGCGTCCATGGTCAGGTCCTGGAGGTAATACATCTGTGCAGCCCGGAGAGCGTCTGAGTGGCGGGAGTGCATCATTCGGCATCCATTCTGCACGTTTGTGCATAGAGCTTGACTGGTTTTTCCATAAGTCCAAAGAATAGTTGAAGAAGGGCGGCTGACCTGCGAAGGTAGCCCCATGGACTAAACCCAAGGAGCAGTTTTTGGGACTCAAGGACTCATCTGGCCATCCTCGCACTACGCCTGCGAAGCCCACGTTGCCACGTACCGCCGCCGCGGCCCTGCGGGAGCGGCCACAGGCCAAGGTGCTGATCATCGGCGGCGGAATCAATGGTGTGGGCACGTTCCGGGATCTCGCACTCCAGGGTGTGGATGTGGCGCTCGTGGAACGCGGCGACTACTGCCAGGGCGCCAGCGGGGCATCCTCACACATGATCCACGGCGGCATCCGCTACCTCGAAAACGGCGAGTTCCGGCTGGTCAGGGAGTCCGTGGTGGAGCGCAACCGGCTGCTGCGGATCGCCCCCCACTACGTCAAACCGCTTCAGACCACCATCCCCATCTTCAGCACCTTCTCCGGCGTGCTGTCCGCACCCCTCCGGTTCCTGACCCACAAGCAGCAGGGCAAGCCCAAAGAACGCGGCGCCTTCCTGATCAAGCTCGGCCTGAGCATGTACGACTCGTTCTCCCGCGACGGCGGTACCGTTCCCCGCCACCAGTTCCGGGGCCGCAAGCGGGCGCTGGCGGAACTTCCCCGCCTGCATCCCGGCATCAAATATGCCGCCACCTACTTCGACGCTTCCGTGCACAACCCCGAACGCCTGACCCTGGACGTGCTCCAGGACGGTGAAAAGGCCGGGCAAGTGAACGCGGGAACGGCAGGAAGCACGGCCAGGGCCAGCAACTACGTCTCGCTCCAGTCGATGGGACCCGCGGCGCCGGCCGGGAACCGCAACTCGTCCGGCAGCACTGTTCAGTTGCGCGACGAACTGACCGGGGAGCTTTTTGACTTCACCGCCGACATCATTGTGAACACCACGGGGGCCTGGGTTGACCTGACCAACGAGGCAATGGGCGCGGCGTCCCGCTTTATGGGCGGCACCAAGGGATCGCACATCGTCCTTGACCACCCGCAGCTGCTCGAGGCCTGCAACGGCCGCGAAATCTTCTTCGAACACACCGACGGCCGGATCGTCCTGATCTACCCCATGGGGGACAGGGTGCTGGTGGGCACCACCGACGTCGACGCCGATATCAGCCAGGACGCGGTGTGCACGGACGGAGAGATCGATTACTTCCTGGAGCTGATCGGGCATGTCTTCCCTGACATCCCCGTGGACCGCGGGCAGATCGTCTATACGTTCTCCGGCGTACGGCCTTTGCCCCGCCACGACGAAACCCAGCCGGGATTCGTTTCCCGCGACTACCGGATTGAACGCCGGGCTGGCGGCACCGGCTCCGTGGTCTTCAGCCTGGTGGGCGGCAAGTGGACAACATTCCGGGCGCTGGCCGAACACCTGGCCAATGATGTCCTCTCCGAACTGGGCATGGAGCGCAAGGTCTCCACGGCAACAATGGCCATTGGCGGTGGCGCCGGTTTCCCGGCGAACGAGGCCGGCGTGCAGTCCTGGATCAAGGCCCACGTATCAGCGGACCGTGGCGCCGACCGGACGGCCCTCCTCCTCACCCGCTACGGCACCAGGGCCGAGGAAGTCATCAGCTTCCTCGACGACGGCCCGGATCAGTTGTTGCGCTCCACCCGTGAGCTCAGTGTCCGCGAGCTTGAATACATGGCCCGCCATGAACAGGTTGGACACCTCGCCGATGTGCTCATCCGCCGGACCTCCCTCGCTTTCCGGGGTCTGGTCACGGGCGAGCTGCTCAACGAGGTGACTGAGGTGCTTGCCGGTCCGCTGGGCTGGGACGCCGCAGCACAGGCCCAAGAGATCCACGACGCCGAGGAGGTACTGGGGCGGTTGCACCGCGTGCAGGTCCACAGCCTGGTCGCCTAGCCGGCCACGCTGCAGCCGGAGCGTCAAACGCGCTCCGGCTCCACGGTCCCTCAACCCGCGAGGACCGATAACAAAAATAAGGAGTCAATGATGTCTCTTGGAATAGTTTTTCTCTCCGAAGTCTTCGGAACCGCGATGCTCACCCTGCTCGGTTGCGGTGTCGTGGCCAACGTGGCCCTGAGGGGCACGAAAGGTAACAGCGGCGGGTTCCTGATGGTCACGTGGGGGTGGGGCATCGCCGTCTTCTCGGGCGTATTTGTTGCCGCAAAGTCCGGTGCCCACCTCAATCCCGCCGTAACACTGGGCCTGCTGGTGAACGGCAAAGCCGAATACGCCCCCGGCGTCAAGGTGGATGTGGCATCCACCCTGACCTACTTCGGCGCCGAACTGCTGGGCGCCTTCCTCGGCGCAGTTGTCTGCTGGCTCGCCTACAAGCAGCACTTCGATGACGAGCCTGCCCAGGCCTCCAAACTCGGCGTATTCTCCACCGGCCCGGCCATCCGCTCCAACCCGTGGAACCTGATCACCGAGATCATCGGCACCTTCGTCCTGGTCTTCGTCATCCTGACCCTGGGCGGCACCCCCTCAGGGCTGGGCCCCCTGGCAGTAGCCCTGCTGGTGGTTGGCATCGGCGTTTCCCTGGGCGGTCCCACCGGCTACGCCATCAACCCCGCCCGTGACCTCGGTCCGCGCATCGCCCATGCCCTGCTGCCCATCAAGGGCAAAGGAAGCAGCGACTGGGCCTACTCGTGGATTCCCGTCGTTGGACCGCTGGTGGGTGGAGCCCTGGGCGGAATCATGGCCAGGGTTGTTCCCATCATCGTCACCGCAGCATCCTGATCGACCAGCCACCAAACCCCTGTACACAGACAAGGACGTCACCATGAACCAGTACGTAATCGCCATCGACCAGGGCACCACCAGTTCCCGCGCCATCATTTTCGACCACAGCGGCAACATCGTTTCATCCGGGCAGATGGAGCACGAACAGATCTTCCCGCAGGCAGGCTGGGTGGAGCATGACGCCTCGGAGATTTGGAACAACACCCGCGAGGTGATCGGTTCAGCCCTTTCGAAGGCGAACCTGACGCGGCACGATATTGCCGCCGTCGGCATCACCAACCAGCGCGAGACCGCGGTGGTATGGGACAAGACCACGGGCAAACCGGTCTACAACGCGATTGTGTGGCAGGACACCCGCACCCAGAACATCGTCGATGAACTGGCGAAGGATGGCGGACCGGAACGGTTCAAACAGAAGGTGGGCCTGCCGCTGGCCACCTACTTCTCCGGCACCAAGATCAAGTGGATCCTGGACAACGTTGATGGCGCCCGGGCAAAGGCGGAGGCAGGGGACCTTGTCTTCGGCAACACCGACTCGTGGGTTCTGTGGAACCTGACCGGCGGGGTGGACGGCGGGGTGCACGTCACCGACGTCACCAACGCCTCCCGCACCCTGTTCATGGACTTGGAGACGCTCACATGGGATGAGGAAATCCTGGGTGTTTTCGGTGTTCCGCTGAGCATGATGCCCGCGATCAAATCCTCCTCCGAGGTCTACGGCACCGTGCATACCTCCCAACTGCTGCGCGAAGTCCCCGTGGCGGGCATCCTCGGTGACCAGCAGGCGGCCACGTTCGGCCAGGCGGCATTCGACGCCGGCGAAGCCAAGAACACGTACGGCACCGGCTGCTTCCTCATCTTCAACACCGGCGAGGAGATCATCCACTCGAAGAACGGCCTGCTCACCACGGTGGGATACAAGCTCGGCGATGCCCCCACCCACTACGCCCTGGAAGGATCCATCGCGGTGACCGGGTCCCTGATCCAGTGGCTGCGCGACAACCTCGGCATGATCAGCAGCGCGCCGGAAGTGGAGACCCTGGCCGCCTCGGTCAAGGACAACGGCGGCGTCTACATTGTGCCGGCCTTCTCCGGCCTGTTCGCCCCGTACTGGCGCTCCGATGCCCGTGGCGCCATTGTTGGGCTCACGCGGTTCGTCAACAAGAGCCACATCGCCCGCGCCGCGCTTGAATCAACGGCATTCCAGACCCGCGAGGTGCTGGACGCCGTCAACGCGGACTCCGGTGTTCCGCTGACGGAGCTGAAGGTCGACGGCGGCATGGTGGCCAACGATGCGCTGATGCAGTTCCAGGCGGACATCCTGGGCGTCCCGGTCATCCGGCCCAAGGTGATTGAAACCACTGCCCTGGGTGCAGCCTACGCGGCTGGCCTCGCCGTCGGCTTCTGGAAGGACCTCGGCGAACTTTCGGCCAACTGGTCTGAAGACAAGCGCTGGGAACCGCAGATGGACCAGGCCGAGCAGGACCGCCAGATGCGGCTGTGGAAGAAGGCCGTCACGAAATCCATGGACTGGGTCGACGAGGACGTGAAGTAGCCAGAGGCCCCGGCAGAGGGGCCGGTGACTCCCGCCCGCTTCGCGGTGCCCACCACACCATGGCGGGGAGTCACCGGCCCCTCTTTCGCGTCGGGTCCGGTCCTTCATTCCGCTCGTGGCGACCTGCGCTGAGGTGGGAGGATGGGTGCGCTAAAGTAGTCGTATGCGTGCGATCCTTCTGCTTAGCTAGCCGCCCGGTCTCCGGAAACAAACCGGACAGCCGAGCGGCCGCCCCTCCCTTTAGAGGGGCTTTTGTGTGTCCGGGCACGATTGCCGGGCCGGCAGCAGGAAGGGATCAGACCGTTGGGGCAGCACGGAAGCCGCAACAGAACAGAAGAGGGCAGCAGTGAGCGTTCAGCCGGAGACAGAGACCGGAACAAAGGCAGCAGCGGCGGAGACACCCGAAGAGGGTGCGTACAGCTTCGCGGCCATGGAGGCCAAATGGCCGCAGGTGTGGGAAGACCTCAAGGTCTTCACCCCCGTCGATGATGGTTCCCGTGAGCGCCGCTACGTCCTTGACATGTTCCCGTACCCCTCGGGCGACCTGCACATGGGCCACGCCGAGGCGTTTGCCATGGGCGATGTTGTGGCGCGGTACCTGCGGCAGCAGGGCTTTGACGTCCTGCACCCGATCGGCTGGGACTCCTTCGGCCTGCCGGCCGAGAACGCGGCCATCAAACGCAACGCCCACCCCAGCGAGTGGACCTACGCCAACATCGAGACGCAGGCGGCGTCCTTCAAGCGCTACGCGATCTCCGCCGACTGGTCGCGGCGGGTGCACACCTCCGACCCCGAGTACTACCGCTGGACCCAGTGGCTGTTCAAGCGCTTCTATGAGCGCGGGCTGGCCTACCGTAAGGACTCGCCGGTCAACTGGTGCCCGAAGGACCAGACCGTGCTGGCTAACGAGCAAGTGGTCAACGGCGCCTGCGAACGGTGCGGCACCCCGGTGACCAAGAAGTCGCTGAACCAGTGGTACTTCAAAATCACCGAGTATGCTGACCGGCTGCTCGAGGACATGGACGAACTGCGCGGCCACTGGCCCGAGCGGGTCCTGGCCATGCAGAAGAACTGGATTGGACGCTCCGAAGGTGCGCACGTCAACTTTGTGATCGAAGCCACCGGCGGCAAACCTGCCAAGGACGTCACCGTCTTCACCACCCGCCCGGACACCCTGTACGGGGCAACATTCTTTGTGGTCGCGGCAGACGCGCCGATCGCCGTCGAGCTCGTCACGGACGAGCACGCCGCCGCCCTGGACGCGTACCGCGAGCAGGTCAAGGCCCTGAGCGAAATCGAACGCCAGTCCACCGAACGCGAAAAGACGGGCGTCTTCACCGGACGCTACGCGATCAACCCGCTGAACGGGGAAAAGCTGCCGGTCTGGGCCGCGGACTATGTGCTGGCCGATTACGGCACCGGTGCCATCATGGCCGTCCCCGCGCACGATCAGCGTGACCTCGACTTCGCCAAGACCTTCGACCTGCCTGTCCGTGCGGTGCTGGACACCGGCGAAGAGGATCCCGCAGTGTCCGGCAAAGCCACGGCAGGGGAGGGGACCCTGATCAATTCGGGAGTCCTGGACGGCATGCCGAAAACGGAAGCCATCCCTGCCGCCATCGCCATGCTGGAGAAGCAGGGTACAGGCGAGAAGTTCGTCAACTTCCGGCTCCGTGACTGGCTCCTGAGCCGCCAGCGGTTCTGGGGCACGCCCATCCCGATCATCCACTGCCCCTCCTGCGGCGAGGTACCCGTTCCGGACGAGCAGCTGCCCGTGACGCTGCCCGCCGACCTGCGCGGCGAGGACCTGTCACCCAAGGGCACGTCGCCGCTGGCAGCTGCCGAGGCCTGGGTCAACGTGGAATGCCCCAACTGCCACGGACCGGCGAAACGCGATACGGACACCATGGACACCTTCGTGGATTCGTCCTGGTACTTCCTGCGCTTCGTCTCACCGCATTACACCGAGGGCCCCTTCGACCCCGAGAAGATCAACGAATGGATGCCGGTAGGCCAGTATGTGGGCGGTGTGGAGCACGCCATCCTGCACCTGCTGTATGCGCGCTTCTTCACCAAGGTCATCCATGACCTCGGCATGCTCGACGCCGATGAGCCGTTCAGTGCGCTCCTGAACCAGGGCCAGGTCCTCAACGGCGGCAAAGCCATGAGCAAATCCCTCGGCAACGGCGTTGACCTCGGCGAGCAGTTGGACAAGTACGGTGTGGATGCTGTCCGCCTCACCATGATCTTTGCCTCCCCGCCGGAGGACGACGTCGACTGGGCGGACGTTTCGCCGTCCGGTTCCGCCAAGTTCCTCGCCCGTGCCTGGCGGCTGGCGCAGGATGTCAGCAGCGAACCAGGCACTGACGCCGGGGCCGGTGACCGCGCACTGCGGTCCGTAACGCACCGGACCATCGTGGACGCCGCCGCCCTGCTGGACAGCAACAAGTTCAATGTGGTGGTGGCCAAGCTCATGGAACTCGTCAATGCCACCCGCAAAACCATAGACGCGGGAGCCGGCGGAGCTGACCCCGCCGTCCGGGAAGCCGCGGAGGCCGTCGCTGTCATCCTGAGCCTCTTTGCGCCCTACACCGCAGAGGACATGTGGAACGTCCTCGGCCACCCCGCCTCCGTGGCGAACGCGGGCTGGCCCGCCCATGATGATGCACTCCTGGTGCAGGAGACCGTCACCGCTGTGGTCCAGGTTCAGGGCAAGGTCCGCGACCGGCTCGAAGTTTCCCCGGACATCAGCGAGGACGAACTGCGCGAACTGGCCCTGGCCAGCGAAAATGTGCAGCGTGCCATGGACGGCCGCGGCATCCGCACGGTGATCGTCCGGGCGCCTAAGCTGGTGAACATCGTTCCGGCCTAGCCGGACAAATCCGGCCGCCGGGGCCATCCGGCGGCCGGCTTCAAACCAGGAGGCCTCTTGCCCGACCGTGAAGCGGCAGCTTGGCTCTGGCTCCGGGAGCGGCTGGCCGCCCTCCGCCCGGCGGCGCGTCCGGCCGCGCCCAGTGAGGGGGCCGCCGCCGTCGTCCGTACCGCTGTTGTCACGGATTCAGCGTCCGCGCTGCCGGCCGACTGGGTCTCCGCCTGCGCTGAAGCCGGCCTCCTGACCGTGATACCGATGCCTGTGATGGTGGGCGAGGAAATCTACGGTGAGGGCGAAGACGACATCACCGAGACGATCGCCCTGGCGCTGGCGGCCGGGAAATCAGTCAAGACCTCGCGCCCGTCACCGGGGCAGTTTGAGCAGGCATTTCTCGCGGCCGAACGTGGCGGGTATGAGTCTGTTGTCAGCATCCACATCTCCGGCGGCCTGTCCGGCACCGCGGATGCCGCCCGGCTTGCCGCCGCGCGGGTGAACATTCCGGTGGAGGTTGTGGACTCCGGCACCGTGGGCATGGCCCTGGGGATGGGTGTCCAAAGTGCGGTGACCGCCGCCGCGGCCGGCTTGGAGTCCGCCGCCGTCAGCGCGGCGGCAACAGATCAAATGGCACGCACCAGGGTCTATTTTTACGTTCCCAGCCTCGAGCAGCTGCGCCGGGGCGGGCGGATGGGCGCCGCCGCCTCGCTCCTGGGGACAATGTTCGCCATTAAACCCATTCTGGCCGTGGACGGCGGGAAGATCGTTCCGTTGGAAAAGGTCAGGTCTGCCGCCAGAGCCATCGCCCGGCTTGAGGAGATTGCCGCCTCGGACGCCGCCTCCCGTCCGGCAGGAAGGGCCCGGCTTGCCGTCCATCATTTTGGGAACCCGGCGGAGGCCGAAGGGCTGGCGGCCCGGCTGGCAGCAGCACTGCCCGGCTGCCCGCCAGCCCAGATCAGCTCCCTGCCCGCCGTCCTGGCTGCCCACGCCGGGCTTGGTGTGCTGGCCGTCATTGTCGGAGAAAGTGCTCCGCCGCTCATGGAGTCCCCGCTTTCCACATAGGCCCGGCCCGGGCTGTCACCTGCAGTGTCTGATCCCTAGCGTGGGAGCATGTCACGCCGCGACGCTGGAACCAGCCACGCGGCGCGGCATGCCCGGGAGCGGCTGCAGGCAACGCTGGGCGGCGCCGGTGGTCTGCTGACTGACGACGCCGGGCAGGCTTTCGAGTACGGCGCCGAGGTCCCCGCCCATGGGGACGCGCGTGCCGGAGCGGTTGCCGAAGACCTGGCAGGGAGCGGCACGGCTGGACCGGCGCTCAGGTGGCGGCTAGGTCTTCCTGTAGCCCTGCTGCTCGCTGCCCTTGCGGTGCTGGCCGGCGCCTGGTTTTGGGTACAGGTTGCCACCGGACAGCCGCAGGTGGTGCCGCTGAGCGATGTCCTGTCCCAGGAGGGTACCTCGTCCGGGGCCGGTGGGGACCGCCCCGAGGAGCCGGCAGGGCAGGAAACAGGCCCCGCCGGGCAGGGAACAGACCCGGCAGGGCGGGCGGCGGGACCATCAGCCGATCCCCAGGGCGGGACGCTGGTCATCCATGTGGCCGGTGCGGTGGCTGTGCCCGGGGTGGTGCACTTGCCGGCAGGGAGCCGCATTCACCAGGCCATCGCTGCTGCGGGCGGCCCCACCGCCGCGGCGGACCTCAACCGGCTCAACCTCGCCGCCGTCCTGGCGGACGGACAAAAGCTGTATGTGCCCGTGCCGGGTGAGAGCATCCCCGCAGAGATCTCCGGGAACGCCGTGGCGGGCGGGAACCCCGGCTCCGGCTCCGGTGCCTCCGATGGTTCCGGGAGCGCGGCAGGTGCAGGGAAGGTGAACCTCAACACGGCCGGCGTGGAAGAACTGGACGCCCTGCCGAAGGTAGGTCCCGTGCTGGCTCAACGGATTGTGGACTGGCGTAAAGAACACGGGCCCTTCAAGTCGGTCGAGGAGCTCGACGCCGTGGACGGCGTGGGGCCCAAAATGTTGGAGACCCTCCTCCCCCTGGTGGTGGTTTGAGATGGTTCAACGCAGCCCCTGGAGCCGTTTTGTCGACTCTGCAGTGCAGAACAGCGCCGGCAGGAACAGTGCCGGACCGACCAGTACCCGTCTGAACCGCGCCGGTAGTCAGCCACCATCACAGGGACCTTCAGGGCGAAAGCGCTCGGTGCAACCGCCTGTGATGCGGCGGGGGAGTGCGGCGTTGGCCGCCCACCTCCGGAAGAAACTGCAGGGCCGGGAACAGGAGACCACGCCGGCCCAGAAGCCCCGCCGGCGCACGGACGTCAGGCTGGGACTGCCGGCGCTGCTTGTTTGGGGTGCCGCGGTAGCGGGTGCCTGGCTGAGCCCTGTGCTGCTGGCATTGTTGTGCAGCGGCTTGCTGGTCCTGGCAACCGCTCTGCTGGCCCGGTCATTTCGCGGCGGGAAGCCGCGGGCCACCCGCAGGAGCTTCCTCACCACGACGTCCGTGGCGTTGGTCCTGGCCGCGGCCGCGGCGGCGCATTCCGCCGTCTCGTCCTCGCAGCGGCACGACGGACCCTTCGCGGAAGCGGCGGCCGCCGGGAAGTCCGTGGTGGCCGTTCTGGAAATTGCCGGTCCCGCGCGGGCCCTGACGCTCCCGGGACAGGCGGGTACACCGGAACGGTGGTCGGTGGCCGCCCGGACCGAGGAGGTCACGGTCGGCGGCACTGTCATTCGTACCCGGGCGGAGCTCCTGGTGATGGGCGCCCGCGGGTGGGACAACGTCGTCCCGGGCCAACTGGTCCGTGCCGCCGGAAAGCTGAGGCCACCGGAGCCGGGCCAGCAGGAAGCAGCCATCCTCTCCGCGTCGATGGCGCCCGCGGCTTCGGGAGCTGTCGGCGCCGATGCCGCCCTGGCCGGGGAGGTGCTGGCCAAGCAGTTGAGGGGTAGGTACGTCGCCGCGTCCTCGTTCCTGGCCGCCGATGCCCGCGGACTTCTGCCCGGCATGGTCACCGGTGACACCTCGGCCTTGGACGAAGGGCTCAGCGCGGCCATGAAGACGGTGGGCATGACCCATCTGACGGCAGTAAGCGGGGCGAACTGCAGCCTCGTCCTGGGCGCCCTCCTGATGGCGGCCCGGAGCCTGAGGGTACCCAGGGTCCCTGCGGCCGGCCTCGCGCTGGCTGGCCTGGGTATGTTTGTTGTGCTCGTTGGCCCTGACGCCAGCGTCCTGCGGGCGGCCCTGATGGGTTCCATCGCGTTGGCCTCACTTGCCGGTGGGCGTGTGGGGCGGGGACTCAGCTACCTCTGCCTGGCTGTGATGGGCCTGCTGCTGGCCGATCCCGGCCTGGCCACCAGCTTCGGCTTTCTGCTTTCGGTGCTCGCGACGCTGGGGATCATTGTCCTCGGACTACGGATCATGGACTGGACTCCGGCGGTGGTTCCCCGTTGGGCAGCGGCGGCCCTTGCGGTGCCGCTGTCAGCGCAGCTGCTGTGCGGCCCGGTCATCGTCCTGCTGCAGCCACAGTTTTCGACGTACGCCCTGCCGGCGAACATGGTGGCCGCGCCGTTGGTGGCGCCGGTGACGCTGCTGGGAACGGCCGCTGTGCCATTGGTGGCTTGGGCACCTTGGCTGGCTACAGCGCTGATCGCAGTCGCCGGCACATTCAGTGCCGGTGTGGCCGGCACCGCCCGGACGGCCGCGGGCCTGCCCGGATCAGTCCTTCCTTGGCCGGAAGGCGGGTTCGGTCTCCTGACGATGGTGCTGTTCTCCGTTTTGACCCTCGCCGCACTTTGGGGAGCTGCCCGCCCGCGTGAGGCATTGCGCATGGTCCTGGGGCTCCATGCCCGGACGGTCGGCATGCTGAACGCGGCGGACAACCGGTTTCAAGCCCTCAGCGTGCTTTACTGGCGTCCATCCGGCTCCCTGAGGAACAGGAGCCGGTTCGGAGGTGGCGGCTTGGAGGCGCGGGTTGGCCGTGGCAGGCTTAGACACTGCACCAGAATTTCCGGGAGGAATCCACCATGGCCGCAGCCCAAGCCGCCCGAACCAAATCAGCGCCGTCCAATGTGGCCTCCTGGCGGGACGTAAGCCCCGCTGGAGTCGTCCTGGTGGGTGGGCCCGAAGAATATCTCGGGATCCGCGCCATGGACCACATCCGGGCACAGGTACGGACCGCGTTTCCCGATGTTGAGGTCAGCCGCCTGGCTGCCGGCAGCTATGAGGCGGGCACCCTCGCCATGAACGTGAGCCCGTCGCTCTTTGGCGAACACAAACTCATCGAGGTGGAGGGTGTTGAGGGCATGAACGACGCCTTCCTCGCTGATGCCCTGGCATACCTGTCCCGTCCTGAACCTGACGCGGTTCTCGTGCTCAGGCACGCCGGGGGAGTCCGCGGCAAGAAACTCCTTGACGCCGTCAAGGCCGGCGGCTGGCCGGTGGTTGACTGCCAGCCACTGAAGAAGGATGCGGACAAGGCAGCCTTCGTAGCCGCAGAATTCCGGGCTGCGGGACGGAAGATTACCTCCGATGCAGTGCAGACCCTGGTCAATGCCGTGGGAGCCAACCTGTCGGAGCTGGCCGCAGCCTGCAGCCAGCTGATCGCAGATGCCACGGGTGCGGTGACTCCGGAGCTGGTGGACCGCTATTACGGCGGCAGGATCGAAGCCACGGCCTTCAAAGTGGCCGACGCCGCGATGGCGGGTAACGGCCCGCTCGCCCTGTCCACCCTGCGGCACGCCCTGGCCACCGGGGCTGATCCCGTGCCGCTGGTTGCCGCGCTGGCAGCCAAGCTGCGGACACTGGCCAAAGTGGCCGGGGCCCAGGGCTCGTCCGCTCAGATAGCCAGGGAGCTGGGCATGCAGCCCTGGCTGGTGGAGCAGGCCCAGCGGGATGTCCGCCGCTGGACCCCGGAGGGGCTGGTCCGCGCCATCCAGGCGACGGCAGAGGCCGACGCGCAGGTGAAAGGCCTGTCCCGGGATCCGGTCTATGCGGTTGAACACGCGGTGACCGTCATCGCCACGTCAGCGCAGCGGCACTGATACCCGGGTCACTGATACGAGCGTCACTGATACGGCGGAGACTGACACGTGCCGGCACTACCCGCGCTGTTGCTGCCCGATGCTGTCACCGGCTCATGTTCCGGAGCGATGTCAGGTGTTCCTGGAGCGATGTCAGGCCCGGCGACCCCTTAAAGAGTTGAGGCCGGCCCCCAATGGGGGCCGGCCTCAATCATCAGTTCTGACGAACTGGAAACCTTACAGTGCGTTGACCTTCTTGGAGATCGCCGACTTGCGGTTCGCTGCGTTGTTCTTGTGCAGAACACCCTTGCTGACAGCCTTGTCCAGCTTGCGGCTGGCAGCAACCAGGGCAGCAGCAGCTGCATCCTTGTCGGTGGACTCAACGGCGGTGTTGACAGCGCGGATGGCCGTCTTCAGCTCAGACTTGACTGCGTTGTTGCGCAGGCGTGCCTTCTCGTTGGTGAGGATGCGCTTCTTCTGGGACTTGATATTAGCCACGTGTGAACTCTCTTTTTAATGCGGAAATGGTCTAGAGGGCTTTCAGATTGGCCATTGACTGAGCGGCGTGGGGATACCTATGGCGGCCAACCATCAGTGGCCGTCGACCTGCACGGACACACAGCTATAAAGAATAGCAGACGCACCGGAAGGCTGACTATTCCGTCGCGCTAGTTCCAGCCGTGTCGCCGGCGCAGGCCTGCAGCCACCTCATCGAAGGGCTTGCGCCCGAGCACGGCACCCTCGCGCCGGATGCTGTCCGGGGCCAACTGCAGGATCCGCCCGAGGTTCGCTTCACTGGGCCGCCGCTGCCGGTCCCAGGCGCCGGCGCCGATGTCCACATAGTCGTCGGCGCGGCGACTGTCCTGGTCGTGGTCCTTGCTGGTGAGCATGACGCCGAGCAGGTACCGGCCGCTCTTCCCGACCAGCAGCACCGGGCGGTCCTTCCCCCGCGAGTGGTCCTCCTCGAAGGGCACCCAGGACCAGACAATCTCGCCCGGATCGGGGCTGCCGTCGGGGCGGGGAGCGTAGCGGATGGTTGCGGCGCCGGTGAAGTCCCCCGGGTAGCCGGCAACCGCCGGCGCCGTCTTACGGCCGGCCTTCGGTTCAGTTTTTACCGCAGGCCCGGCAGCGCCGGACCCCAGTTTCTGCAGCACCCTGACGGAGGCCCGGACGGCGTTGGCCAGAGAGCGGAAGTTTATAGGCATGGGGAAAACACTATCGTTGCCCCGTGGAGCGGCCGCAGTTTGCCGAACAATGCAATGCGCGGCGTCCGGACGTGGGACACTGGAGGTTCAAAATATGCGGTCAGGCCGCAGGGTGCCCTTGGTGCGTCCTGCCGGATCGCCGAAAAGCCATCAGTGAATGCCAACAGTAAGGACCCTGCGTGTCTCCCATGGCCCGCACCGCCCCGGTGCCCGCCGCGACAGATCCGGCCATCATTCGGAATTTCTGCATCATCGCGCACATTGACCACGGTAAGTCCACCCTGGCCGACCGGATGCTGCAGTTGACCGGGGTGGTTCAGCCGCGCGATATGAAGGCCCAGTACCTGGATCGCATGGACATCGAACGTGAACGCGGCATCACCATCAAATCCCAGGCCGTTCGTATGCCCTGGGAACTCGATGGCAAGAGCTATGCCCTGAACATGATCGACACTCCCGGCCACGTGGACTTCACGTATGAGGTCTCCCGCTCGCTGGCAGCCTGCGAAGGCGCAGTCCTGCTCGTGGATGCGGCCCAGGGCATTGAAGCGCAGACGCTCGCCAACCTGTACTTGGCGATGGAGAACAACCTCACCATCATTCCGGTGCTGAACAAGATCGACCTGCCGGCCGCCCAGCCAGAGAAGTACGCGGCGGAGCTCGCCAGCCTGATCGGTGGCGAGCCTCAAGACGTCCTCCGTGTGTCGGGAAAGACCGGCATGGGCGTCGAGGTGCTGCTGGACAAGATTGTCCGCGACCTGCCGGCGCCCGTGGGCGACCCCAACGCTCCTGCGCGGGCCATGATTTTCGATTCGGTCTACGACACGTACCGCGGCGTTGTTACCTACGTCCGCGTGGTGGACGGCATGCTGCATCCCCGTGAGCGCATCCAGATGATGTCCACCCGGGCCACGCACGAACTCCTCGAGATCGGCGTGAGCTCGCCGGAACCCACCCCGTCCAAGGGCCTGGGCGTCGGCGAGGTCGGTTACCTCATCACCGGGGTTAAGGATGTGCGCCTGTCCAAGGTTGGCGATACCGTCACCAACCTTGCCAAGCCGGCCGCTGACTCCCTCCCCGGCTACGCCGACGCCAAGCCCATGGTGTTCTCCGGCCTGTACCCGCTGGACGGCACTGACTACCCGGTGCTCCGCGACGCGCTCGAGAAGCTGATGCTCAACGACGCCGCACTGGTGTACGAGCCCGAGACGTCGGCCGCGCTGGGCTTTGGCTTCCGTGTCGGTTTCCTGGGCCTGCTCCACCTGGAAATCACGCGTGAGCGGCTCGAACGCGAGTACAACCTGGACCTCATCTCCACCGCTCCCAACGTGGAGTACGAGGTCACGCTGGAGGACAAGAAAGTGGTCCACGTGACCAACCCCAGCGAGTACCCTTCCGGCAAGATCGCGGAGGTCCGCGAGCCGATGGTGTCCGCCACCATCCTGGCGCCCAACGAATTCGTGGGCGCCATCATGGAACTTTGCCAGAGCCGGCGCGGTGTGATGGGCGGCATGGACTACCTCTCCGAGGACCGGGTGGAAATCCGATATCGCCTGCCCCTGGCCGAAATTGTCTTTGACTTCTTCGACATCCTCAAATCCAAGACCCGCGGCTACGGCTCGCTGGACTGGAAGGCCGACGGCGACCAAGTGGCCGATCTGGTCAAGGTTGACATCATGCTCCAAGGGGAACAGGTGGATGCGTTCTCCGCGATTACGCACCGCGACAAGGCATACGCCTACGGCGTGATGATGACCACCAAGCTGCGCGAACTCATTCCCCGCCAGCAGTTCGAGGTGCCCATCCAGGCCGCAATCGGCTCACGGATCATCGCCCGTGAAAGCATCCGCGCCATCCGCAAGGATGTGCTCGCCAAGTGCTACGGCGGCGATATTTCACGTAAGCGCAAGCTGCTGGAGAAGCAAAAAGAAGGTAAGAAACGGATGAAGATGGTGGGTACGGTGGAGGTGCCGCAGGAAGCGTTCATCGCTGCACTCACCACCGACGAATCAAAGGACAAGGCCAAAAAGAAGTGACCACCGCTCAGTGGGGGACCCGCTGATGCCTAGCGTTCTTCCCCTTGGTGACCCGGCGCCGTCGGACGGTCTGCTGCCTGACCAGGCAGCAGACGGTGCAGGGCGGCGGGCTTTCGGACTGTATGTGCACATCCCGTTCTGCGCTGTCCGGTGCGGGTACTGCGATTTCAACACCTACACCGCCACCGAACTGGGCGGCGGAGCCTCGCAGGACGCCTATGCGGACACGGCGATCTCCGAAGTCCGGCTTGGAGCACGGGTCCTCACCGAATCCGGCCTCCCGGCCCGCCCCATGAGCACAGTGTTCTTCGGCGGCGGAACCCCCACCCTGCTCCCGGCCGATGACCTCGCGCGGATCCTGGGCGCCGCCGTCGAAGAATGGGGTCTGGAGGACGGTGCTGAAGTCACCACCGAAGCGAACCCCGATTCCGTCACCCCGGAATCCCTGGCGGTCCTGAAAAACGCAGGCTTCACCCGGGTCTCCTTCGGCATGCAGTCAGCCGTCCCGCACGTTCTTAAGGTCCTGGACCGCACGCACACTCCCAGTAGGGTGCCCCAGGTGGTGCAGTGGGCCCGCGAGGCCGGATTGGCCGTAAGCCTGGACCTGATCTACGGAACGCCGGGCGAATCCCTGGACGACTGGCGTTTCTCCCTGGAGACGGCCCTGTCCTACGAGCCGGACCACATCAGTGCCTACGCGCTGATCGTGGAGGACGGCACCAAACTGGCCGCCCAGATCCGCCGGGGCGACGTCCCGGGCATCGACGACGACGACCACGCCGACAAGTACGAACTCGCTGATCAACTCATCGGCGAAGCAGGCCTCAGCTGGTATGAGGTCAGCAACTGGTCGCGGACGCCGGAGCAGGCCTGCCGCCACAATCTCGCCTATTGGCGCGGAGATGACTGGTGGGGCATCGGCCCGGGAGCGCACTCGCATGTGGGCGGCGTGCGCTGGTGGAACGTCAAGCACCCCACCGCCTACGCCGGGCGGCTTGCCCAGGGGCTCTCGCCGGCGGCGGGCAGGGAAACGCTCGACGCCGAAACGCGGGAAATGGAGCGCGTCATGCTGGAGGCGCGGCTCGTTTCGGGGCTCGCCATCGCAACGTTGGGGGAGTCGGGACGCCGCGCCGTGGCCGGGCTCATGGCCGAGGGCCTCGTTGACGCGCCGGCCGCCATCAGGGGAACGCTCGTGCTGACCCTGAAGGGCCGCCTCCTGGCGGACGCAGTGGTCCGCAGGATCCTGCCCGACTAGCCTGGCCAAATCAACGCGGGGTCACTTCCGGCCCGATGCGATTATCGGGCGCGAAGTGACCTCGCGTTGCAGTTACTTGATCCAGCGCAGGTTGTACTGGTAACGGTGCGGCTGGCCCTTGTTGACATGGATGCCGGCGGACACCGAGAAGCAGGTCAGTGCAATCCAGATGAGGGTGGCGATGACGGCAAAAATGTTGCCCACCACCGGAATAAAGACCAAAAGATTGGCCACCAGCGCCGCGATGGTGGGCGGCAGGCTGAAGTTCAGCGCTTCCTTGGATTCCTGTGCGGTGAACGGTCCGCGTTCACGGAAGATCAGGTAGATCAGCAGGGACGGTACACAACCGAGGATCCCGCCAAAGTGTGCCAGTGTGGCCCATTGCCGGTCCTCGCTGGCAGTGAGGGGCAACGCGTTTGCGGGGACGCCCTGGTACTCGGAACGGCCTTGGTCGTCCCGGTGCTCGCGTGCGTTTTGTGCCACGGTTTCATCCTTCGAAAGTGCAATCGTGCTGATGTGGAGAATGCCGGGCTGATGCAGGAACAGCCTCCGCACTACCAAGAATACTTGTTGTGCCGCCAAATGCTGCCGTCGTCCGCAGGGGCCAGGGCCGGAACAGCCCGGCAGCGGGCGAGGCGCCAGGGGTCACGGCGCCGTCAGGAAGTCGATGACCTCCTCCACCCGCCCGAGCAGCGACGCTTCCAAGTCCGCGTAACTGCGGACCGCGCCCAGCAGTTTTTGCCAGCCCAGGCCGATGTCTTCCTTCGTGGCGTGCGGCCAGCCAAATGCCGCAAGGATGCCGGTTTTCCAATCCTGACCGCGGGGTACCACCGGCCACTGTTCAATGCCCAGCACCGCAGGGCGGATCGCCTGCCACACGTCAACGTAGGGGTGCCCGACAATCAGCACGTTCCCGGCGGCACCCTTCGACGCCATCACCCCGGCGGCGATACGCCACTCTTTGGAGTCCGGTACCAGGTGATCCACCAGGATCCCCAGCCGCCGGTTGGGCCCGGGACCGAATTCGGCCACCGCCCCCGCGAGGTCATCGATGCCGTGCAAAGGCTCGACGACGATGCCCTCCACCCGCAGATCGTCACCCCACACTTTTTCCACGAGTTCGGCGTCGTGCTTTCCCTCCACCCAGATCCTGCTTGCCTTGGCCACCTGGGCACGCTGGCCCGCCACGCTGACCGAGCCGGACGCCGTGCGTCCAGCCGGCACGGCCGCGTTCTGCCTGGGCGCCGGGGGCATCAGCCTGATGGGCTGGCCTTCGAGGAGGAAGCCGAAGCCCAGCTTGAAGGACCGCGATTTGCCGCGCCGGTCTTCAAGGGCAACCACGTGCATGCCGCCGGACTTCTCCACCCGGGTCACCGCTCCGACCCAGCCGGACTGGGCGTCTTCGATGACCATGCCGCGCTCCACTGGCACTTCGGGGAGTTCGCTCCGGACCGGCGCGGCAATCTCCTGAGGACCCCAGTTCTGGTACTGCATGGATTCATTCCACCTTGCGCTAGATCGTGCCGCCGAATGTTCGCCCGGAGCGGTACCAATGCTAACAACGGGGCGAGTCATATTAGACTGTTAGCACTTAGGCATGTCGAGTGCTAACGAACCGCGACCAATACCTAAGCAGTGAACGGCAATCCTGGATGGAGGTGGAGTGTGAGCGAGCCGCGCAAACTGGAAGTACTGCGGGCCATCGTGGAGGACTACGTGCACTCCCGGGAGCCTGTTGGTTCCAAGGCCCTGGTTGAGCGCCACCACCTCGGCGTGTCCAGCGCCACCATCCGGAACGACATGGCCGCCCTGGAAGATGAGGGCCTGATTACCGCTCCGCACACCAGTGCGGGCCGGATCCCCACGGACAAGGGCTACCGGCTGTTTGTGGACCAGATCTCGGCCGTCAAACCTCTGTCCCCGGCGGAGAAGAAGGCCATCCAGTCGCTGCTGGAGGGTGCGGATGACTTGGATGACGTCCTGGACAGGACAGTCAGGCTGCTTTCCCAGCTGACCAACCAGGTGGCAGTGGTGCAGTACCCGCACCTGAGCCGGGCCACCATCCGCCACATCGAATTTGTCCTTCTGGCACCACGCCAGGTCCTCCTGGTGCTGATCGCCACCACCGGCAAGGTGGAACAGCGTGTAATCGACGTCGGCCAGGACCTCGGCGAGGATGCCATCGCCGCTTTGCGGACACACTTCCTCGGTTCGCTGGCCGGAACACCGCTGAGCCGGCTGGCCCAGTCCCTGCCTGGCGTGGTGTCCTCCGTCGCCCCGGGCCAGCGGGCAGCTGCCCAGGCGCTGGCCCATGGACTGGAGACGCTCGCCCACAGCAGCAGGGAGGACCGCATGGTGATGGCCGGCACCGCGAACCTTGCCCGGTCCAATGTGGATTTTCCGCTCAGCATCGGTCCTGTCCTGGAAGCACTGGAGGAACAGGTAGTCCTGCTCCGCCTGCTCAGCGACATGGCGCAGGACCCGCGCGGCGTGACCGTGAGCATAGGCCGGGAAAACCCGTACGACGGGCTCGCCGAAGCTTCCGTGGTGGCCACCGCCTACGGACCGGACAGCACCGCCAAGGTTGGTGTCCTGGGGCCCACCCGGATGGACTATCCCACCACCATGGCCGCAGTGCGGGCAGTAGCCCGTTATCTGTCAAGAATTCTGGGCCCTTAACAGCCGGCCCAGGCACGAAGAGCAGTGCCGGCAGCACCGCCGCCGGCAGTACAACAGGGAAGAGATACGAACTTTGAGCAGCCACTACGACGTCCTCGGGGTCTCGCCGGAAGCCACCGGAGAAGAGATCAAGAAGGCCTACCGCAAGCTGGCCCGCACCCTTCACCCGGACGTTAACCCCGGGGACGATGCGTCGGACCGCTTCAAGGCCGTCACCCACGCCTACGAGGTCCTTTCGGACCCCCAGAAGCGCCGTGTATATGACACCACCGGCAACGAAAACGGTACTGACAACGGCTTCGGCGGCGGGTCCTACGCCGGCCAGGGGTTCGCGTTCCAGGACATCTTCGATACGTTCTTCGGTGCGGGCGGGTCCTCGGGTCCCGCCTCCCGGGTCCGCCGCGGCCAGGACGCGCTGATCAGTGTCCGGATCGAACTGCGCGACGCCGTTTTCGGCGTCAACCGCAAGCTCGAAGTGGATACCGCCGTCACCTGCCCCACCTGTAACGGTTCGTGCTGCCGTGAGGGCAGCCACCCTGAACGCTGCGATATCTGCGGTGGCAGCGGCCAGGTCCAGCGGGCCGTGCGCTCCATCCTGGGCCAGGTCATGACGGCCGCCCCCTGCGGCACCTGCGAGGGCTTCGGAACCGTCATTAAGGACCCCTGCAATGAGTGCAACGGCCAGGGCCGCATCCGCAGCCGCCGGTCACTCACCATCAAAGTGCCTGCCGGCGTGGCAACAGGCACCCGGATCCAGCTTTCCGGTCAGGGCGAGGCCGGACCTGCCGGCGGACCTGCCGGTGACCTCTACGTTGAAATCCGGGTCAACAACGATCCCACCTTTGTCCGCGACGGCGATGACCTGCACGCGACTTTGCACATCCCCATGACCGCGGCCGCCCTGGGCACGGAAGTGTCCCTGGAAACCTTCGACGGGCTGCAGGAAATCGACGTCAAAGCCGGCACCCAGTCCGGTGAGGTCATCACGCTGCGCGGACTGGGCGTAACGCATCTTCGTGGCTACGGCCGCGGTGACCTGTTGGTCCACCTGCAGGTGGAGACGCCTTCGAAGCTCGACCAGGCGCAGGAGGACCTGCTGCGTCAGCTCGCCAAGCTGCGGGGTGAGCAGTTCACTGAAGGCAAGCTGACGGCCAGCGGCGGAGTCTTCGCCAAGCTGCGGGACCGGTTCGGTAACCTCTAGCAGTGAGTAACCCAGTCTTCTTCAGCGGCGCCGGGTCGCTGGACCAGCTGGTGCCGGGGGCCCGGTTCACCCTTCAAGGCCCTGAAGCGCGCCATGCGGTTACAGTCAAGCGACTGGCGCCGGGGGAGTCCGTGGACATTGCCGACGGTGCAGGCAGGCGACTTACTGGAACGGTTGTTTCCACCTCGCCGTCGGAACTCACCGTTGAATGCACCAAGCTGGCCATGGAGGACCTGCCGGGCATCCGGCTGGTCCTGGTCCAGGCACTGGCCAAAGGTGACCGCGATGAACTCGCCATCGAAACGGCCACTGAACTGGGCATCGACGCCGTTGTTCCCTGGCAGTCGGAACGTTCAATTGTCCGTTGGAAGGGTGAGCGCGCGGCGAAAGCCCACGCCAAATGGCAGTCTGTCGTCACGGCCGCCGCCAAACAGGCCCGCCGGGCCTGGATCCCGGAGGTGCGCGCCGTCGTCGAGACCCCGGGCCTGGTTGCCGCCGTGGCCGCAGCGGACCTTGCCGTGATCCTGCACGAAGACGCCGTCCGTCCGCTGCGATCGGTGCTGGAGGCCTGGCAGGCAGGACTGCCCGCGGGCCAGGGTCCCCGGGAAATTCTGCTCATCGTTGGTCCGGAGGGTGGGATCAGTCCCCGGGAAGTCACCAGGCTCTGCGATGTGGGTGCCGTGACGGCGCTCCTGGGCAACCACGTCCTGAGATCCTCCACGGCCGGACCCGCCGCGGTTGTGCTTGCGAGCGACGTGCTGGGCCGCCTGAATGCCCCGACGTCCTGAACTGACTGGCCCGCCTGAACCAACCGCTACTTGACGTTGAACTTTCGTGTGTCCACGTTCAGTTCCTGGCCGCTGCTGCCATCCGCCTGCCACACGCGGAGCTCGTAGGTTCCCGGCGGGAGACTGAGCGAAAGCGTGAAGAGCCCGGACTGCGCCGAATCAGCCCCGGCTGTTGTCTCACCGGTCAGGTACGCCGACTTGTCGGCGTTCCCCGCGGACCGCAGGATCTGCCACCTCAGCTTGCCCCCCGGCACCGTGCTGCGGCCCGTAATCTTCACACTGCCGGTAGGAACTTCGGTGCCTTCCTGGGGATCGATGATCCACACGGGCGCCACCATGCCGGCCGCCCGGGACATCGGGGCACCCAACCTGACATGGTTGAAGGCCACATAATCAGTATGGCTGTCTACCAGGACCCGCACCTGAATCTGCTGACCCGAATCGATGAGCCCGGAACTGGCCGCAGCCGCAGTTGCGGTGAAGATCAACTGCTGGATGGCACGAACTGCCATGTCGGCGTCGAGATTGCTGTTGAAGGCATCCGCCGAGACATCAACGGTAATGACATTCTTTCCCGAGATTGACGTTGCCAGCTCAGTGGGGCTCTGCCAGGGAGTGAAGTAATCCGGGTCGAGGGGCTTTTCGGACATCATGGCGCGCAGTGCACGGGTGACCGGGTTTTCCTGCTCCGGGACATCCCGGAACTCCCGGTAAAGATAGACGCTGCCGTTACTGCGGCCAATCCAATACACGGGCGCTTTGTTGGACGACTGGGTGGTTTCCAGGGGTGCGCTCGTAGAGGCCGCTCCAGGTGAGCCGGTGGCGGCCGCGGTGGAGTTCGCCGTCAGGGTGGGCTGGGGGCCGGGATCTGCAATACAGCCGGTCAGGAGAAGGAGGGCCGGAAAAAGGACCAGGACAGCCCGCGTGCGCAACGGCCGCACGGCATGCTCCGCCGTGCGGGTGTCGGGTGTTTCCGGCACTCTGATAGCCCGTGTCCTTCCTGGCTGCGAATGATGGGGCAGGGCCCCGGTAAGCCGGTCCCCGGACGGCTGGACTTCAAGCATGGCATAGCGAGGCCGCCGGAAAGGGCCCAAAACTCCTCCCTGTCCCAACTGCAACGGGAACGATATGCGGCTGATATGAAGTTGATATCTAACACCGCCGGCGATCGGGCAGCCGGGTCCCTGGAAACGCCTGTTACATGGCGTCCCGGGTCGCCGCCGCCAGTGCCCTGCTGGCGTAAGATGGAAGGAAACGCTGGCTCCGGCGTGCTCGGCAACAGGCCGCTCACGCAGCAACCGGCGGTACCAAGTCCGAACCGGAGGAGATCACGGGCCCGCGGGCCAGCACCATGACTGAATCAACGAACGGAAAGCGCAGGCTGAACACTGAGCGCGCCGCCGGGGAATTTCCCCATTCACTTCCCGGTGTCCGGACGGAGGTGGTGCTCTTTGACAACTCCGATCAGATGGTCCAGTCTCTCGGCAGTCATGATGAGGCCCTGCGGTACATCGAAGAAAAGTTCCCGGCGGTAAACTTCCACGTCCGCGGAAACGAACTTTCCATCAGCGGTCCGGCGGACGAGGTTCCCCGCATCATGCGCCTGCTCCATGAAGTGCGCGGCCTTGTGGCCCGGGGAACCGTTATCAGCCCCGCAGTACTGCAGCAGCTCGTGGCGTTGCTCCGCAGCCAGTCCCTGCAGAACCCTGTTGACGTCCTCACCCATGACATCCTGTCCAGCCGGGGAAAGACCATCCGGCCCAAGACGCTGAACCAGAAGAACTATGTTGACGCCATCGATGCCAACACCGTGATCTTCGGCATCGGCCCCGCCGGGACAGGAAAAACCTTCCTGGCCATGGCGAAGGCGGTCCAGGCGCTGCAGCAGAAGGAAGTCAGCCGCATCATCCTGACGAGGCCGGCGGTCGAAGCCGGTGAACGTCTGGGGTTCCTGCCCGGCACCCTCAGTGACAAGATCGATCCCTACCTGCGTCCGCTTTATGATGCGCTCCACGACATGATGGACCCCGAATCGATTCCGCGCCTCATGGCCGCCGGGACCATCGAAGTTGCCCCGCTTGCCTATATGCGCGGGCGGACCCTGAACGACGCGTTCATCATCCTTGACGAGGCACAAAACACCACCCCGGAACAGATGAAGATGTTCCTGACCCGGCTGGGCTTCGGCTCAAAGATGGTCGTCACCGGCGACGTCACCCAGGTGGACCTTCCGTTCGGGACGCGTTCGGGGCTGCGCATCGTGGAGGAAATCCTGCAGGGCATTGAGGACGTCAACTTCTCCGTGCTGGATTCCACTGACGTGGTCCGTCACCGCCTGGTGGGGGACATCGTTCGGGCCTACAGCATCTGGGACAATGTCCAGCGGAACAAAGTCAAACACTCGGTAAGCCGTGAGAAGCGGACGGAACGCGCATGAGCATCGAAGTGAATAACGAATCCGGCATCGAAGTTGACGAAGCGGAGCTCGTGGCCCTGTCCCGGTACGTTTTTGAACAGCTGTACATTCACCCCCAGGCGGAACTGTCCATCCTGCTGGTGGATGAACCGGCCATGGAAAAACTGCACATCGAACTCATGGACGAGCCCGGCTCGACGGACGTTCTCTCGGTACCCATGGACGAGCTCACGCCAGGTACCCCGGACCGGCCCACCCCGCAGGGGATGCTCGGCGACATTGCCGTATGCCCCCAGGTAGCGCAGGTGCAGGCCGCCAACGCCGGGCACGGACTGCAGGACGAGATGCTGCTCCTGACCACGCATGGCATTCTCCACCTGCTGGGCTATGACCACGCCGAGCCGGAGGAGAAGGAGGAAATGTTTGGCCTCCAGCGCCAGCTGCTCTCCGGGTTCACGGGCAAAGACGCACCCGCCGAGACCACGCAGTGACGCCCCTGCTCCTTGTTGGCATGGCCCTGGTTTTTCTTAGCACCGCCGCCTTACTTACTGCTGCCGACGCCGCGTTCACTTTCCTTCCCCGGCATGACGCCGAGGAGGCGCTCGTCAAGAGCAAGGGCAACGCCATGCGGCGCATCCTGGCCCAGCCGGTGGCGCATATCAGGGCTTTGCGGTTTTGGCGGATCTGGTTCGAGATGGCGTCCGCCGTGGCCGTCGCCGTGCTCCTGCACAGCCTCCTGGACAACGTCTGGCTGGCAGGCCTGGCCGCCACGGGCATCATGGCGCTGCTGGGGTTTGTCATCGTCGGGGTCTCGCCGCGCCAGATCGGCAGGCTGCATTCGGGCGCCGTGGTCCGGTACACGGCGCCCCTGATCCGGTTCCTCACCTGGATCCTCGGCCCGATCCCGAGGTGGCTCGTGGCGATCGGCAGCGCTGCGGCACCGGGTGCGCCGGCGGGAGACGATGCGTTCTTCAGTGAGCAGGAGTTCCGCGAACTTGTGGACCGGGCTTCCGAGTCGGACATGATCGAAGACAACGAAGCGGAAATGATCCAGTCCGTCTTTGATTTCGGCGATACGCTGGTGCGCGCCGTTATGGTCCCCAGGACAGACATCCTCAGCATCGACGCCGGTTCGAGCCTTCGCCGGGCAATGTCGCTGTTCCTGCGGTCCGGCTACTCGCGCATCCCCGTCATCAGCGACGACACCGACCATATCCTCGGAATCGTCTACCTCAAGGACGTGGCCGCCACGCTGCACGAGCTGGGACCTGATGACGAACCGCCGCCGGTTGAAGCGCTGGCCCGTGAAGTCAGGTACGTCCCGGAGTCCAAACCGGTGAGCGAGCTGCTGCGGGAGCTGCAGAAGGAATCCACCCACGTGGCCATCGTCATCGACGAATACGGTGGCACGGCCGGCCTGGTGACACTCGAGGACCTCATCGAGGAAATCGTCGGGGAAATTGTGGACGAATACGACACCGAAAGCGCTGAAGCCGTGGCCCTCGGCGGCGGCGCCTACCGCGTCAGCGCACGCATGAGCATTGACGACCTCGGTGAACTGTTCGACATCGAGCTCGATGATGACGAAGTGGACACCGTGGGCGGCCTCCTGGCCAAGGCCCTGGGCCGGGTGCCGATCGTTGGCAGCCACGTGGAGGTGGACGGCATCTCGCTGCGCGCAGAACGGCTGGAAGGCCGGCGCAACCGGGTCAGCCACATCATTGCAGCTGCTGTTCCAAAGATAGACACTGACCTTGAAGACCTCTTTGACGAGGCGAACGCAACCCAGCAGGGAGTTCCACGTGAGCAAGAAAAATAACCGGCCGGCCGGCCACGGCTCTGACACACCGGACTACGGCGGTTACCGGGCCGGGTTTTCGGTCCTGGTAGGACGGCCCAACGCGGGGAAATCCACCCTGACGAACGCCCTGGTGGGGCAAAAGGTCGCCATCACCTCCGCGAAGCCGCAAACCACGCGGCATACCATCAGGGGCATCGTCCACCGGGAGGACGCCCAACTGGTCCTCGTCGACACTCCGGGGCTGCACCGTCCCCGCACCCTGCTGGGCAAGCGGCTCAACGACCTGGTGGCTGACACCCTGGCGGAAGTCGACGCGATCGGCTTCTGCCTCCCCGCCAACGAGAAAATCGGCCCCGGCGACAAATACATCGCTGCCCAGCTGGCACAGCTCGGCAGCAAGCCCCTCATTGCCATTGTGACCAAGGCAGACCTGGTGGACCGGCAGGCCCTCACCGAGCAGCTGCTCGCCGTAGCCGCGTTGGGCCGGGAGGTTCTGGGCGAAGACGGCTGGAAGGACATCGTTCCGGTCTCCGCTGCCGACGGCTTCCAAGTGAGCACCCTCACGGATGTACTCATCAGCCATATGCCGCCGTCGCCTCCGCTATACCCCGACGGGCACCTGACGGACGAACCGGAAGCCGTGATGATCGCCGAACTCATCCGGGAGGCGGCCTTGGAAGGCGTCCGCGACGAGTTGCCGCACTCCCTGGCCGTCGTCGTCGATGAAATAGTCCCGCGTGAAGGCCGGCCGGAGGATCGGCCCTTCCTGGATGTCCGGGTCAATCTCTACGTGGAGCGCCCTTCCCAGAAAGCCATCATCATCGGCAAGGGCGGCGCCAGGCTCCGCGAGGTGGGCACCAATGCCCGCAAGGCCATTGAGGCGCTGCTGGGCGCCCGCATCTACCTGGACCTCCACGTGAAGGTCGCCAAGGACTGGCAGCGGGACCCTAAACAGCTGGTCAAGCTGGGTTTCTGACCCAGCGGCGCGCCCTGCCCCGGCCGGTCAACGGGAAGTTCCCAGAAATGGCAACTAAAATAGACCGGATTCAAATATTCGAGGAAGGTACACCACATGGGGCAAAGCCGCGACAATCGCGAGTCCGGAGCTGACGTGTCTGCCGGCGGTCCGGTATCCCGGCACGCGGACGCCAGCGCCGTCGGCGTAGCCCGGCACCTCGGGGGACAGCGGCGCATGCCCGCATGGTTGAAGGTGACCACTGCCGTCCTGACAATTGCCTTGCTCGGCGGCCTCGGCTTCGCCGGTTACTGGTACTTCCGCCTCCAGTCGAACATCACCACCGCACCGCTCAGTGCGGGGGACGACACCGCCGGCACGGGCAGCGATTCAACGGGCAGGTTGCAGATTCTGATCCTGGGCTCTGATACCCGGGACGGCAAGAACGCCGATTATGGCTCGGTGGAAGACTCCAAGGGTTACGGCAAGTCCGATGTCATGATGCTGATGGACATCTCCGCCGATAACAAACGCGTTAGCGTCATCAGTTTCCCGCGGGACCTGTTGGTGGACATTCCGCAGTGCACCGACCAGAAGACAAAACTGTCCTATCCCGCCCTCAGCGGCGTGATGATCAACGAGGCAATGTCACTCGCCGGCATCGGCTGTGCCGTGGACACAGTCAACAAACTGACCGGCCTGAAGGTGGACCATTTCATGATGGCTGACTTCAACGCGGTCAAGGAACTCTCCAACACCGTGGGCGGTGTGGACGTCTGCATCAGCGACGCCGTCTACGACCCGGACTCACACCTCCGGCTCCCGGCCGGAACCTCGTCCGTGCAGGGGGAAATGGCACTCGCGTTCCTGCGCACCCGGCACGCCTTTGCCGACGGCGGGGACCTGGGGCGAATCAAGGCCCAACAGGGATTCCTGTCATCCCTCACCCGGAAAATCAAAGACGACGGCACCCTGTCCAACCCGGCGAAAATGCTGACCATCGCGGACACCGTCACCCAGAACCTCACCGTGGACGAAGGTCTCGCCTCCGTGCCGTCGCTACTCACCATAGGCAACCGGCTCAAGGACATCGACATCAGCAAGGTGGCTTTTGTGGCAGTACCCACGACGCCGGCTGTTTCAGATCCCAACCGGCTCCAGATCGCCGAACCGGCAGGTTCCCAGCTGTTCAAGGCGCTCCGGGACGACGTGGACCTCACAAACCCCACGGCACCGCCGGCAACAACCACGCCCTCCGCGGCGCCAACAGAAACCGCGCCGCCCGTTCCGTCGTACAACAAGGCCATCCAGCCCGTCACCGTTGCCAACGGCAGCGGCGTGCCGGGCCGCGCCCAGGAAATAGTGCAGGCACTCGTGGCCGGCGGCTTCACACAGACAGGTCAGTTTGCCGCGACGCCGGTGACGCAAAGCGCGGTGTACTACGGGACCGGCTTTGAGGACGTTGCCGCTGATGTGGCCGCCCTGCTGGGCATTCCGGCCGCCCAGGTTCAGTCCGCTCCCGGTGTGGCCGGAGTGCAGGCCTATCTCGGCACCGACTTCACCACTGGCGTCACCTACGGGGCCGGCGGCGGCCCGGTGGCCCTGCCGGAAGACATCGTCAATCAGACCGCCGGTGACAAGAGTTGCCAACAGGCAAATCCCTACCTGATCGTCCGCTGACGCGGGTGCACTCAAAGAGGACCCGGGTGCAGTAAAAGAGGCGGGGCCACCGGCCCCGCCTCTTTTGTGCGCTGCGTTCTCTTCGGCGGCCTATCGGGCTGCGGTGGGAACTACCAGATGCTGACGCGCGCTTCCGGGGCCATCCACATGCCGTCCACTTCGGTCACGTCGAAAGCCTCATGGAAAGCATCGAGGTTTTTGGCGATGGCGTTGGTCCGGAACTCGTTGGGGGAGTGGGGATCCGTGGCGAGCCTGCGGATGGCTTCCTCGGGACGAATGACTTGGCGCCAGCCTGCTGCCCAGGACGCGAAGAAGCGCTGCTGCCCGGTCAGCCCGTCCAGGACCTCAGGCTCCTGGCCGTCGAGGCTCAGGAGGTAGGCCTTGTACCCGATGGTCAGGCCGCCAAGGTCGCCAATGTTTTCGCCCAGCGTCAGTTTGCCGTTGACGTTGTGCCCCGGGGCGGCATACGGGGACAGGGCGTCGAACTGGGCCACCAGTTTCGCCGTGCGCTCTTCAAATGCCTTGCGGTCATCCTCGGACCACCAATTCCGCAACGCCCCGCTGCCGTCGAACTGCGAGCCCTGGTCATCAAAACCGTGGCCGATCTCGTGACCGATCACTGCACCGATCCCACCGTAGTTCACAGCGTCGTCAGCGTCGGCCGTAAAGAACGGCGGCTGCAGGATGGCTGCGGGGAAGACGATTTCGTTGAGCATCGGGTGGTAGTAAGCGTTCACCGTTTGCGGGGTCATGAGCCATTTATCGTGGTCCACCGGCTTGCCGACCTCATCAAGGTGACGGTCGACGTCGGCATTATGGGCCCGCTCCACGTTGCCGAGGAGATCGGCGGGATCGATTTCCACTGCCGAGTAATCGATCCACTTATCCGGGTAGCCGATCTTGGCCCGGAACGCACCCAATTTCCGGAGTGCCTCGGCTTTGGTGTCCTCGCCCATCCAGTCCAGCCCGGTGATGCTCTGCCGGTAGGCCTCGATCAGATTGGCCACGAGGGTCTGCATCCGTGCCTTATGCGACTCGGGGAAATGCTTGGACACATAGATCTGGCCCACGGCTTCCCCAAGGGCGGCCTCCACGACGGCCACAGCACGCTTCCAGCGGTCCTTGTTACGGGGCGTACCACTGATGGTTGTCCCGTAGAAGGCAAAGTTGGCGTCCACGAACTCCGCGGAAAGGTACGGTGCGGCGGCGTTGATGACGCGCAGCGCCAGCCATTCCTGCCACACAGGCAGCGGCTCGGACTCCAGCAGGGCCGCCGCCCCACTGAAGAAGTCAGGAGTGCTCACCACAATCTCGGCCCGTTTGTCGGCGTCGATGCGGGCGGCCTCGAACCACGTGCCCAGGAGCGGGAACAGTGCGGCTGCCTCCTCGGAGGACTTCAGGTTGTAGGTCTTCTGCGGGTCCCGAAGCGTGACGTTGTCCCAGTGGTGGGAAGCGAGGCTGGTTTCGAGGGCAACCACGCGACCCGCGGCCTGTTCGGCGTCTTCCACCCCGGCCAGGGCAAACATGTTCCGGACATACGCCTGGTAGGCCGCAACCATGCGCGCGAACTTCTCTTCACGGTAGTACGACTCATCGGGCAAGCCCAGGCCGCCCTGCCCGGTGTAGAGCAGCACGCGGTCCGGATTCCCGGCATCCGGCGCAGGGTAGATGTAGAAGAGCCCCGATACGTCGGAGCGGAAGAGTCTTCCGGCCAGCGCCATGAGGCCCGCCACGGACGTGGTGGCAAAGACGTCGCCGAGCCGGGCGCGGATGGGATCCATGCCCTTGGCCTCCACCGTGGCCTCGTCCATGAAACTGTTGTACAGGTCGCCGACTTTCCGCTCTATGCCGCTGGCGGCCGCCCCTTTGGCGGCTGCTTCCCCGATGATGTCCCGGACTGCGATTTCCGCGCCGTCACGCAGTGCCGTGAACGTTCCCTCCAGGGGCCTGTCATCAGGAATTTCGGTGGCTTTGAGCCACGTCCCGTTGACGTGCTGGTACAGGTCATCCTGCGGCCGGACGGTGTGGTCAATGTTGGACAGATCGATCCCCGAGATGGGCACAGAGGCTCCTTTGTGTGGCGTGCCCCAGCTGGCGCTTGCACCGGCTGCGGCGTCTGCATGGTGGACGTTGCTGGAGGTGGTGCTCCTTCATCTTACGCACGCGTGTTACTCTCAAATGGTGCGCGCAGACCTGCTTCTTCTTAGCTGCCGCGGCGAGGCCTCAGACGCGATCTAGCTCAAGGCCCACCCTCGTCGCGGAGATTGTGTTGCCCGGCCACCCTTTCAGATTTGAACCACAGAAAAGGCCCCGATAGTAATGCAAAACGCACAGAAGCCCTCCGGAATGCCCGCCCACCGGTACCTGCCATTCCAGGACCAGATCACCGTCGAACTGCCTGACCGCACCTGGCCGGACAAAGTCATCACCAAGGCCCCGCGCTGGTGCGCTGTGGACCTGCGTGACGGCAACCAGGCCCTGATTGATCCCATGAGTCCGGCCCGCAAGATGAAGATGTTCGACCTGTTGGTCCGGATGGGCTACAAGGAGATCGAGGTGGGGTTCCCGTCCGCCTCGCAGACCGACTTCGACTTTGTCCGGCAGCTCATCGAGGGAAACCACATTCCCGATGACGTGACCATCCAGGTCCTGACCCAGGCACGCGAGCAGCTGATCGAGCGCACCTACGAGTCACTGGTGGGAGCCAAGCAGGCCATTGTGCACCTCTACAACTCCACCTCAGTCCTGCAGCGCCGCGTGGTGTTCAACCAGGACGAGGACGGAATCCTGGACATTGCCCTGCAGGGCGCCCGGCTGTGCAAGAAGTACGAGGAAACCCTCGTTGACACGCACATCACCTATGAGTACTCGCCGGAATCCTTCACGGGAACGGAACTTGAGTATGCCGCCCGGGTCTGCAACGCCATAGCGGATGTGTTCGAAGCCTCCGCAGACCGCCAGGTCATCATTAACCTGCCTGCCACGGTGGAAATGGCCACCCCGAACGTTTACGCGGATTCCATCGAGTGGATGCACCGGCACCTGCACCCCCGCGAGGGCATCATTCTTTCCCTGCACCCGCACAATGACCGGGGCACCGGTGTGGCCGCGGCCGAGCTGGGTTACCTCGCCGGCGCGGACCGGATCGAGGGCTGCCTGTTCGGCAACGGCGAGCGGACCGGCAACGTGGACCTGGTCACGCTGGGACTGAACATGTTTGTGCAGGGCATCGATCCGATGATCGACTTCTCCAACATCGATGAAATCCGCCGCACCGTCGAATACTGCAACCAGCTGCCGGTGGCCGAACGCACCCCTTATGGCGGCGACCTCGTCTTCACGGCGTTTTCCGGCTCGCACCAGGACGCCATCAAGAAGGGTTTCGAGGCCCTGGAGCGGGACGCGGCCGCCGCAGGCAAGGACGTTGCCGACTTCACCTGGGCCGTCCCGTACCTCCCCGTTGATCCCAAGGACCTGGGCCGCAGCTACGAAGCCGTCATCCGCGTGAATTCACAATCCGGCAAGGGCGGCGTGGCGTACCTGCTCAAGAACGAACACAGCCTGGACCTGCCGCGCCGTGCCCAGATCGAGTTCTCCGGCGTCATCCAGAAGCGGACGGACACCGTGGGCGGTGAAGTCACCGGTGCCCAGCTCTGGCAGATCTTCCAGGACGAGTACCTGCCGTCCGGCCAGCCGGACGGCCAGTGGGGACGTTATTCGCTGGGCTCCTTCAGCACGGAAACCAATGACGACGGCGGCCTGACCACCCTGCACGCCAACCTCACCGTGGACGGTGCCCAGGTCCGCCGCACCGGGACCGGAAACGGCCCCATCGCGGCGCTGCTGAGCATCCTGCACGACGACGGCGTGGACGTGCGGGTTCTGGACTACAGCGAACACGCACTCTCGGAAGGCGGCAACGCCAGCGCTGCCGCCTACGTTGAATGCGCAGTGGGGGAGCGGGTCCTGTGGGGTGTCGGCATGGACGCCAACACCAGCACCTCCTCGTTGAAGGCCGTCATTTCCGCAGTCAACCGGGCCATCCGGGATTCGCGCGCCTGATCCGGAAGTAGCGTTGCGCGCCGAACTTCGGCGCGCAACGCACCGGCATTGCCGGCTTTCCGGAACACAGTGCGAAGATTAACCGTGGTCCAACAATCCTTTGCTGCGCGGTCCTACCGCGATGATGCCGTGGTGCTGCGTACCCACAAGCTGGGCGAGGCTGACCGCATCATCACCCTCCTGACGAAGCACCACGGCCAGGTCCGGGCGGTTGCCAAGGGCGTGCGGCGGACCAGCAGCAAGTTTGGGGCCAGGCTGGAGCCGTTTATGGTTGCGGACCTGCAGCTGGTCTCGGGAAAAACGCTGGACATTGTCACGCAGGCTGTTGCCAAAGGCTCTTACGGTGGCGAGATTGCCGCGGATTACGGACGCTATACGGTTGCTGCGGCCATGACCGAGACAGCCGAGAAACTGACTGACGTCGACGGTGAAGCCGGCACGGCCCAATACAACCTGTTGGTGGGGGCACTGGCGTCGCTCAGCCGCGGAGACCATGCGCCGGGGCTGATTCTGGATTCGTACCTGTTGCGGGCCCTCGCAACCGGCGGGTGGGCGCCGAGCTTTACGGTCTGCGCCCGCTGCGGCGCGCCTGGACCGCACAACGCTTTTTCGGCTCCGCTCGGCGGCATGGTCTGCGCTGACTGCCGGCCGCCCGGATCGCCCGCGCCTGCAGCCGAGACCGTCTCGCTGCTCGGTGCCCTTCTCACCGGTGACTGGACCACCGCGGACGGTTCGGCCGTACCGCACCGGCGCGAAGCTGCCGGGCTGGTTGCTGCCTACCTGCAATGGCACCTTGAGCGTGTCCTAAAATCCCTCAAACATGTGGAGCGTGGCTGACAGTGGCCCTGGGAAAAAAGAAGAACCCTGCACGGACACGGACTTCCCCTGTGATTGCTCCGTATCCGCACCCGTCCGGCGCGGTTGCGCCGGCGATCCCGGCCGAGTTCATCCCGCGCCATGTGGCCATTGTGATGGACGGCAACGGCCGCTGGGCCAACCAGCGCGGTTTGCCCCGGATCGAGGGTCACAAAGCGGGAGAACCGGCCCTGCTTGACGTGATGGCCGGAGCGATAGAGCTGGGCATTGAATATGTGAGTGTTTACGCTTTCTCGACCGAAAACTGGCGGCGCTCCCCGGAGGAGGTCCGCTTCCTGATGGGATTTAACAAGGATGTGCTGCGCCGCCAGCGGAACCAGCTCGATGAGTGGGGTGTCCGTGTCCGGTGGTCCGGACGCCGCCCCAGGCTCTGGGGATCGGTTATCCGCGAGCTCGAAGAGGCGGAGGAGTTCACCGCGGCAAACAGCACATGCACCTTAACCATGTGTGTTAACTACGGCGGCCGGGCCGAGATCACCGATGCGGTGTCCGCCATCGCCGAAGAGGTGGCGGCAGGCCGGCTGAAGCCGGGATCGATCACGGAGAAGACCATCCAAAGGTTCCTGGACGAACCAGATCTGCCGGACGTTGACCTGTTCCTGCGCAGCTCGGGGGAGCAGCGCCTCTCCAACTTCCTGCTGTGGCAGTCGGCGTACGCCGAGTTCGTCTTTATGGACACCTTGTGGCCCGATGTTGACCGCCGGACACTCTGGGATGCGGTGGAAATCTATGCCCAGCGGGACCGGCGTTACGGCGGCGCTGTGGACGCAGCCTCCCCGCAGGGATAAGACCCCACCCAGCAGGCAACATCCCGGTAGGCCGCCTGACGGATCCGCTGCTGGGAGAGGAAAACGTCGTGGATGGCACCGGGATACCGGAACACGGAGACTTTACGGCCCAGCCGCAGTGCCCGTGACGCGGTCTCTTCGACGTCGATCACGGCGTCAGCATGCATCAGTTCCTCGGACCATTCAGGCTGAATCCTGGTCCGGTCTGAAAGCATCACCAGAACGGGCACCGCGATGTCCAGGCTTCTGGCCACGGCGGCGTGCCCGGCCAGCACAGCCTTCACCCAGCCGGCCCGGATGGGAAACGACGCGGCTGGCCGCCACACCGGATTGAGCTCCCACTCACCGTGCGCTGCGCTGCTGACGCTTTGCCAGTAGCCGGGCATCTCGGGCAAGAGGAAGGGACGCCTCGGGTCCGCACGGGCCACCGGCTCCACCAGGCGCATGGCGAGGTTCCGCACGAGGCTGCTGCCCTGTAGCTCCAGCCATGGGGCATTGAGGATGAGCGAGGCCAGCTGGCCGGGATGACGGTCCGCCCATAGCGCGGCGATGAGGCCCCCGAGGGAATGGGCCAGCATGTGCACGGACAGCGGCCCGTCCGGTCCGGTCCCGGGCGACAAGTCGGCACGGATCGCCGCTATTGCGGCGCTGATGTCCTCATCGTAAATATCGAGGTTTGTCGCGTAGCCGGCCGTCTGCCATTCCCGCAGGCTCCGCCCGAACTTCCTCAGATCCAGGGCATAAAAGTGGAAGCCCGCTGACGTGAGATGCTCCGCCAGTTCGGTTTGGAGGAAGTAGTCGGCCCAGCCGTGCAGGTAAAGCACCACCTGGACCTTGGCCTGACCGTCCGCCGCAGGGGGCACATCCGGTGCCACGCCCGCTGCCGGCGCTGCGGACCGGATGAGGGTGGCAACCACGGCACCTTCGGCGTCGGGCCTTAAAGGCAACGGGCGGGACTCAAAGGAGGGGCCCAGGAAATCTTCGGCCCAAGGGCAGGCTTCCCCCTCCGGAAGCGGCTCCGTCGCCGTACCGGAGCCGGTGGCGGGCAACCGTTCCCTGTCAGGCCCGGGCGCGCTCACGCGTCGGCTCCGGGGCCCGCAGTTCCCGGGGCCACAGTGCCGGGGCCTGCAGACCCGGGTTCAGGGGTGGCGTAACCCCGTAACCATCTCGAAAGCCGCGCGTACGCGTCGGCACGCACAGGAGCGGGGGAGAGGAAGACGTCATGCAACGCGCCGTCAATGCGCTCCACCGTGACGGTGCGGCCCAGCGTGAGCGCCCGGAGAGCGATGATATCCACGTCCAGCACCGCATCGGTCCGCCTCATCTCTTCAGTCCAGAACGGGCCGTTGGCGCTGCCCTGCGAGAGCAGCACCAGGATGGGGATATCGATGCCGAGCCCCCGCGCCACCCGGGCGTGGCCGGTCAAGACGGCGCTAAGCCAGCCCGCGCGGAGCGGGAAAGCCATGGGCGGCCGAAACCTGTCGTCGAGGGTCCACTCACCATCGGCGGAACTGCTGATGGTCCGCCAGTAGAACCCCCGTTCGGGGAGCCGCAGGACGGCCTCGGGCCGGAAACGTGCCACTGGCCTGACCATCGTGGAGGCTGCCAGGCGCACCAGTGAGCTGCCATGCATCTCCAGCCACGGGCTGTTCAGGATCAGATGCGACACCACGGCGGGGTGGCGGCTGACCCACAAGGCTGCCACAAGGCCGCCGGTGGAATGACCCATGAGCGTCAGATCCTGGTCCCAGGCATCCGAGTCGGCCCGGATCATGGTCACAGCCTCGCCGATTTCGGCGTCATAGTCGGCCAGGTCTGCCACGTAGCCCCCAGGCGTCCCGGGGCGCAAGCTGCGGCCGTGGTTGTGCATGTCCAACGCGTAGAAGTCATAGCCGCTACGGTGCCAAAAGCGGGCCAGGTCAGCGTTGAAGAAGTAATCGCTCCAGCCGTGCAGGAACAGCACCGCCCGCCGCAGTCGCTGCGGGCTGCCGGCGCGCGCAGCGGGTGCGCCGGGCTCGACCTTGCCGGGACGAAACCGAACCAGTGTCGCGGTCCGCCGGACGGCGTCGGTTCCCGCGGCTTCGAAGGTGCACGCCTCGAAGCCGGCACCGAGGATGTCAGGCTGCCAGTCCATGGCTTCATGGTATCCGGGCAGCAGGCTGTGACGGGCCCGGTTTGGTCTGGACCGCCCAAGACGGAAAACTAGAGCCATGCGCGTATATCCGACTTTCTTTAAGCTGGCCTTTTCATGGATGGACGCCGAACGCGCCCATAAGATCGGATTCAACGGGGTAAAACTGGCCCACACCACCGGTGCGGGCCGGCTGCTCCAGCGGTTTACGGCACCTGCTTCGTCGCTGCAGACCACTGCCTTCGGCGTTACCTTCCCGTCCCCGTTCGGCCTTGCCGCCGGCTTCGACAAGGAAGGACTGGGCATCGAAGCCCTTACTGAACTCGGCTTCGGTCATGTCGAAGTCGGCACCATCACAGGTCAGGCACAGCCCGGAAACGAGAAGCCACGCCTCTTCCGCCTGATTGAAGACCGCGCCGTGATCAACAGAATGGGATTCAACAATGACGGCGCTGCCGCCGTCGAACCCCGCCTCAAGGCGGCACGGGCGGCCCTCCAGCGCAAGCACCCCAACATTCGCCCGGTGATCGGGGTGAACATTGGCAAAAGCAAGGTTGTGGAGCTTGACGACGCCGTGGCCGACTATCTGATCAGCGCACGCAGCCTCGCACCGGCGGCTGACTATCTGGTGGTCAATGTCAGCTCCCCCAATACCCCCGGGCTTCGCCTCCTGCAGGATGTCCAGACGCTTCGTCCGTTGCTCGCGGCGGTGGGGCAGGAGGCGGACAAAGCTGCCGGCCGCCACGTCCCGCTGCTGGTAAAGATCGCCCCGGACCTGAGTGACGAGGACATCGACGACGTCGCCAAGCTGGCGCTGGACCTGAAGCTGGACGGAATCATCGCCACCAACACCACCATCGGGCGCACCGGACTCAAGTCACCCGAGGCCAAGGTGGCAGCATGCGGTGCCGGAGGCCTTTCCGGTGCCCCGTTAAAGCGGCGGTCCCTTGAGGTCCTGCGCCGGCTCAGGGACGCCACCGGGGGAGCGGTCACCCTCGTGGCCGTAGGCGGGGTTGAAACGGCGCAGGATGTCCAGGAGCGCCTGGACTCCGGGGCAACCCTGGTCCAGGGCTACACTGCCTTCCTCTATGAAGGTCCGTTCTGGGCAGCACGGATCAACCGCGAACTGGCCAAGATGCGCCGGGCTGAGCGTTAAACCTGAGCGCTAAGAGGGCAAAAAGATCCCCGGCGGTCCGTCCGCCGGGGATCTTTCATTACGAGGGGCTGATAGTGCAGGGCTGGCCGGTCAGGAGGGGTACTGACCACGCTTGACGAGCGGCTTCGGCAGCCTCAGTTTGCGGAACTGCATCGAACGCATCGAGCCGTACCAGACGGTGCCGCGCTCCACCTCACCGAACTTCGCCGCCAGCTTTTTGCGCAACTGGCGGGACAGAATGAAAACGTCGACAAAAACGGCAAGGAACATGACCCAGAAGCCGCCCAGAACATAGACCATCTGCTCGCTGGAGGCGGGAACAATCAGGGAAATAATCACAAACACCAAGGCCCCGAACATCAGGTATTCGCCGAGGCTGAAGCGGGCGTCAACGTAATCGCGGGCGAAACGCTTCTGCGGCCCCTTGTCACGCAACGGCAGGAACTTCTCATCGCCGGTGTCCAGTGCCTGGCGCATTTTGGCCCGCTGGTCCTGTACAGCCTGCCGCTCAGCAGCCTTCGACGCCTTCCGATCCTCCGGTACCAGCGGCCTCTTGCGGGCCGCTTCCTGAGCCTTGCGCTTGGGGGTGGGCGCACCCTTGCCCAACGCGGCATCCTGCCGGGCTGCCGCTTCAGCGGCCTGCTGGTCTATTGATTCCTGCGCCGTAGGCGCTTCCTTTTTACGTCCGAACACTTGAACAGAATACCTTGCGGCCTCCTGCATTCCGCCCGGGTATTGTGATCGCCATGACACCCAATTCAGCACATACGCCTCCGGACGCCAGAACCCCCGACGCCGTCGGCACTCCCGGTCAGTCCTTCCTGTCCATCGAAGGGGCCGGACTTCGCGAGGCCGTAGCCCGTTCCTTCGACGCAACCCTGAGCCGGTTGAAGGATCTTGTGGCCATACCCGGCATCGCGTGGCCAAGTTTTGATCCGGCGCCGCTGGATGCCAGCGCAACTGCCGTGGCCGGCCTGCTGCGCGCGGCGGGACTCGACGATGTCCAGATCCTGCGCAGCCACAAGGCAGACGGCCTTCCGGGCGGCCCGGCCGTCGTCGCACGGCGGCCGGCCGCGGCAGGAAAGGAGACCATTCTGCTCTACGCCCACCACGACGTGCAGCCCCCCGGCGATCCCGCGCTGTGGGAATCGGAGCCCTTTGCCGCCGTCGAACGCAACGGAAGGCTCTATGGGCGGGGCGCCGCTGATGATAAGGCCGGAATCATGGCCCACGTTGCGGCCTACACTGCAGCGGCGGAGGTTCTGGGCGAGGAGTTCGGCCTCGGTGTCACATTCTTCATCGAAGGCGAAGAGGAGGCGGGCTCGCCGACGTTCCGCACCTTCCTTGAAGCGCACCGTGAACTGCTGCGGGCCGACGTGATTGTTGTTGCAGACTCGAGCAACTGGAAGGTTGGCGTTCCCGCCCTGACCACCAGCCTGCGCGGCCTCGTGGACGGAACCATTGAAGTCCAGGTGCTTGACCACGCCGTGCATTCAGGAATGTTCGGCGGCCCGGTGCTTGACGCTCCAACCCTGCTTTCCCGCCTGATTGCCACCCTCCACGACGCGGACGGCAACGTGGCCATCGAGGGTCTGGTTTCTTATGACAATGCCGCTGTGGACCTCACGGAGGCGGAGTACCGTTCGGATTCGTCCGTGCTCGACGGCGTACGGCTGGCTGGCACGGGAAGTATCGCCGCCCGCCTCTGGACCAAGCCGGCCCTCTCCATCATCGGATTTGACGCGCCTGCAGTTGAGGTCGCATCCAATACCCTCCTGCCGCGGGCGCGCGCCAAGTTCAGCCTCCGTTTGGCGCCGGGCCAAAACCCCCAAGAGGCCATGGACGCCGTCCAGCGGCACGTGGAAGCCAATGCACCCTTTGGCGCGAGAGTCGTGTTCACTCCCGGCGAGAGCGGCAACTCGTTCCTCGCCGACACGGCATCAGCCGCGGCGAAGACAGCCATGTGGGCGCTCGGCGAGGCCTGGGGTGTCCCTGCCGTGGAAATGGGCATCGGAGGTTCGATTCCGTTCATTGCCGATCTGGTGGACGTCTACCCCGACGTACAGATCCTGGTGACCGGCGTGGAGGACCCGGATTCACGCGCGCACAGCGCCAACGAGTCGCTTCACATTGGCGACTTCAAGAACGCCGTGGTTGCCGAGGCGTTGCTGCTGGCGCGCCTGAACGCCGACGGGATCGCGTGAGCTTCTCCCGGGCGGCCAGGCCGGGAACAACAACCATCCGCCAACGGTTACGTTTGGAGTTAGAGCTACGCGTCTGACCGACGTAGCATGTAGCTATAGCCCATACCGTATCTGTAGGGGCAGGCGCCGCTGACGCGGTGCCGCCAGGACCGTCCAAAGGTAGGCCAAATGAGCACCGCAACCAACGAGAACACCACCGAAACCGCAGCATCAGCCAGCGATGAACTGGCCGCGCACGAGGTCAAACTGACCGACGTCGCTGCAGGGAAGGTCCGCAGCCTGCTTGAGCAGGAAGGCCGCACTGATCTCCGCCTCCGTGTTGCCGTCCAGCCCGGCGGCTGCTCGGGCCTGATCTACCAGCTCTACTTCGACGAGCGTCTTCTGGACGGCGATGCCGTCCGTGACTACGACGGCGTTGAAGTTGTCGTGGACAAGATGAGCGTGCCCTACCTCAGTGGCGCGAGCATCGACTTCGAAGACACCATCTCCAAGCAGGGTTTCACCATTGACAACCCCAATGCCGGAGGCTCCTGCGCATGTGGTGATTCGTTCCACTGACCCGGTCCTTTCGCCCGATGCCGGCGCCTGCTTTCCGTCCGCCAGAAACGGCACGAAGGCACGGCGCCGACATGTGGGCGAAAAGCCCGGCGGAGCGGTAAGCTCTACACCGAGTAGTAAAACTTTTAGTGTGCCCGGGCAGGCCATGGAGCCGCCGGGCAACAGCAACAAGTAGGAAGGGCCGTCTGTGAGTTCGCAGAACCGAACCGGCAGCCGACGCAAAACGATCACTTCGATCTCAGGCTTGGCAGTTGCCGGCGCGTT